>WHSY01000080.1 GCA_009379815.1 Pseudonocardiaceae bacterium
CCGAGGACTTGCCACAAACATGCTACGCGTCCACTGTGCAGCTCTCGGAGCACGGCCGAGACACCCCGGCCACAACTCCACACGAGTTACGGCGGCCACAGCGGAGGGGAAACGCCCGGCACCCATTCCGAACCCGGAAGCTAAGCCCTCCAGCGCCGATGGTACTGCACCCGACAGGGTGTGGGAGAGTAGGACACCGCCGAACACAACTTGCAGCGCACGAAAGGGGCCTCCGTCAGCGGGGGCCCCTTTCGTGTCGATCGGTACGGAGGTCTCGGGTGTCAGCGCAACAGGGTCGTGACGGTCGGTCCGGTAGTCGGGAGCGGCGGCAGGACCGGCCCGGGACGGGGGCGGGGGACCAGCGGAACGCCGGGGGGCGTGGACGCGACGACCGCCCGCGGGGTGGTGCGCCGGGGCGTGCACGCCCGGCTACGGGCGCGAGTGCGGAGCACGAGGGGCGAGGCGATCCGCGGCGTCCGGAACTGCCGGCTGACGCTGACGCCGCCGACCTCGACGCGGAGGTACGCAAGGAGCTGAACACGCTGCCGAAGGGTCTGGCCGATCTGGTCGGCGGTCATCTGGTGGTGGTGGGCCGCATGATCGACGAGGATCCGCAGACCGCGCTTGCGCATGCGCGCTTCGCCCGCAGCCGTGGTAGCCGGGTGGCGGCGGTGCGCGAGGCGGCGGGACTCGCGGCATACCACGCGGGCGAGTGGAGCGAGGCGCTGGCCGAGCTGAGGGCGGCTCGCCGCCTCAGCGGTCGGCCGGCTCACCTGGCGGTACTGGCGGACTGCGAGCGCGCGTTGGGGCGTCCGGAGCGTGCATTGGAAGTCGCCCGTGGCGGGGACGCGCGCCACCTCGGGCCGGCCGAGGCGGCGGAGCTGCGCATCGTGGCGGCGGGCGCTCGACGCGATCTCGGTCAGCTCGACGCTGCCGTCGTGGCGCTGCAGGGACCCGAGCTCGACGCCGAGGCGGGGGAGCCGTGGGTGGCGCGGTTGCGATACGCCTACGCGGACAATTTGCTCATGGCCGGGCGCGTGCAGGATGCGATCCGCTGGTTCCTGGCTGCGGCCGACGCCGATGTCGAGGATGAGACCGACGCCGGTGAGCGCGCGGCCGAGCTCAGCGACGGGTCCGTCGAGCCGTGACCGCCGTGCATGCAGGCTATGACGGGCTCCTGCTCGACCTCGACGGCACGGTGTACCGGGGCGAGGTGGCGATCCCCGCGGCGCCGGGCACCGTCGGCGCGCTGCGCGGGTCGGGCGTCGGGATGGCGTTCGTGACGAACAACGCGTCCCGCAGCCCGGGGCAGGTCGCCGAGCATCTGGTCTCCGTGGGCGTCGAGGTGGCCGCTGACGAGGTGGTGACCAGCGGACAGGCCGCGGCGGCGTTGCTCGCGGACCGGCTCGCGCCCGGCAGCGCGATCCTGGTCGTGGGAACGGACGCGCTGGCGGCCGAGGTGGAGGCGGTGGGGCTGCGTCCGGTCCGGAAGGCAGACGCCGACCCCAGCGGTGTGATCCAGGGGCACTCGCCGGAGACGGCGTGGCCGTTGCTGGCGGAGGCCTGCCTGGCGATCCGGGCGGGTGCCGTGTGGGTCGCGTGCAACATCGACACGACCCTGCCGACCGAGCGTGGGGAGCTGCCGGGCAACGGCGCGCTGGTGGCGGCACTGCGCGCGGCGACCGGCCGCGAGCCGCTGGTGGCGGGCAAGCCGGCCCGTGCCCTCGTCGACGCTGCAGTGGAGCGGCTCGGCGCCCGCCACCCGCTCTTGGTCGGCGACCGGCTCGAAACCGACATCGCTGCCGCGCACGGGGTGATGGAATCTCTGCTGGTGCTCAGCGGGGTCACCGACGCGCCGGCGTTGCTGGCGGCCCCGGCAGGACAGCGGCCGACCTTCGTCGGCGCGGACGTCGCCGCGCTGGGCGAGGAACCGGAGGCGCTGCGCATCGGCGAGCGACCCGGTTGGCGCGCCACGGTCACCGGCGACGAACTGACACTGCACAGCGACGGCGCGGGGCACCACGAGGCACTGGACGCGCTGCGCGCGCTGTGTCACCAGTGGTGGGCGGGTCCCGGGGGCGTCGTGACCGTCACTGCTACCGATGCCGCGGCCGCGGCGGCGCTGCGGGCACTGGGACTCGCGGGTTCGCCCGTCAGCCCGAGCAGGGCCCAGGAGCGCGCTGTCGGTTAGCGTGGCAGGAGTCCCTGCGGCGGAGGAGAGCCGGATGACCTCGCCACCCGACCAGCCCCACCCCGTCGACGGTGTCACCGAGGCGCTGTCGCGGCTGGCCGACCTCGACGCGTTGCCCGTCGCGGAGCACGTCGAGCGCTTCGACGCACTGCATGAGTCGCTGGCCGCAGCGCTGTCCCATATCGACGAGGTCTGACGTGCCGCGACGGGGTCGGCTGGACGCGGAACTCGTTCGCCGCGGGCTGGCCCGCTCGCGGGAGCACGCGGCATGCCTCGTCGAGGACGGTCGCGTCAGCGTCCGCGGGTTGCCCGCCAGCAAGGCCGCGACCGGGGTCGATGCCGACACGCCGGTGACCGTCGCCGAGGCCACGGCGGGTCCCGACTGGGCGTCCCGGGGGGCCTACAAACTGGTCGGGGCACTCGAACGGTTCGCGCCTGCGGGGCTGCGGGTCGCCGGACGGCGCTGCCTCGACGCGGGAGCCTCGACCGGGGGTTTCACCGATGTGCTGCTGCACGAGGGCGCGCTGCAGGTCGTCGCCGTGGATGTCGGGTACGGTCAGATCGCGTGGCGGTTGCGCACCGATCCCAGGGTGACGGTGCACGACCGGACGAACGTGCGCCACCTCGACCCGGCGACTCTCCGCGGCCCGGTCGAGCTCACCGTCGCCGACCTGTCCTTCATCTCACTGCGGCTGGTGCTCCCGGCGCTGCTGGCGTGCACCGTGGCCGGCGGTGACCTCGTCCCGATGGTCAAACCGCAGTTCGAGATCGGCCGCGAGCGGCTGGGAAGCGGGGGTGTGGTGCGCGACCCGGCGCTGCGCGAGGCCGCGGTGCTCGACGTCGTCTCCGTGGCGCAACAGCACGGTGCAGCGCTGCAGGGCGTCACGGCCAGCCCGCTGCCCGGCCCCGCGGGCAACGTCGAGTACTTCCTGTGGTTGCGCCTGGGAAGGGCGGCGCCGCAACCGGGAGCCGACGAGCTGGTGCGTGCCGCGGTGCGGGAGGGCCCGCAGTGAGCCCCGGGCGCGAGGCACTGCTGGTGATGCACACCGGTCTGCCGGACCACGTGCGGGCAACCGAGCGGGTCGACCGGTGCCTCGACGAAGCGGGGATGGCGCTGCGGGTGCTCGCCGACGAGGCCGGGCCGACCACGCCGTCGAACGCACGGGTGGTGCCCACGGGACCCGAGGCGGCCGAGGGCGTCGAGCTGGTCATCGTGCTGGGTGGCGACGGCACGCTGCTGCGGGCGGCGGAGCTCGCGCGGCCCGCCGGAGTGCCGGTGCTCGGGGTGAATCTCGGGCGGGTCGGGTTCCTGGCCGAGGCCGACCGCGATGGCCTCGACGCAGCGGTCCGGGCCATCGGCACGGGTGACTACGCGATCGACGAGCGGATGACGATCGACGTCACGGCCACGGTGAACGGCACCCCGCTGCTGAGCACCTGGGCGCTCAACGAGGCCAGCGTGGAGAAGAGCAGCCGGGAACGGGTTCTCGAGCTGGTGTTCGAGGTGGATGCCCGGCCGGTGTCGGGATTCGGCTGTGACGGGGTGCTCTGCGCCACGCCGACCGGGTCGACGGCCTATGCGTTCTCCGCGGGCGGGCCCGTCGTGTGGCCGGATGTCGACGCGCTGCTCGTGGTGCCCAATAATGCGCACGCCCTGTTCGCCCGGCCGCTGGTGGTGTCGCCCGACTCGGTGGTGGCGGTCGAGGTCGACGTCCACGGCCACAGCGCGGCGCTGTGCTGCGACGGGCGGCGCACTGTCGAGCTGCCGCCCGGATCGCGGATGGAGGCGGTGCGGGGTGCCACGCCGGTGCGGCTGGTCCGGCTGCACGACACGCCGTTCACCGACCGGCTGGTGCGCAAGTTCGAGCTGCCGGTGCAGGGCTGGCGCGGCCCGGCGCGGCCCTGAACCCGTCGGCGGCGCGCGCTAGGGTGCCGGGCGTGCTCACCGAGATGCGCATCCAGGGCCTCGGTGTCATCGACGAGGCCACGCTCGACCTGCACCCGGGACTGACCGTCATCACCGGCGAGACCGGTGCGGGCAAGACGATGGTCGTCACCGGCCTGCACCTGCTCGGTGGCGGCCGCGCCGACGCCTCCCGGGTGCGCAGCGGCGCCGATCGGGCGGTGGTGGAGGCGTGGTTGCACCCCGCCGAGGGGAGCCCTGCGGCCGAGCTCGTCGCGGAGACCGGCGCGCGGACCGATGAGGACGGCAGCCTCATCGCCAGCCGCACCGTCGGCGCCGACGGGCGTTCCCGCGCGCACCTGGGCGGTCGCTCGGTGCCGGCGGGCGTGCTCGCCGACCTCGCCGACGGGATGCTCGCAGTGCACGGGCAGAACGACCAGCTCCGGCTGTTGCGGCCGGCGCAGCAGCGCGCCGTGCTGGACCGCTTCGGCGGCGACGCCGTCGCCCGCCCGCTGGCCGCCTACCGGCGGACCCGGCAGGACTGGGTCGGTGTCTGCGCCGAGCTCACCGAGCGCCACGAGCGGTCCCGTGAGCTGGCCCGGGAGGCCGACCTGCTCTCCCACGGGCTGGCCGAGATCGCCGCGGTGGACCCGCAGCCCGGCGAGGACGAGGCGCTCGTCGCCGAGGCCCGTCGGCTCGCCGACACCGACCAGCTCCGCGAGACCGCGGCGACCGCGCAGACCGCGGTCTCCGGCGCGGCCGCCGACACCGCCGACGACGATGCGCCGGGTGCGTTGGGCCTCGTGGGGGAGGCTCGACGCAGGCTGCAGGGCACCGGCGACCCCGCGCTGGACGCGCTGGCACCTCGGCTGCAGGATGCCGCAGCGCTGCTCGCAGACGTCGGCGCCGAGCTGTCCGGCTACCTGGAGGGTCTCGACGCCGATCCGGGACGGCTCGAGGAGGTGCTGTCCCGGCAGGCCGAGCTCAAGGCTCTGACCCGCAAGTACGCCGCCGATGTCGACGGTGTGCTGGCCTGGGCGCAGCAGGCCCGCACCCGGCTGGGCGAGGTGGACACCTCCGAGGAGACGCTGGTGGCGCTGGCTGCCCGGCGCGACGAGCTGGCCGCCGAGCTGGCGGGCCATGCCGCCGAGATCAGCAGCGCGCGCAACGAGGCGGCGCGCCGGCTCGCCGAGGCCGTCACGGCCGAGCTCGCAGGTCTGGCGATGACCCAGGCCACGCTGCAGGTCGAGGTGGGGGTGCCGGCGGCCGCCGACGGTGACCCGCACGCCCTCACGGTGGAGGGCCGGCGGTGCCACGCCGGTCCTGATGGGACGGACGAGGTGGAGTTGCAGCTGGCCCCGCACCCCGGTGCGGCGTCGTTGCCGGTCCACAAGGGAGCATCCGGTGGCGAGCTGTCCCGGGTGATGCTCGCGCTGGAGGTGGTGCTGGCCGATGCCGACCCGGTGCCCACGCTGGTCTTCGACGAGGTCGACGCCGGCGTCGGCGGGCGTGCCGCCGTGGAGATCGGGCGTCGGCTGGCCCGGCTCGCCCGGACCCACCAGGTGGTCGTCGTCACCCACCTGCCGCAGGTCGCTGCCTACGCCGACCGGCACCTCGTGGTGGACAAGGCGACCTATTCCACCGGGCTGACACGCAGCGGGGTCCGCGAGCTCGACGGGCAGGCCCGTGTCGCCGAGCTCGCGAGGATGCTCGCCGGGCTCGACGACACCGAGACCGGCAGGGCCCACGCGGAGGAGCTGCTCGCGGCGGCCGCCGCCGACACCCGCCCCCGTCGCCGCAAGGCCGGCTGAGCGAGGGGTTGGAGAGCCACCAACCCCGGCGCGCCTACCGGGCCAGGGCCGCCGGGTTTGCCATCATCATCTCCCATGAAGCTCTCCGGCCTGCTCACCCGCTCCGGCGAGGCCCCGCCAGGGACGACCGGCGTTGCCCGGGTCGACCGGCGGACCGACGCGCTGCTGCGCCGGGTCGGCCCCGGCGACATCGCCGTGCTCGATCAGGTCGACCTCGACCGCCGGACCGCCGACGCGCTGGTCGCCGCGGAGGTCGCAGGGGTGGTCAACGCCGCACCCTCGATCTCGGGGCGGTTCCCGAACCTGGGTCCCGAGATCCTCGTCGGCGCAGGCATCGTGCTGGTCGACGGCGTCGGGCCCGACGTGCTGCGCGGCGTCATCAAGGACGGCGCGAAGCTGCGGCTGCACGAGGGCGCCGTCTACGCCGGGGACAAGGAACTGGCCCGGGGCACGGAACAGACCGCGAACTCGGTGGCCGACCACATGATCGAGGCGAAGACGGGCCTGTCCGCGCAGCTCGAAGCGTTCTCGGCGAACACCATCGAGTTCCTGCGCCACGAGCGCCCGCTGATCCTCGACGGCGTCGGGGTACCGGCTGTCGACGTCGCCCTGCACGGCCGCCAGGTGCTGGTGGTGGCCGCCGGCTACGACCACGCGGAGGATCTGCGCGCACTGCGCCACTTCATCCGCGAGTACCAACCCGTGCTGGTCGGTGTCGAGGCGGGCGCCGACGCATTGCGGGAGGCCGGGCACCGGCCGCACCTGATCGTCGGTGATCCCAACCAGATCGGTGCCGCCGCGCTGACCTGCGGGGCCGAGGTCGTGATCCCCGCCCAGCCCGACGGCCACGCACCCGGTCTGGAACGGATCCAGGACCTGGGCAGCGGCGGCGTGACGTTCCCCGCGGTAGCCAACCCCGAGGACCTCGCGCTGCTGCTCGTCGATGCGCACGGAGCTTCCCTGGTCATCACCGTGGGCCTGTCGGCGACGTTGCACGAGTTCCTCGATCGCGGCCGGTCGGGCTCCAACCCGTCCACCTTCCTGACCCGACTGCGGCTGGGCAGCAAGCTCGTCGACGGCAAGGCCGTCGCGGCGTTGCACCGCAGCCGGGTGTCGGGCGGAGTCGTCCTGCTGATGGTGCTGGCCGCATTGATCGCGGTCGCCACGGCGCTGCTCGTCTCCGACGTCGGTGGCGCCTACACCGGCCTCGTCGTCGACTCGTGGAACGACCTGCTCTCGTGGCTCAAGGGGCTGACCTAGACCGTGATCTCGTTGCGTTACCATGTCATCTCCATCGGTGCCGTCTTCCTCGCGCTCGCGCTGGGCGTGGTGCTCGGTTCGACGGCGATCAGCGACCGCCTCCTGTCCGGGCTGAGCTCGGACCGCGAGCAGCTGGCCCGGCAGGTCGCCGACCTGCAGGCGGAGAACAACAGCCTGCAGGCCCGGCTCGCCGACGCCGAGGCCTTCGGCAGCGCGGTGGGCGACCGCGCGGTGCGGGGGGTACTGGCCGACCGCAGCATCGTGATCGTCACCACCGCTTCGGCCGCGCCGGAGGACCGTGACGCGCTGACCGGGCTGCTGCGCAGCGCGGGCGCGACGGTGACCGGTGAGGTGCAGCTGACCGAGGCGTTCACCGACCCGGCCCGCTCGGCCCAGCTCATCGACCTCACGACGCGGCTGCTGCCCGCCGGCGTGACGCTGCCGACCGCGCCGGACGCCGGCACACTGGCCGGCGGGTTGCTCGGCTCGCTGCTGCTGGTCGATCCCGAGACGGGCCAGCCGCAGGCGAGTCCGGAGGAGACCGCCGCCGTGCTTGCCGGGCTCGGTGACGGCGGGTTCATCCGCTCCGGCCCGCAGCTGCAACCCGCACAGCTCGCGGTGGTGCTGACGGGTGGCGCGGTGTCCGGTGACGGTAGTGGTGACCGGGCGGGCACGGTGGCGCGGTTCGCCACCGAGCTCGACCGGTCGGGTTCCGGCGCGGTACTCGCCGGGCGGCCGGGGTCGGCGGCGGGCAACGGCGCGATCGGCGTGGTGCGGGCCGACACCGCGGCCAGTTCGCTGCTCTCGACCGTGGACGACGTCGGCAGCGCGGCGGGCCGGGTCACCACCGTGCTCGCGCTCGCCGAGCAGTTCGAGGGCCGGGCCGGGCGCTACGGCACCGCGGGCAATGCGCAGGCGGTGGCCCCCGATGTCGCGGGCTGAGACAGCTTCGCGGGTTGACAGGCGGCAGGCGCACCCGCGGTGTTACCGTGAAGCTCCGTGGTCGGCGGCTCGCCGCCCGCCGCACCGTGAACCGGTCGCGGATGTCGCGCCGGTCTCCGACGACCACGGGGAGAGGCCTTGGCGCAGCAG
Organism: Pseudonocardiaceae bacterium; assembly: GCA_009379815.1. Taxonomy (GTDB): domain Bacteria; phylum Actinomycetota; class Actinomycetes; order Mycobacteriales; family Pseudonocardiaceae; genus WHSY01. Next base: position 8,258 of record WHSY01000080.1, read on the forward strand.
GTTCGCCCGACCAGGCACCTTTTCGTCACCGGGGGCGTCGCCTCCTCGCTGGGTAAGGGCCTCACCGCATCCAGCCTCGGCCAGCTGCTGACCGCTCGTGGGCTGCGGGTCACGATGCAGAAGCTCGACCCGTACCTCAATGTCGACCCGGGGACGATGAACCCGTTCCAGCACGGCGAGGTGTTCGTCACCGAGGACGGTACCGAGACCGATCTCGACATCGGCCACTACGAACGGTTCCTCGACCGGGACGTGACCGGCCGGGCCAATGTCACCACCGGTCAGATCTACTCGGCCGTGATCGCCAAGGAGCGCCGCGGCGAGTACCTCGGCGACACCGTGCAGGTGATCCCGCACATCACCGATGAGATCAAGTCACGGATCGAGGCGATGGCCGAACCCGGTGAGGACGGCAACCCCCCCGACGTCGTGATCACCGAGGTGGGCGGCACGGTCGGCGACATCGAGTCGCTGCCGTTCCTGGAGGCGGCCCGCCAGGTCCGCCACGACGTGGGACGCGACAACTGCCTGTTCCTGCACGTGTCGCTGGTGCCCTACCTCGCCCCGTCCGGCGAGCTGAAGACCAAGCCGACGCAGCACTCGGTGGCCACGCTGCGCAACATCGGTATCCAGCCCGACGCGCTGGTGTGCCGCGCCGACCGGGAGATCCCGGACAATCTCAAGCGCAAGATCGCCCTGATGTCGGATGTGGACACCGACGGGGTGGTGGCGGCCCCGGACGCGCCCTCGATCTACGACATCCCGAAGGTGCTGCACTCCGAGGGCCTCGATGCCTACGTGGTGCGGCGGCTCGGGCTGCCGTTCCGCGACGTCGACTGGACGGTGTGGGGCGACCTGCTCGAGCGGGTGCACGATCCCGCCGAGACGGTGCGGATCGCGCTGGTCGGCAAGTACATCGATCTGCCCGACGCCTACCTGTCCGTCACCGAGGCGCTGCGAGCGGGCGGCTTCGCCCACCGGGCTCGGGTGGAGATCGTCTGGGTCGCCTCCGACAGCTGCGAGACACCGTCCGGCGCGGCCGGCGCGCTGCACGGGGTGGACGGGGTGCTGGTGCCGGGTGGGTTCGGCGTCAGGGGGATCGAGGGCAAGATCGGGGCGATCCACCACGCTCGCACCCAGGGAATTCCCACGCTGGGGCTGTGCCTCGGGCTGCAGTGCATGGTGATCGAGGCCGCCCGCCACCTCGCTGGGCTCGACGCCGCCGGCTCCGCCGAGTTCGAGGACACGCCCGATGCCGTGGTCTCGACGATGCCCGATCAGACCGAGGTGGTGGCCGGGCAGCGAGACATGGGCGGGACGATGCGCCTCGGTGGCTATCCCGCCGTGCTGGTTCCGGGTTCGGTGGTGGCCACTGCCTACGGGACGACCGAGGTCTCCGAGCGCCACCGGCACCGTTACGAGGTCAACAACTCCTACCGCGAGCGGCTCGCCGCCGCCGGACTGCTGGTCAGCGGGACCTCGCCGGACGGCTACCTGGTCGAGTTCGTCGAGCTGCCGGTATGCATGCATCCGTTCTTCGTCGGCACGCAGTCCCACCCCGAACTCAAGAGCCGGCCCACCCGCCCGCATCCGCTGTTCGCCGCGTTCGTCCGAGCCGCGCTGGACTACCGAGCGGCCGACCGGCTGCCCGTCGAGCTACCCGAGCGCGCCGGGGCCAACCGGTGAGCCCACCGCACGCGTTCCCGGTCGCGCGCAGCGAGACGATGTACGTCGGGCGGGTGCTGGCGTTGCGGTGCGACCAGGTGGTGATGCCCGGCGGGCGGGCCACGGAACGCGAGGTGATCGAGCACCCCGGAGCCGTCGCCGTCGTGGCGCTGGACGAGCGGGCGCGCGTCGTCATGATCCACCAGTACCGCCACCCGCTGGAGCGCCGGTTGTGGGAGCTGCCCGCCGGGCTGCTCGACGAGCCGGGGGAGGACCCCGTTGCGACGGCGAGCCGGGAGCTGCGCGAGGAGACCGGGCTGGCGGCCTCCGACTGGTCGCTGCTGGTCGACGTCGCGGGGTCACCCGGGTTGAGCGACGAGACCGTGCGGATCTACCTGGCCCGCGATCTGGTCGAGGTCGAGCGGCCGACCGGCGCGGACGACGAGGAGGCCGACCTGGCCATCGACCGGGTCGCGCTGGCGGACGCCGTGGCCCGGGTGCTCGCCGGGGAGGTCGTCAACGGGCCCACCATGGCGGGGCTGCTGGCCGCCCATGCGGTGCTGTCCGGCGCAGCCTCGCAGCGCCCGTTGCACGCGCCGTGGCGGGACCGGCCCACCCGCTTCGCGGCGCGCGGGCGGTAGTGCTACGGGGTCACCGCTCGACCTCGCACGCTCGCTACGCTGCCCGCACCCGGCCGAGACCCGGCACCAGGTCAGACCCAGCCAGGGAGGTCGTCGTGAAGATCGGTGTCCCGCGTGAGCTGCGCAACCACGAGTACCGGGTGGCGACGACCCCCGCCGGGGTGCTCGAGCTGACCCGCCGCGGCCACGAGGTGCTCGTCGAGCAGGATGCGGGGGCTGGGTCGGCGTTCCCCGACGGCGAGTACGTCGCCGCGGGCGCCCGGATCGTGCCCACCGCCGACGAGGTCTGGGGCTACGCCGGGCTGGTGCTCAAGGTCAAGGAGCCGGTGGCCGGGGAACACCACCGGTTGCGCAAGGGCCAGATCCTGTTCACCTACCTGCACCTGGCGGCGTCGCAGCGGACCACCCGTGCGCTGATCGACTCGGGTATCGACGCCGTGGCATACGAGACGGTGCAGCTGACCGACGGATCGCTGCCGCTGCTCGCCCCGATGAGCGAGGTGGCCGGCCGGATGGCGCCACAGGTCGGCGCGCACTGCCTGGAGAAGGCCCAGGGCGGTCGCGGGGTGCTGCTCGGCGGCGTGCCGGGTGTCCCCGCGGGCAAGATCGCCGTCATCGGGGCCGGGGTGTCCGGGATGAACGCGGCGGCCATCGGGCTGGGCATGCAGGCCGAGGTGATGGTGCTCGACACCGACATCAACCGGCTGCGCGAGATCGACTTCGTCTACCGCGGCCACGTGCAGACCATCGCGTCGAACGCCCACGAGGTGGAGCAGGCCTGCCTGTGGGCGGACCTGGTCATCGGGGCCGTGCTCGTACCGGGCGCCAAGACCCCCACCCTGGTCAGCAACGACGTCGTGCGACGGATGCGCCCGGGCTCGGCACTGGTCGACATCGCGATCGACCAGGGCGGCTGCTTCGCCGACTCCCGGCCCACCACGCACGCAGACCCCACCTTCACGGTCGGTGACTCGGTGTTCTACTGCGTGGCCAACATGCCCGGCGCGGTGCCCCACACCTCCACCTGGGCACTGACCAATGTGACGCTGCCCTACGTCTGCGCGCTGGCCGACAAGGGGTTGCCGCAGGCGGCGCGTGACGATCCCGCGCTGGCGCACGGCGTCAACATCGTCGGCGGCTCGGTGGTGCTCGCCGAGGTGGCGGCGGCGCACGGCCTGGAGTACGTGCCGATGGCGGACGCACTGCAGTGACACGTCGTGCCGGCCGGCTGCCAGCTCCCGCGGCGGACGTCTCGCGGGAGCCCGACGAGCTGCCCGTGCCGCCCGCGCTGCGCACCGCGATCGACAGCTACCTCGACCATCTCGCCGTGGAGCGTGGCACGGCGCGCAACACACTGGACTCCTACACACGCGACCTGCGGCGTTACGCCGACCACCTCGCCTCGGCGGGCGTGACCGACCTCGCCGAGGTCGGCGAGGGGCACGTCACCGGGTTTCTCAGCGCGTTGCGGGAGGGAGCACAGCGGCACCGGCCGCTGGCGCCGTCGTCGGCCGCACGGGCGCTGATCGCCGCCCGCGGGCTGCACCGCTTCGCCCACCGCGAGGGGTTGGTGGAGGTCGACGTCGCCGCCTCGGTGCACCCGCCGAGCCCGCCGAAGCGGTTGCCCAAGGCGCTGGCGGTCTCCGAGGTGCTGGCGCTGCTGGAGACCTGTGGTGGCGACGCCCCCCGCGGGCTGCGCGACCGCGCGCTGCTCGAGCTGCTCTACTCCACCGGCGCGCGGATCTCCGAGGCGGTCGGGCTCGACCTCGACGATCTCGACACCGACGGACGCACCGTGCTGCTGCGCGGCAAGGGGGGCAAGCAGCGCCTCGTCCCGGTGGGTCGTCCGGCGCTCGAGGCGGTGGATGCCTACCTGGTCCGGGCCCGGCCGGCGTTGGCGCTGCGTGGTCGCGGGGTGCCCGCGATGTTCCTCAACTCCCGGGGCGCTCGACTGTCGCGGCAGAGCGCCTGGGCGGTGCTGCGGGAAGCCGCCGACCGGGCGGGGATCGCCGCGACGGTGTCGCCGCACACGCTGCGGCACTCGTTCGCCACCCACCTGCTCGAAGGTGGCGCGGACGTCCGCGTGGTGCAGGAGCTGCTCGGGCACGCCTCGGTGACCACCACGCAGGTCTACACGCTGGTCACCGTGGACACGCTTCGGGAGGTCTATGCCACCGCCCACCCTCGCGCCCGTGGCTAGCGCCCTGTGAGTGGCGATGCGAGTCATCACTCGCATCGCCACTCACGAGGCCCGGAGCGCCACGGCGAGGCGCGTTGATGGTGTTGCGGCCCGCCGCATAGGCTTCTGTCGAACACCCGTGTCGAGAGAGGGATCTGGCTCCATGTCGACCTGGACGTCGGCGCAGCAGTCGCTAGGTGTGACGCGCCCTCCCGCGCCGGACGACGAGCCGGATGTCGAGGAGGGTGACGCGGGACCCACCGGGCGGGCGTACCGCGCCGTGCCACATCCCACCGACCTGGAACGGCACGGTCCGGCCCGGGTGGTGGCGATGTGCAACCAGAAGGGCGGCGTCGGCAAGACCACGTCGACGATCAACCTCGGCGCGGCGCTGACCGAGTACGGCCGCAAGGTGCTGCTGGTCGACTTCGACCCGCAGGGCGCGTTGTCGGTGGGCCTCGGGGTGGCGCCGCACCAGCTCGAGCGGACCATCTACAACCTGATCATGGAGCGCGGGACGCCCGCCGACGACGTGGTGCTGTCGACGAACGTCGAGGGTATGGACCTGCTGCCCAGCAACATCGACCTGTCCGCCGCCGAGGTGCAGCTGGTCACCGAGGTCGGTCGGGAGCAGACGCTCGGACGTACGATCGCCCCGCTGCTCGACCGCTACGACTTCGTCCTGGTCGACTGTCAGCCCTCCCTGGGCCTGCTCACCGTCAACGCGCTGGCCTGCGCCGACGGCGTGGTGATCCCGCTGGAGTGCGAGTTCTTCAGCCTGCGCGGGGTGGCGCTGCTGATCGACACGATCGAGAAGGTGCGCGAGCGGCTCAACCCGAAGCTGCAGATCACCGGGATCCTCGCCACGATGTACGACCCGCGCACGCTGCATGCCCGGGAGGTGATGTCCCGGGTGGTCGAGGCATTCGGGGACACGGTGTTCGACACCGTCATCAACCGGACCGTGCGGTTCCCGGAGACCACGGTCGCCGGTGAGCCGATCACCCGCTGGGCACCCAAGTCCACCGGCGCCAAGGCCTACCGGGCGCTGGCTCGAGAGGTGATCGCCCGGTGAGCGTGTGACGGCAGTGGCGGATGCCTCGGAGGAGCTGCCTTCGGGCCGGTTCAACGTGCGGCTGGACAACTTCGAGGGGCCCTTCGATCTGCTGCTGCAGCTGATCTCGCAGCAGCAGCTGGACGTCACCGAGGTGGCTCTGCACCGGGTGACCGATGATTTCATCGCCCACCTGCGGGTGCTCGGCGAGGCCTTCGACCTCGATGAGACGACCGGATTCCTGGTGGTGGCCGCCACGCTGCTCGATCTCAAGGCGGCGCGGCTGCTGCCGGCCGCCGAGGTGGAGAACGAGGACGACCTCGCGTTGCTCGAGGCGCGCGACCTGTTGTTCGCCCGGCTGCTGCAGTACCGGGCCTACAAGCAGGTCGCGGGATTGTTCGCGGAGCTGGAGGCGGGCGCGCTGCGCCGCTACCCGCGCTCGGTGGCGCTGGAGGACCGCTACGCGCAGCTGCTGCCGGAGGTGATGCTCGGTGTCGACGCGGACCGCTTCGCCGAGATCGCCGCTGCGGTGTTCCGGCCCAAGCCGCCACCGGCGGTGTCACTCGATCACCTGCGCGGCTCCCACGTCTCGGTGCGCGAGCACGCCGCGTTGCTGCGCGCCCGGCTGGCTGCCGACGGCCAGGCCAGCTTCCGCGTGCTGGTCGCCGACTGCGAGCACACGATGGAGGTGGTGGCCCGGTTCCTCGCCCTGCTGGACCTCTACCGCGGCGACGAGGTGGTCTTCGAGCAGCTCGACCCGCTGGGCGAGCTGCAGGTGCATTGGATCGGGGGTGACCCGCAGCAGGTCGAGGTCGCCGGAACCGACGACGAGGACTACGGATGAGCGAGCCGACCGGCGACGCGGAGCGGGCCGAGGGCGTGCCCGCGCTGGGGACCGACGCCGAGCTGGACGCCGCGCTCGAGGCGCTGCTGCTCGTGGTCGACTCCCCGGCATCGGAGGAGGTGCTGGCCGGCGCGCTGGACCAGCCGGTGCAGCGGGTGGACGCGGCGCTGCGCCGCCTCAGCGACGGCTACACCGCCGACCACAGGGGCATCGACCTGCGCCGGATCGGCGAAGGGTGGCGCTTCTACACCCGCGACGCGCATGCGCCGTTCGTCGAGCGGTTGCTGCTCGACGGCCAGCGGGCCAAGCTCACCCGGGCCGCGCTCGAGACGCTCGCGGTGGTCGCCTACCGCCAGCCGGTGACCCGCTCCCGGGTGGCGGCGGTGCGCGGCGTCAACGTCGACGGGGTGATGCGGACATTGCTGACCCGCGGGCTGGTGGAGGACAGCGGCACCGATCCCGAGACGCAGGGCTTGCTCTACCGCACCACCGAGCTGTTCCTGGAACGGATCGGACTGTCCACGCTGGACGACCTGCCGCCCATCGCCCCGCTGCTGCCGGATGTGGACGCGATCGACGATGTCTGACGCGGTGCGGCTGCAGAAGGTGCTCGCGCAAGCCGGGGTGGCCTCCCGGCGAGCCGCAGAGCAGATGATCGTGCAGGGCCGGGTGAGCGTCGACGGCGAGGTGGTGCGCGAGATGGGGGTGCGGGTCGACCCCGAGCAGGCGGTGATCCACGTCGACGGGGCGCGTCTCGAGCTGCGTTCCGATGTGGTGCACCTGGCGATGAACAAGCCCCGCGGCGTGCAGGCGACGATGTCCGACGACCGCGGCCGCCGCTGCGTCGGCGACTACGTCGCCGACCGCGCGCAGCGGCTGTTCCACGTCGGGCGGCTCGACGCCGACACCGAGGGGTTGCTGCTGCTGACCAACGACGGCGAGCTCGCGAACCGGTTGACGCACCCCTCCTACCAGGTGCTCAAGACCTACCTGGCCGAGGTGCCCGCGCCGGTGCCGCGCGACCTGGGCCGGACGTTGCGTGCCGGAGTGGACCTCGAGGACGGGCCGGTCGCGGTCGACTCCTTCCGGGTGGTGCAGGCGCTGCCGGGCAAGGCGCTCGTCGAGGTCGTGCTGCACGAAGGACGCAAGCACGTGGTGCGCCGGCTGCTCACCGAGGTCGGTCACCCCGTCGACCGGCTGGTTCGCACCGCGATCGGTGAGCTGCGGCTCGGCGAGCAGCGCCCCGGGACGGTGCGCACGCTGTCCCGGGGCGAGGTCGGCTCGCTCTACCGCGCCGCCGGGCTCTGAGCCAGGCGACCGAGGCCCGCACGCGTCGCCGATCAGCGGCTGGCGACGCGGCGGTAGCGGGCCACCGTCAGCGGCATGAATATCGCGATGATCGCGACGCAGCACAGCGCGCCGTAGATCACCGGGTGGTCGCCCGGCCAGGCTCCCGGGGGCGGGAACGCCGGTGGGGCGGCGTTGCCGAACAGGTCGCGGCTGGCCTGGGCGACCGCGCTCACCGGGTTCCACTCGGCCACCACCCGCAGCGGGCCCGGCATGTTGCCGACCGGGACGAACGCCGACGAGATGAACGTGAACGGGAACAGCCAGATCAGCCCCGCGCTCTGCGCCACCTCCACGTTGCGCGCCAGGAGCCCGACCAGCGCCCCGATCCACGACATCGCGAACGAGAACAGCAGCAGCAGCGCGAACGCGAGCGCCGCGTCGAGCACGCTGCCGCGGATCCGCCAACCCACGATCAGACCGGTGATACTCATCACCACCAGCGTCAGCGCGCTGACACCCAGGTCGGAGGTGGTACGGGCGAGGATCACGGCGAGCCGCGACATCGGCAGCGCGCGGAACCGGTCGATGATGCCCTTCTGCAGGTCGTTGGCCAGGCCCATGGTGGTGAAGAAGACATTGAACGCCACGGTCTGGGCGAAGATGCCGGCGATGAGCCACTCGCGGTAGGCCTCACCCCCGAGGCTGCCGCCGAAGACGTAGGCGAACAGCAGCACGAACATGATCGGCTGCACGGTGGCGCCCAGCACCGCGTCGGGGATGCGGCGGATGTTGACGGCGTTGCGCCAGGTGATGATGCTGCTGTCCCGCAACACTCGTGTCGTCGCGGCCACCAGGCCGCCCCGCGGGGCGGCGACGCCGGGGGTCATTCGGTCGCTCCTTCACTGCTCGACGCCGACGGGATCTCCGCGGCGTGCCCGGTCAGGGCGAGGAAGACATCGTCGAGCGTGGGGCGGTGCAGCCCGACGTCGACCACTGTGATGCTCTCCAGGTCCAGCCGACGCAGCGCCTCGACCAGCGACTTCGCGCCGCCGTCGACCAGCACGCCGACCCGGCGGGCCGGCTCGTCGACCGAGGGCTCCCCGGTGCCGATGCCTGCCAGCACTCGCATCGCGTCGGGAACGTGGATCGGGTCCTCGATCACGAGCTCCAGCCGCTCACCGCCCACCTGGGCCTTGAGCTCGTCGGAGCTACCCCGCGCGATCACGCGGCCGCGGTCGATCACCGCGATGGTGTCGGCCAGCCGGTCGGCCTCCTCGAGGTACTGCGTGGTGAGCAGGACCGACGCCCCGTCGGTGACCAGCTCGCCGATGACCTCCCAGGTCTCCATCCGGCCGCGCGGGTCCAGCCCGGTGGTCGGCTCGTCGAGAACCACGACCGGTGGCTGCGCCACCAGCGCGCCGGCCAGGTCGAGCCGGCGGCGCATGCCTCCCGAGTAGCCCTTGGCCGGCCGGTCGGACGCCTCGTCGAGGCGGAACCGGGACAGCAGCTGCCGAGCGCGGTCGTGGGAGTGCGTACGCGACATCCCGTAGAGCCGGGCCACCATGTAGAGGTTCTCGAAGCCGGTGAGGTTCTCGTCGACGGCGGCGAACTGCCCGGACAGGCCGATTCGCCGGCGCACGCCGTCCGGGTCGGCCAGCACGTCGACGCCGGCGACCGTCGCGCTCCCCGAGTCGGGTCGCAGCAGCGTGCTCAGGATGCGCACGCAGGTGGTCTTGCCCGCGCCGTTGGGGCCGAGCAGGCCCAGCACGGTGCCGTGCGGGATCAGCAGGTCGACGCCGTCGAGCGCACGGGTGGACCCGAAGGTCTTCACCAGGCCCTCGGCCTCGACTGCGGGTACGGGCATGCGGTGCTCCAGATGTCTCGGAAGGGTGACTGGCGCGGCTGCGGTAACCGACCGCGCACGACGCTACCGAGCGGCACCGACAGAACGCGCGGGAATTCGCTCAACGCGTGGGTGCCGGCATGCCGGCTACCCGCGCGGGTGCCCGCCGCCGCAGCACCGTGCGCCGCACCGCGGGTTCCACCACCCGGGCGATCACCGGGCCGAGGATCGCCATGAGCAGCACGTAGGTGGCTGTCAGCGGGGCGATCCCCGGGTCGACCATCCCGGACGAGACGGCGAGGCCGGCGATGATGATGGAGAACTCCCCCCGCGCGACGAGGGCGGCGCCTGCCCGGAACCGGCCGAGGGTCGCGATACCTTGCGACCGGGCCGCCCGCCAGCCCGTCACCATCTTGGTCAGCGTGGTCACGACGGCCAGCGCGACGGCGATCCCGAGCACGCCCGGGATCTGCCGCGGGTCGGTGTTGAGGCCGAAGGCGACGAAGAATACCGCGGCGAACACGTCCCGCAGCGGCTCCAGCACCTTCGTGGCGTTCTCCGCGGTCGACCCGGAGATCGCGATGCCGAGCAGGAAGGCACCGACCGCCGCCGACACGCCCAGCTGCCCCGCGATCCCGGCGACCAGCAGCGCGGCACCGAGCACCCGCAGCAAGAACACCTCGGGCACGGCGAGTCGACCACTGCCGAGACGATATGGCCGTAGCGCAGCGTCACCACGAGGATGACGGTGAGCACGGCCAGCGCGATGCCGACGGCGGACAGGCCCCCGAGCAGGCCGGCGCCGAGCAGCAGCGTGGTCAGGATCGGCAGGTACACCGCCATCGCCAGGTCTTCCATGACCAGCACGGAGAGCACGACGGGGGTCTCCCGGTTACCCAGCCTGCCCAGGTCGCCGAGGACCTTGGCGATGATCCCGGACGACGACACCCAGGTGACGCCCGCCATCACCAGCGCGCCGAGCGGTCCCCACCCCAGCAGCAGCGCCACCGCGACGCCGGGGGCGGCGTTGACCACGACGTCGACGACACCCGACTGCCACGAGCGGCGCAGCCCGGTGATGAGCTCTCGTGCCGAGTACTCCAGGCCGAGCAGCAGCAGCAGGAGCACCACGCCGATCTCCGAGGAGATCGTGGCGAACTCGTTCAGACCTTCCAGCGGGATCAGGCCGCCCTGCCCGAAGGCCAGGCCGGCGAGCAGGTATAGCGGGATGGGAGGGATGCCGACCCGGCGGGTGAGCCCGCCCAACAGCCCCAGCGCGAAGAAGATGGCTCCGAGCTCGGCCAGCACCACCGCGACGGAGTGCATCGGCCCGGCTCAGCCCTGCTCGAAGATCCGCGCGGCGTGGGTGAGCCCGTCGACCGTGCCGACCATGACGATGCGGTCATCGGCCTCGAAGGCGAAATCCGGCCGCGGCGAGGGATGGGTGACGCCGTCGCGCACCACCGCCACCACCGAGACGCCGGTGCGGGTGCGCAGCGCGGCGTCTCCCAGCGTGCGGCCGTCGAAGGCCGAGCCCCGCTGGACGGTCACCCGTGTCGTGGTGACGTCCTCGAGCTCGCGCTGCTGCTCGGCGAGCTGGGCGACCAGCTGCGGCGCACCCAGCAGGCTGGCCAGCGTGTTGGCCTCCTCGGCGGTCAGCGGGAGGGAGGCCGCGACGGTGTCCGGATCCTCGGCCTCGGACACGATCAGCTCCAGGTGCCCGTCCCGGTGGGAGATCAGACCCACCCGGTGACCGGAGCGGGCGGTGAAGTCCTCGCGGGTACCGATTCCCGGCAGCGGCGTCATCTGCACGTCCACCGGCCCAGGGTAGGCGCCCCGGTAGCCCGTCCCCGCCGCGGTGGCTCGAAGGCCGAACTGCTCTACCTGATCTTCGACCGCGCCATCACGCTCGCGCTGACCCGGTTGGACAAGCTGGCGCACCTCACCGACCCGTAGCGGCAACCTCGTGCCGCTGCAGGAGTAGTCGGCACGCGCCGTGAGGCCCGCGGCGGCGGCAGGCAGAATGGAGCGGTTGGGCGGTCAGGAGGTTCCGGGTGCTGCAGGTCGATGCGTTACGTGGCGTGGTGGCGCTGGACGGGCCCTCGGGCACCGGGAAGTCCACTGTGGCCCGGCGGCTGGCCGCCGACCTCGGTGCGCGCTACCTGGACACCGGCGCGATGTACCGGGCGGCCGCACTCGGCGTGCTCCGTGCCGGCGTCGATCCGGCGGATGCCGGGGCGGTCCTGGCCACGGTTGAGGGGCTGGATATCCACATCGGCACCGATCCGGGCGCCCCGACCGTCACGCTGGACGGCGCCGACGTCGCCCGCGCGATCCGCGACGCGCCGGTGACCTCCGCCGTCAGTCCGGTGTCCGCGGTGACCGAGGTCCGGGCGCTGCTCGTGGCGCAGCAACGGCGGATCATCGACGACGCGGCGGGGATCGTCGTGGAGGGTCGCGACATCGGCACGGTCGTCGCGCCCGACGCGCCACTGAAGGTGTTCCTCACGGCGTCGCCTGCACAGCGGGCGCAGCGCCGGGCGATCCAGGACGGGGTGCAGGATCTGGCCGGGGTGCGCCGGTCGGTCGAGCGGCGCGACCGGCTCGACTCGACGCGCACGGCATCACCGCTGCGACCCGCCGCCGATGCCGTCGAGCTCGACACCACCGAGCTCGACGCCACCGAGGTGCTCGCCGCGCTGCACGAGCTCGTCGCGCAGCGCGGGCTGCTCGTCGTCGCCCCCGGGATGTCGGCGCAACGGGGACGGCCGTGACCGACGAGCTGCCCGAGGCCGCTTGGCCACTGCTGCACGACGCCGGCAGGTCGGTCGCGGTAGGGTTGGGTGCGGCGGCTTTCCGGTTGCGCGTGCACGGCCGGGAGCGGATCCCCGCACGGGGTCCGGTGGTGTTGGTGGCCAACCACAGCGCGATGATCGACGGGCCATTGCTGTACGGCCTGCTGCGCCGGCGTTCGGTCTTCCTGGTCAAGCATGAGATGTTCCACGGGCTGCTGGGGTGGTTCCTGACCCGGATCGGCCAGCTGTCGGTGCGCCGTGGTGTGCCCGACCGGGCGCCGCTGCTGGCAGCGGTAGCGGTGTTGCGCGGCGGCGGCATCGTGGCGGTCTTCCCCGAGGGCACCCGAGGTGAGGGCGACGTGGCCAGCGCCCACCACGGCGCCGCGTGGCTGGCTCGGTCGTCCGGCGCGGTCATGCTGCCGGTGGCTTGCCGCGGTACCCGCCGCCCGGGCGGCAGCGGGCGGCGGTGGCGGCCCCGGGTGGACGTGCTGGTCGGCGAACCGCTCGACGCACCGGTGGACAAGGGTCGTGCGGCCCTGACCGCGGCGACGGACCGAATGCGGTCGGCGCTGTCCGCGCTGGTCGACGAGCTGGACTCCAGGCGAGGGATGGTGCGATGAGCGGTGTCGAGGACGGCACCTGGTCCGACGAGTCGGAGTGGGCCGCGGTCGAGGTCGATGTGACCGGCGACGGTGAAGCGGAGGCCGCTGCACCCGAGCAGCCCGTGCTGGCCGTGGTGGGCAGGCCGAACGTCGGCAAGTCGACCCTGGTCAACCGGATCCTGGCGCGGCGCGAGGCGGTGGTGCAGGACGTCCCCGGGATCACCCGTGACCGGGTGGCCTACGACGCGCTGTGGAACGGCCGCCGGTTCACCCTCGTCGACACCGGGGGCTGGGACCCGGCAGCGCGCGGGTTGGCTGCCGCGGTCACCGAGCAGGCCGAACTGGCGATGCGCACCGCCGACGCGGTGCTGCTCGTCGTCGACGGTGTCGTGGGCGCTACCGGCGCCGAGGAGGCCGTCGCGCGGGTACTGCGGCGCTCGTCGACCCCGGTGCTGTTGGCCGCCACCAAGGTCGACGACCAGCGCGCCGAGGCCGAGACGGCCGCGCTGTGGTCACTGGGGCTGGGACAGCCGCATCCGGTCAGCGGGCTGCACGGACGCGGCACCGGCGACCTGCTCGACGCGGTGCTCGACGTGCTGCCCGAGTCCCCCCGGGACCTTGCCGCCGGTGCCGGGGGACCGCGGCGGGTGGCGCTGGTCGGCAAGCCCAACGTCGGCAAGTCGAGCCTGCTCAACAAGCTGGTGGGCGAGCAGCGGTCGGTGGTGCACGAGGTCGGCGGCACGACGGTCGACCCGGTCGACTCGATGGTGGAGCTCGACGGGCAGGTGTGGCGCTTCGTCGATACCGCCGGGTTGCGCAAGAGGGTCAACTTCGCCGGCGGGGCCGAGTACTACGCCTCGCTGCGCACCCGGTCGGCGGTGGAGGCCGCGGAGGTGGCCGTGGTGCTCATCGACGCCGGCGAGCCGATCAGCGAGCAGGACCAGCGGGTCATCACCTCGGTCATCGAGTCCGGTCGTGCACTGGTGATCGCGCTGAACAAGTGGGACCTGGTCGACGAGGAGCGTCGCCACGACCTCAAGCGTGAGCTCGAGCGCGACCTCAAGCGGGTGCCCTGGGCCGAGCGGGTCAACGTCTCGGCGTTGACGGGCCGCGCGGTGGCCAAGCTCGCGCCGAAGCTGCGCACCGCGCTGGAATCCTGGGACCGGCGGATCCCGACCGGGCAGCTCAACGCCTGGCTGTCGGAGGTCATCGCCGCGAAGCCCCCGCCGGTGCGCGGCGGCAAGCAGCCCAAGGTGCTCTTCGCGACCCAGGCCGGATCCCGCCCGCCGACGATCGTGCTGTTCACCACCGGCTTCCTGGAGGCGGGCTACCGGCGGTTCCTGGAGCGCCGGCTGCGCGAGACGTTCGGGTTCCCGGGCAGCCCGGTGCGGATCTCGGTGCGGGTGCGCGAACGCAGGCGCCGCTGACCTCAGCGGAATCACACCGCGTGTCCGTGAGCTCGACACCAGTGGGGCTGCGCCTGACGCGAACCCCCCTGGTGTCGAGCTCACGGACGAGCGGCGGCTGTGCTGCGTCACCGGCGCGTCCAGGCGAGCGCATCGGGCGGGAGACATCAGTCACGACGGGTTCAGGCGTGACCACCGTGCGGAGCATCGTGGACGGGTACCGCCGAGCGGAGGGAGATTGCGTGACGACCACGATCGAGGTGTTCTCAGACTATGTGTGCCCGTTCT
>WHSY01000081.1 GCA_009379815.1 Pseudonocardiaceae bacterium
ATGGCCTGACCCTGCGGGTCGAGGATCTCGGGCTTGGTGACCACATCGACGACGACTCGTGCCACGCTGATCAGGGTACCCCGGGTGGCTCTGGCCGGTTGGCTGTCGTCCCGGGTACGTCACGGCAACCGTCAGTGCACGGCGGCACGTTGGTCCTGGGCGAAGACCGCGTGACATGCGCTGCCGCAGAAGGCGTAGGTAGTGCCGTCCTGCTTCACGATCTTGGCGGCATCGGCAAGGGGTACTGTCATACCGCAGACCGGGTCCAGCGCCGTGCCTGGCGGCAGGTCCTCGGTTCGATCCCCCTGAGCGCCCTCCCGGTACGACTTTGTGATCACCTTGACGATGTCGGTCGAACCCATCGCTTGCCCGAACACACCGCAGCTACCCTCAGCAATCCCCACGACGTGCACCCATGCGTGCGACTCGTCGTACAGCCGTGACGGGTCTGGGTCGATCTCGGCGAGCGCGCGCGTGACTTCGGGGATGATCAAAGCGCTCATCTCCTTGCGCCACGCGCCGGGCACGCTGACCCGTACGACGTATCGGGGCGGATCAGTGGGGGCGACCGATCGTCCGCCGACGATCCACGTCTCCGGTTCGTGCACAACCACCTGAGTGAAGGCACGAGCGGCCTCGACCGATTCTGCTGGTGCGCCTTCCTCGGGCATCAGACCGGTCATGAGCCGCTCGCTGACCCGGCGACGTTGGTCGTGGGTCAGGGTTCCCCTCGGAACGAACACTTCGACGAACATCATGGGTGTATCTCCTTCGAGGACGTGGTGGGCGATTCGGAACGATCATCGAGGGGGCGCACCCGAACAGTCAGCAGCAGTTGCGCCGTGCCGGTCCGAGCGCCGTGGGCGCCATGCGGGAGCGCGTACGGGGTGCGCCGAGGGGGTGCGGCTCATAGACAAGAAACTAAAGTAATCAGACGAAAATCACAACCACTTGCTACGATTTCCTGGTGCGCTCGTACCGTCAGTACTGCGCCCTCGCCCGCACCCTCGACGTGGTCGGCGAGCGGTGGACCCTACTGATCATCCGCGAACTCTTCTCCTGCGACAGTCGCTACACAGACTTGCGCGACTCCCTGCCCGGCATTGCTTCCAACCTGTTGGCGGATCGACTGCGGCAACTCCAGGCCGACGGCATCGTCGAGTCCTACGAGGCGCCCCGCCCCGTCCGCGCCACCGTCTACCGGCTCACCACCCGGGGACGCCGGCTCGGGCCGGCTCTGCGGGCGCTGGTGTCGTGGGGCGCGCCCCTGGTCGCCGAGCCCCAAGGCGACCACGCCTTTCGGACCCACTGGTTGGCCCTCGGGCTGCCCACCTTCTTCGACAGCGTCGACGTTGCTGATCTCGCACCGCTGACCGTCGTGGTCCACACCGGCGACGAACCCGCCACTCTCCAGGTCAGCGCCAGCGGCCTCGCGATGGACGTCGGCACCGCTGTCATCGAAGACGCTGTGGTGGTCGAGGGCGAGCCCGGCGACATCGTTGCACTGCTCAGCGGCACGGCCGACACCGAGACGTCCGCCGGCGTCACGATTCACGGGCCGCGGGACGCGGTCCGACGGCTGCACACCTTGACGAGCCGCTCCCGGATCGCCACCTGGCAGACCGCGCCGTGCACGCACGAGGGAGGCGACCGGTAGCGGGTCCGCTCACGAACACCTGTCGGGCTGCACCATCAGGGAGACCGCCGATCCCAAGTCGGGCCATCCCCACCGACGTCCAGGGCCGACGAGCCCGAGCTGCTCGCGACGTGGCAGGGTGAGACGCGAGGAGGCGGCTCCGAGTGCAGATCGTTCATTTCGGGCACTCGTGCGTGCTCGTCGAGACCGCCTCGGCGCGGCTGCTCGTCGACCCGGGCAGTTTCTCCAGCGGCTTCGAGGAGCTCACCGGCCTCGACGCGATCCTCGTCACCCACCAGCACCCCGACCACCTCGACCTCGAGCGACTGTCCGCGCTGCTGGACCGCAACCCTGAGGCGCCACTGGTCGTCGACTCCGGGAGCGCCGACCAGCTCGCCGAGAAGGGGCTGACACACCAGGTCGTCAGCCCCGGTGAGCAGCTGCAACTCGGCGGGGTGGCGGTCGATGTGATTGTGATCGGCGGCGACCATGCGGTGATCCACCCGGACATCCCGGTGATACCGAACAACGGCTACCTGTTCGAGGGGTCCGTGCTGCACCCGGGCGACTCGTTCACCGTCCCGGTGGACCCGGTCGACGCACTGCTGCTGCCCACCGGCGCCCCGTGGCTCAAGCTGTCCGAGGCGGTGGACTACCTGCGGGCAGTCGCCCCGCCGCTGGCCGTGCCGATCCATCAGGCCGTGCTCGCGATGCCGGAGATGCACTACACCATGTTCCGGCAGCTGGCACCGTCCGGCACCCAGCTCGAGGTGGCCACCCCCGGCCAACCGCTGGCACTGTGATCACGCAGCCAGCGGGGCCTCGGCCGCCACCGTCGTGTAAGTCTGCGGCCGCGCGCCGAGGTGCAGTGCCAGGTCCACCGCGTCGAGCAATGCGGCGCGGCGGCCGGGCCGGAGGAGGTCACCCGCGTCGATGGCGATCCGCACCAGGCCGCCCCGGCGAGCGGTGCGCGCCGCCCCGAGCACCATGGCGCGGCACCACCACGGCTCGGCGCGCTCACCCAGGCCACCGAACCCGAGTATGCGGCTACGGTGCACCAGCCCCGAGTGCAGCTCGCGCACTGCAGTGGCATCGGCGCAGCGCGCGAAGCCGCCCCGGTGCAGCGCGTGCAGCGTGCCCGGCGAGGCCAGCCACCGTGGCGGGGCGAAGGCGTCGGTTGCCAGCCCGAGACGCTCGAGCAGCGTCGCCCCGGCGAACAGCCGCAGACCCGCCTCGTGAGCGGGCAACGCGGCGAACTCCGCCCGGCGACCGATCCGGGTCACGGTCAACGAGCCCCAGGAGCCGATCGGGTCCGCGGTGTGGTCGTAGCCGTGCAGCAGCACCGCGTCGCCGGCGCCGCGCCGTTGCCGCAGCCACTCGACCGGCCCGGGGGCGCGGGGCACGACGAGCAGCGACAGCGGGACGTTGCGGTCGTCGAGCTCGGCAGCCACGGTGGTGGCGGCGTCGAACAGCGTGGGACGGACTCCGGACAGCGAGACGATCAGTCGCGCAGGCACGTTCCCATTACGACGCAGTGAGGTGACGGCCCGCTGACGGTGCGGTGACGGGTCGGCGCCGATCCGCCGAACAGATGCGGCCGCGGCACGCTACGTCCCGGTCACAGCCAGCGGGGCAGCTCCGGAAGGCCGTCGGGGGCCGTCAGGCGGGTGCCGGGGCTGCGCCCGGTGAGCCAGCCGACCAGCTCGGGCACCGGGCCGGACACCGCCACCGGCGCCGCGCCGGACGGCCCGAAGACCACCGGCGCAGCGTCGGTATCGTCGCCGAGTCGCAGCGCCACCCCCTGCTCGATCCGGGAGTCCATCCAGCCGGCGACGTCGCGGACCAGCGCGGCGGCGATGTCGTCGGGCAGCACGTCGATGTCCGCCCCCGCATCGAGGTCGACGAGGTGCAGCCACACCTCCCGCACCCGCATCCATCCGATCGCCGAGGCGGGCACGTCCCGGCCCTGCGCGGTGCGCACCGTCGCCTCCCAGTGCGACGGCTGCAGCCGGCCGGCTGTCTCCGCGAAGCGGGCCGCGCAGCGCCGCAGGTCGTCGAGCTGCTCGGCGTGCGGGCGCCCCGCGCCCGCCTCGATCTCGGCGTTGCGCGCCTCCGGCGACGCGTACATCGGGTTCTCGGCGCCGGTGCGCGCCCACTCGAGCAGCCGGACCAGCGCGTCGGCGTTGCGGGCGAGGTGGGTGACGACATGCCCGCGGGTCCACCCGGGCAGCCGGGACGGCCCGGCCAGGTCGGGCAACCCGGCGACGGCGTCCTCCAGCCGGACCTGCCCGGCCGCAGCCCAGCCCAGCTCAGTGGTCGGCGTCATCCGGCGTCCTTGACGCAGTGGTTGACGCACTCGCCGAGCCCCTCGACCGACGTGCGCACCGTCTGGCCCGGGGCGAGGAACACCTTCGGGTCGCGCCCCGCACCGACCCCGCCGGGGGTGCCGGTGGCGATGAGGTCGCCGGGGCGCAGTGCGACGATCTGGCTGATGTAGGCGGCGACGTCGGCGGGCGACGCCACCAGCTCCGACGTCCGGTCGCGCTGCATCACCACCCCGTCGACCTCGCAGCGCACCTCGAGGTCGGCAGCGTGGTCGACCTCGTCCGGCGTGACCAGCCACGGCCCGACGGGGGTGCTCGCCTCGAACGTCTTGCCGGCCAGCCACTGGGCGGTGCGCCACTGCCAGTCACGCATCGAGATGTCGTTGACGACGGTGTAGCCGGCGATCGCGTCACGGGCCTGTGCTGCCGACGCTCGGCGCAGCGGCGCGCCGATCACGACCCCGAGCTCGACCTCCCAGTCGACCTGCTCACTGACCGAGGGCAGCACCAGGTCGTCGGCGGGCCCGAGCAGTGCGTCGGCGAACTTCGCGAACAGCGTCGGATGGGTGGGCAGCTCACGCCCCATCTCCAGGATGTGGTCGCGGTAGTTCAACCCCACACAGAAGATCTTCGACGGGCGCGGCACCACCGGCGCGTAGTCCACGCCGGCCAACGGGTGGCGCGATCCATCCGGCCGGTCCCGCCAGGACGGGTCGGCGAGCAGCTCGCCCACGTCCGCGGCACCGACCTCCACCGCCTCGTCACCGTCGACGCGGACCGCGGCGTGCCGGCCGTCGAGCCGGATCGTGGCGAGCTTCATGCATTACCTCCCGTACGGGTCAGGGCGAGCGCCTCGTAGATCGGGGCATCGCTGAAGCAGAACAGGTCGAGCCGGCTGCGGGCCTCGATTCGCAGTGGGCACCAGGAGGGTACGGCGACGCAGTCCCCTTCGGCGACGTCGAGCTCCTGCTCGCCCAAGGACACCACGCCCTCGCCGGTGAACACCTGCCATACCGAGGAGCCGACCTCGCGGCGCTGCGCCGTGACCGCGCCCGGCCGCAGCCGGTGCATCTCGAGGCGCATCGTCGCCAACGCGTCGGCGCCGGTGGTGGGGTTGGAGAACCGGATCCCGGCATGCCCCGGCTCGATCACGCCCGGATGGCCTGCGGACTCGAGCTCGAGCTGCCCGGACAGCGCGGCGTCGGTGTGCTCGGCGCGGTAGGCCAGCAACGGTGACTGCCGGGTCGCGGCAGCGCCGATCGGCCGCAGCCCGGGATGCGCCCACAGCTGCTCGGACCGCGACGTGGTGGGAGTGGCCTGCTCGACCACCTCGTCGGGTCCGAACTCGAAGAACCCGGCGTCGAGCCGGCTGACCAGGGGGATGTCGAGACCGTCGAGCCAGACCATCGGCTCGTCGGCGACGTGGTGGTGACCGTGCCAGTGCCAGGACGGCGTGAGCAGCAGGTCCCCGGGCCGCATCTCGACGGGGTCGCCGTTGACGACGGTCCACACGCCCCGGCCCTCGAGCACGAACCGGAAGGCGCCCTGCGAGTGCCGGTGATCGGGGGCGACCTCGCGCGGCCCGAGGTACTGGATCGCGGCCCACAGCGTCGGGGTGGCATAGGGCTGCCCGGCCAGGCCGGGGTTGGCCAGCGCGATGGCTCGCCGCTCGCCGCCGCGACCGACCGGGACGAGCTCGCCCGCCCGCTGCGCGAGCGGGTACAGCTCCTTGTAGCGCCACACGTGCGGTGCGGCGGCGGGCCGGGGCGAGGCCGGCATCAGGCCCTCCCGCTGGGTCCACAGCGGCATCAGCCCCGCGGCCTGGAAGTCAGCGTAGAGCCGCTGCAGCGCATCATCGGTCATCTGGGCACACCTCCTACGAGGCGCTCGCGCAGCGCCTTCTTGTCGATCTTGCCGACGTTGGTGCTGGGCAGCTCGGGCACGTGCTCGAGCCGCTCCGGCAGCTTGTAGCGGGCCGCGCCGGCGCGCCCCATCGCGTCACGGACCTCGTCCAGGGTCGCGGAGCCGACCACGAACAGGCAGATCCGCTCGCCCAGCTCGGGGTCGGGCATCGCGACCGCAGCCACCTCGGACACCCCCGGCACCCGGTAGGCGAGGTTCTCCACCTCCTCGGCCGAGATCTTCTCGCCCGCCCGGTTGATCATGTCCTTGTCGCGGCCCTCGACGAGCAGGTTGCCCGACGGGTGGAGCCGGACGATGTCGCCGGTGCGGTACCAGCCTTCCGGCGTGAAGGCCCGCGCGTTGTGCTCGGCGGCGCGGTAGTAGCCGCGGGGGGTGTAGGGGCCGCGGGTCAGCAGCAGCCCGGGTTCGCCGTCGGGCACGTCGGCGCCGGACTCGTCCACGATGCGGATCTCATCGTCCGGGCACATCGGCCGCCCCTGGGTCTCACAGATCACGCCCTCGGGGTCGTCGAGGCGCGTGTAGTTCAGCAGCCCCTCGGCCATCCCGAACACCTGCTGCAGCGTGGCGCCGAGGGCGGGGCGCACCCTGCGGGCGTGCTCCGGTGGCATCCGGGCGCCGCCGACCTGCAGTACCTGCAGCGAGGACAGGTCGTCCGACCCGTCGTGGGCGGCGATCCAGCGCTGCGCGGTGGTGGGGACGGCGCAGACGTGGGTGATCCGCTCGGTCTCGATGGTGGGCAGCACCTTGGCCGGATCGGGTGAGCCGAGCAGCACCACCCGGCCGCCGGTCAGCAGGGTGCCGAGCAGCCCGGGGCAGGCCAACGGGAAGTTGTGGCTGGCGGGCAGCGTGCCGAGGTACACGGTGGACGCGTCGAAACCGCAGACCTCGGCACTGCGGGTCGCGTTGTAGGCGTAGTCGTCGTGGGTGCGGGCGATCAGCTTGGGCAGCCCGGTGGTGCCGCCGGACAGCAGGAACACCGCGACGTCGCGGGATCCCGGCTCCGGGGCGTCCGGCGCGGGCCCCGGTTGACACAGCGTCCGCAGGTCGACGTCGGTGCCGGCGTCCCCGGCGACGAGCACGTGCTCGACGGTGCCGGCCTCGGCCGCGACCTCGTGGGCCAGCGCCCGGTGGTCGAAGCCGCGCAGCCGGTCCGGCACGGCGATCGCACGGACCTCGCCGTGCTCGGCCAGGTAGGCCAGCTCGTGACGGCGGTGCGCGGGCAGCGCCATCACCGGCACCACGCCCAGCCGCAGGCAGCCGAGGGTGAGCACGACGAACTCCCAGATGTTGGGCAGCTGGACCAGGATGCGGTCCCCGCCGCGCAGCCCGAGGGCGGCAAGCCGGCCGGCGGCACCGTCGGCGCGGGCCCTCAGCTCCGCGTAGGTCAACCGCAGGTCGCCGTCGACCAGCGCGATCGCGTCCGGATCGCCTACCTCGCGCAGCAGCGCGCCCAGCGGCCTGCCCTGCCAGTAGCCACGCTCGACGTAGCGGGTCACGAACTCCTCGGGCCACGGCACGGTGCCGTCACTGATCGGTCGGGGCACGGCTGTCCTCCGCGTCGGTCATGGTCACCACCGCGTCCAGCGCAACCGGACCGTCGGCGGTCACACGCAGCGGGTTGATCTCGATACCGGCCAGCGCGGGCGCGCCGGCCAGCAGGGTCCCGAGCGCCGCGAGGATCCGGCCGAGCTCGGCGCGGTCGGCGACCGGCCCGCCGCGGAAGCCGTCCAGCACGGCGGCGCCGGCGAGCTCGCCGGTCATGGCGGCCGCCTCGACGGCGTCGAGCGGGGCGAGCCGCACGGCGACGTCGGCCAGCGCCTCGGCGACCGTGCCGCCGAGGCCGAGCAGCACCACCGGCCCGAAGACCGGATCACGGTGGGCGCCGGCGACGAGGTCCACACCGGGCGGGGCCATCCGCTCGACGAGGACCCGGGGTGCGGCGAGGGTGTCGAGCGCGGCGTCGAGCTCGGCGGGGGCACGCACGTCCAGCACCACCCCGCCGACCTCGGTCTTGTGCGTGACGGTCGGGTCGAGCAGCTTCACGGCCACCGGTGCGCCGAGGGTGGCCAGCGCGTGCTGCGCCTCCTCCCGGGTGGTGGCGGCCCGCCGGGCGGGGGTGGTGATGCCCAGCGTGTCGAGCAGCGCCTTGGCACCGTCCTCGTCGAACGGCCCGTCCGGGGTCGCGGCGGGCTGGACCGCGACGGGCGGGCGGGGCACGCCGCGGGCGTCGTCGACGAGGGCACGGACGGCGGCGGCTGCTGCGGACGGGCCGGTCACGGCGGGGATCCCGGCCTTGCCCAGCCGCGCGAGCGCGTCACCGGTCGCCTCGGGTGGCCCGTCGAGGGCCATCACCGTGGGCGTCGCGGTGTGCTCGGCCACCGACGGGAGGTCGACCGCACCGGGCTCGACGAGCGCGTAGCAGGCCAGCAGGTCGACCGCCGGGTCGGCCCCGACCGTGGCGAGCACGTCACCGAACCCGGGGCCCGGCCGTCCGGTGTCGACGGGGTTGCGCTGGAACGTCAGCGGCGGCAGCAGCCCGCCGAGCGTCTCCCGCGTGTCCCCCGCCAGCTCGGGCACCCGGACATCGCGCAGCCGGTCGAGCATCGCCAGCGCCGGGCCCGCCTGCCCGGTGACCACACCCACCCCGGGGTCGGGGTGGCGGGCCAGCCGCACGCGCGACAGCGTGGTGACGGCGTCGACCAGGTCGCGCTCGTCGTCGACCAGCACCGCACCAGCCTGGCGCAGCGCGGCGCGGGTGGTGTGCCAGGAGGTGGCCAGCGCGCCGGTGTGGGTGGCTGCGAAGTCCGCGATGCTCCCGCAACGCCCGACCACCAGTGCCACCACGGGGACCCGCTGCGCGAGCCCGGCGACCACGTCGACGAGGCGGCGCCCGTCGCCGACCGCCTCGACGTGCAGCGCCACCGCTCTCGTCGCCGGGTCGGCGGCGAGGTGGTCGAGCACGTCGGGGGCGGTGACGTCGATGCCGGCGCCGAGACCGGCGGCCAGGCTGACGCCGGTGCCCGCGGCGGCGAGCCGGAACGCGAGCGCGTGGTTCATCCCGCCGCTGGCCGCCACCACCGCGACCGGCCCGGCGGGCACCTCGGCCGCGCCGGGCACGAAGCTCGCCGTCAGCGGTGGCGCGAGGAACCCGGAGGTGTTCGGCCCGAGCAGCCGCGTCCCCGTGCGGGCGGCGGCCTCGGTCAGCGCGCGCTGGTGGTCCGCACCGTCGGGCCCGGACTCGGCGAACCCGCCCGCGCAGACCAGCGCGGCCCGTGCCCGCGCATCGGCCAGCGCGCCGGCGCAGGCGGCAGCGGGGACGCAGAGCACGGCCAGGTCGACCGGCCCCGGCACGGCGTCGTGCATGGTGGGGTCGCCGGGGCTGACCAGCGCGAGGCGGCCGGGGAAGCCACGCAGCGAGGCGGCCATCGCCGCGCCGAGCTTGCCGGGCTGCCGCGAGGCCCCGATCACCGCGACCGACCGGGGTGCGAACAGCGGGGCCAGGCTCACCGCGCCACCCCGATCAGGTCGGCCCGGCCGGACAGCAGCAGGGTCAGCGCGCGGTCGTCGTCGGCGTCCGGTTCGACGATCGCGCTGGGGACGCCCCGCACCAGCCGCGCCTGCTCCGACAGCAGCGCGCGGGTCAGCGCCGTCCCGCCGTGCACCGCGACCAGCGCGGCACCGTCGATGCGCTCGAACGCGGCCGCCAGCCCGTCCTCACCGTCCGGTGCGGTGATCCACCGCGCCCCCGCCAGTGCCTCGGTCTCGACCCGCCGTCCGGGCAGGTGCCGGCCTGCGACGTCCAGTGGGGTCTCCAGCGGATCGGCGCCGTGCCGCGCGCGCCACCGCGCATCGACCTCGTCGACGAACCGCGGGTCGCGCCGGGCCAGCTTGCCGCGGGAGATGCTGCGCGACAGGAAGTGGAACGCGAACGTGGTGGGGTCGAACGCGTCGTGGTAGCGGCCGAAGTGCTCCCACCAGGACAGGCTGGGACGTGCGGAGTCCTGGATCTTGGCGACCGCCGGCTGCCGGGCGTCCTGGTAGGCCGACAGGGCGGCGTCGAGGTCACCGCGGTGCTCGGCGAGGCCTGCCGCCAGCGCCACCGCGTCCTCCATCGCCATCTTGGTTCCCGAGCCGACCGAGAAGTGCGCGGTGTGCGCCGAGTCGCCGAGCAGCACGACGTTGCCCGCGCGCCAGCGCCGGGTGCGCACGGTCCGGAAGTTGGCCCACCGGGAGTTGTTGACCAGCAGCTCGGCGCCGCCGATCTGGTCGGCGAACAGCGCTTCCAGGTAGGCCTTGGACTTCTCGTCGGACGTGCCCGCCGGCTGCGCGGTGTCGAAGCCGTCGAGCCCCGCCTCGCGCCAGGTGGTCTCGTCGGTCTCGACGAGGAACGTGCTGGCGTCGCGGCTGATCGGGTAGCCGTGCACCGCGAAGGCGCCGTGCGGGCTGCGCTCGTGCACGAACGTCAGCCCGTCGAACAGGTACCGGGTGCCGAACCAGATGAACCTCGCGGCGGCGGTGTCTGTCGTGGGCCGGAACTGCTCGGCGAAGCGGGACCGCAGCCGGGAGTTCGCTCCGTCGGCGGCGACCACCAGGTCGTAGCCCTCGGGGTGGCCGACCTCGGTGCCGAACCGCAGGTCGACACCGACCTGCGCGGCCCGCGACTGCAGCAGCGCGAGCAGGGTGTGCCGCGAGATCGCGGCCATGCCGTTACCGCCGCAGCGGCGCACCTCGCCCTTGAGCCGCACCTCGATGGTGTCCCACCGCGTGCCGTGCTCGCGAAGGCCGTCACGCAGCACCGGATCGGCGTCGTGGACCGCGGCCAGCGTGGCGTCGGAGAACACCACACCGAAGCCGAACGTGTCGTCGGGGGCGTTGCGCTCGAAGACGGTGACCTGTGCGGCCGGGTCGGCCTGCTTGGCCAGCGTGGCGAAGAACAGCCCGCCGGGCCCGCCGCCCACACACGCGATCCTCATCGTGCACCAGTTTGTGCCGTACGTAGATCGTCCGTCAAGAAAGTGACACACTTTTCGGCGGGTTCGCGGAGCAGCTCGTGGGCCTCGAGGAACAGCTCGTGCGCCTGCCGGCCGGACCAGCCGTCCGGCAGCAGCTCCAGCGGCAGGTCCGGGTCCCGGAACGGGAAGCGGCGATAGTCGTGCACCAGGCGCATCCGCTCGACCAGCGCGTCCCGGCCACCGGCGCGCCGGTAGACCGGCATTCGGCGGCGCACCGCACCGATCCACCGCGTGTAGTCGGCCTGCAGCCCCGCGAGGTCCCAGCAGCGCTGCGCCATCGCGCGGTCGGTGTCGACGCCCTCCGAGCGGGCGCGCAACACGTCCAGCCGCACCGCGTCCTGCTCGGCGAAGCTGTCCCGGACCTGGTCGAGCCGGTCGTGCGGGCTCAACCAGGTCGAGGCCGCGAGCGGGCCGAAGCCGAACCACGCCAGCCGCTTGCGCAGCTGCTCACGCAGCGCCCGCTCCGCCTCGGGCACCGAGTAGATGACCATGTGCCACTGCCCGTCCCACGGCTCGCGGGCGCGATCGAAGATCCGCGAGCGGCCCTCGTCGAGCAGCCGCCAGCCGGCGTCCGACAGCGCGTAGACGGTCTCGCGACCCTCCCGACGGGTCTCGAACCAGCCCTCCCTGCGCAGCCGGGCCATCACCACCCGCACCGTCGCCTCGGGGACGTCGAAGCACGCCATCAGCTCCGAGAGCCCACGCAACCGGACCGCCCCGCCGCGGTAGCGCAGATGGTCACCGAACAGATCGAACACGATCGACCGGGGCTTCACCGATCCGAGCCTAGGACTCACGGCCGAACCACTCACAGGATGGGTGCGGGATGGTAGCTCGCGGCGTCGGGATGGCGGGCGACGACCTCGTCGACGGCCGACGTGACCGCGGCGACCTGGGCGTCCGCGATTCCGGTGAACGAGAGTCGGTCGGCCAGCAGCGCGTCGAGCTCGCCGCGGTCGAGCGGGAGGCGCTCGTCGTCGGCGAGCCGGTCCACCAGATCGTTGTCGGCCCCGTCCTCGCGCATCACGAGCGCGACCGCCACGGCATGTTCGCGGATCACCTGGTGCGCGCTCTCCCGACCCATCCCGGCGCGCACCGCGGCGACGAGCACCTTGGTCGTCGCCAGGAACGGCAGGTAGCGGGCCAGCTCCCGCTCGATCACCGCGGGATAGGCGCCGAACTCGTCGAGCACGGTCAGGATGGTCTCGAGCAGCCCGTCGAGGGCGAAGAAGGCGTCCGGCAGCGCGACCCGGCGCACCACCGAGTCGGACACGTCGCCCTCGTTCCACTGGCTGCCCGCCAGCTCGCCGACCATCGAGCCGTAGCCGCGCAGCACCACCGCCAGCCCGTTGACCCGCTCGCAGGAGCGCGTGTTCATCTTGTGCGGCATCGCGCTGGACCCGACCT
The DNA here is from genome assembly GCA_009379815.1 of Pseudonocardiaceae bacterium. Classification (GTDB taxonomy): domain Bacteria; phylum Actinomycetota; class Actinomycetes; order Mycobacteriales; family Pseudonocardiaceae; genus WHSY01. The sequence goes on from WHSY01000081.1 coordinate 12,303, forward strand.
GCCCCGCAGCGAAGCCCTCCGTGACCAGCTCGTGTCCCGCCATCAGCCGGAGCGTGGTGGCCAGGCTCGAGGGTGCGGCCGCGAGCTGCACCAGCGCGGAGACCACCTCGAAGTCCAGTGACCGCGGGTAGACCTGCCCGACACTGCGCAGCACCTGCCCGAAGCCCAGGTGTGACGCCACCCGCGCCTCCAGCTCCGGGAAGTCGCCGCCGAGCAGGTCTGCCATGTCCTGCGCGGTTCCCATCGGACCCTTGATCCCGCGCAGCGGGTACCGCGCGATGAGCTCTTCGAGCCGGGAGAAGGCGACCAGCAGCTCGTCTGCCACGGAGGCGAACCGCTTGCCGAGCGTGGTGGCCTGCGCGGCGACGTTGTGGCTGCGGCCGGCGACGACCAGCTCGGCGTGCTCGGCGGCGCGGGCGGCCAGCCTGCCGAGCACGGCCACGCAGCGGTCCCGCACGTGCTCCAGTGACAGCCGCACCTGCAGCTGCTCGACATTCTCGGTGAGGTCACGCGAGGTCAGTCCCTTGTGGATCTCCTCGTGACCGGCGAGCGCGTTGAACTCCTCGATGCGGGCCTTCACGTCGTGGCGCGTCACCCGCTCCCGAGCGGCGATGGCGTCGAGGTCCACGGTGGGCACCGCGCGCTCGTAGTCGTCGACGGCCTGCTCGTCGACGTCGAGGCCGAGGTCACGCTGGGCCCGCAGCACGGCCAGCCACAGCCGGCGCTCGAGCACGACCTTGTGCTCCGGGGACCACAACTGCACCAGCGACGGCGAGGCGTAGCGGCCAGCCAGCACGTTCGGGATCACGGCCTGCACGCTAGCGCGTCGGTCGTGAGTGACTCACAGGCAGCGCAGCAGCATGCGGCGGGCAGCGGCACGCGGGTCGGGGTCCGCCTCGATGAGCGCGTTGACCACCGCCCCGTCGACGACGGCGACGAGCAGCTCCAGCTCCTCGCGACCCCGCGTCCTGAACCGGGCGGAATGCGACAGCGCGTCGAGGAGCAGCACGTCGAGCTCGGCCTTCAGCTCCCGCATCAGCGGGGCGAGCCAGGGCCGCCGCCCGGCCGCGACGAAGCGCTCGTAACGCAGCAGCACCGCACCCGCGCCGGCCGCGTCGGGCCCGAGCAGCGCGTCGAGCACGAGCTCCACCACGTCGTCATCGCCGTCAACGCCGTCGCCGGGGTCACGCGAGCCGCCACGGTCACGGGACCCACCGGACAGATCGGCTAGCCGGGCCCGGCACACGGCCAGCTCCGCTCGCCAGTGGTGCTCGACCGCCGCGGTGACCAGATCGTCGAGCGAGTGGAAGTAGTACGTGGTCGACGCCAGCGGCAGCCCTGCCCGGCGTGCCACGGCGCGGTGGCGCACCGCGTCGAAGCCACCCTCGTCGAGCAGCTCGGCTGCGGCCTCGACCAGCGCCTGCCGCCTGCGCTCGCCCTTGGGTGTGCTCGCGGAACCGGTCATGCCCTGCCAATCACAACCCGTGGGTGATCCGCTGCCCCACCGTGGGTCAGTGCCCCGCGCCTGTCAGGTTGAGCCCGACCACTCCGGCGACGATGAGCACCAGCGAGACAACCTTGAGTACGGAGGCCGTCTCGCCGAGCCACACCATGCCGATCAGGGCCGTCAGTGCTGCACCGGTCCCGGTCCACACCGCGTAGGCGCTCCCGGCGGGCAGCGACTTCAGCGCGTAGGCCAGCCCCGCGAAGCTCGCCGTCCCCAAGACGGCGAACGCGAGCGACGGCCACAGCTTGCTGAACCCGTCCGAGAGCTTGAGGGCGATCGCCCAGCCCGCCTCCAGAACTCCGGAGACCAGCAGCACGAGCCAGACCACCGCGACCACCTCCGACCTTTTCTAGTACGACCGTACCAGAAAAGGTCAGTGCTGCGCGGCGATCTCCCGTGCGAGGTCGTCGACCTGCTCGGCCAGTGGCGCGGGCTGCGACCGTGCCACCGGCACCGACAGCACCGAGACCATCTCGCCGCCGCCGGCCGTGACGGTGAAGCTGCGCGCGCCGTCCGGACGTGTCGCGCCGCCCTCCGCCACGCCCGCCGCAGCGGGAGACAGCACCAGGTAGACGGTGCCTCCGGGCAGGCGCACACCGGCCGCGCGCGCCCCGGGTGGGCACTCCTGTGCCAGCGCCACGGTGGGGCCGGGGGGTGCGGCGCGACGGTCGGCGAGCGCGCCGGTCAGCTCCGCGGCGAGCTCTGCACTTGCGGGCCCGCAGGGTGCGTCACGTGCCGCTGGCGCGCGCCCGCCGGGCGTTGCGCCCATCGTGGACAGCGGCGCGGGCGACAGCATCCGCCCGCCGGGCTCGGCAGTGGTGGTCGCGACAGCGGGTGGCGGTCCCGCCTGGGGCGGGGCCGGCTGCAGCAGCTGCCCGCCGAGCACCAGGCCACCGCCGAGCACGGCAACGCCGAGCAGCGAACCGCCGGCGAAGGCGCTGCGCCGCCGCACGGTGGCCCGCCGGGACGCGCCCAGCACGTCGTCATGATCGAATGCGGCGGGCGGTGGGTGTCGCGCCGCGTCCCGGAAAAGCTTGCTGAGCTCCCGCTCGTCCACCGGGTTGTGCCTCCTCCCCACCCTGGTCAACCAGCCGGACGCAGGTCGTCAAGGGTGTCACCCAGCGCGTCGCGCAGGGCGTCGAGCCCGCGCGCCGTCTGGCTCTTCACGGTGCCCTCGGTGCACTGGAGGGTGGCGGCCACATCGGCGACCGACTGCCCCTCCAGGAACCGCAGCACCAGCACCGCCCGTTGCCGGGTCGGTACCTGTTGCAGGCCGTCGACCAGCGCCGACCGCGTCGCCACCGCATCGCCCACGGCGTCGCCCTCCTGGGTATCCGCCGATTCCGGTACCACCTCCGCGGCGTGCTCTCGCCGCCACGGGCGGCGGGACTCGTCGATCGACGCCCGCACGAGGCTGCGCCGGACGTAGGCGTCCAGGGCCTGCTTGTCCCGGACCTTGTGCCAGCGCCGGTGCAGCGCGACGAACGCGTTCTGCGCGAGGTCGTCCGCGCGGTGCCAATCGCCACAGATCAGGTATGCGGTGCGTCTCACGGCGTCGCGCCGTGCACTGAAGTACTCCGCAAACTCCTGTTCGTCGCGCTGGTCCACCCGGACCCCTCGTCGATCGTGCCTGCACGTACTGGGACGTAACGAGCATGGCACCGGGTTGCACGCGCCGTGACGCCCCTCCCCGAGTGTCCGCGTGTTCCGGACGGTGCGTTCGCTGCTCCCCGACAGCGGCGGCCCCGCTCGCCGGGCTGCTCAGCCGCCCAGCACCGCCTGCGTCTGCAGTGAACGGCTGATCTGCCGGCCGCCGTCGTCGTGGACATCGGTCTGCACCACGATGGTGGAGCGCCCGACGTGCAGCGGTGTGGCGGTGACCGTGATCACGCCGTCCCGCACGGCGCCGAGGAAGTTCGTCTTGGCCTCGATCGTGCTGGTGCCCGCACCGTCGGGAAGGTTGAGCTGCGCGCAGAGCGCGGCGACCGAGTCGGCCGACGCCATCAGCGCGCCGCCGTGCAGCAGCCCGCCCGCGGTGCAGCGGTCGGGTGACCACGGCGCCGTGGCGACCACTCCATCGGGCTCGGCTCGCACGACCTCGAGTCCGAGCACCCCGGCGAAGGGCATCACCTCGCGAAGCCAGGCCGTCCACTCACTCATGTCGTTCCTCTCACTGAACACCGTGTCGATGACACTACTGTGCCGGCACGCCGCGGCTCGATGATCGGTGCGGTGCTGCGACCGTTCCGGACACTGCCGTCAGAAGGGAAGCGAGAGACCGAGGAGGTCGAGCGCCTCGTCGGCCCAGCTGAGTACGCCCAGCCCCGAGGTGAGGTTGGCGGGCGGCCGGGTGAGCAGCGTGTCGCGCCGGATCAGCCGGTCGAAGTCCACCCGCACCGGGGACGGCCGGCGCGTCCCGTCGGGCAGGTTGAACGCCACACCCGCACGCTCCATCACCGCGATGAGCTCCTGCGCGAGGATGCCGTAGCCGACGGTGGTGGGGTGCACACCGTCCAACGAGAACAGCCCGCCACCTGCCCTGCGCCCGTCGACGGTGGTCAGGAACCGGGTGTCGGGAACGGGGTGCAGTGCCGCGAGCTCGGGCGGCAACGGGTAGGGGGTCCACCAGTCGGGACGCGCCGAGGGGTCCTCGAGGTAACGGCGGGTGGCCAGCCGGTCGACCACACCGGCGATGTCGCACAGGTACCAGTCCCGGCCGCGGCGGCGAGCGCCGGCCACGACACGCTCGATCGCCTCGTTGTACCGGTCGATGGCGCTGTCGACGCTGCGGGCCTGGGCCGCGGTGATGTGCGGGTCGCGGCGTGGCTCGAAGTCGCCCTCGGCGATCCACGGCCGGGTGTAGTGCGGGAAGTAGCGCGAACCGCGCGGCTTGACACCCACGCCGTGCGCCAGCGGTGCGATGGTCACATGCGGCACGGTGCACCAGATGACGTGACGGGCCCGGATCTGCTCCACCTCGGCGGCGACGAGGTCGAGCTCTGCGGCGAAGTGTTCGGGGCGCCAGATGGTGAATGCGCCGTTGCGTTCGAGGTCGTCGTAGCCGGGACCGCTCCAGGCGACCCGGAGCCGCGTCACGGTGCCCAGCGCGTTGTTGGCGCCGAGCCACACCACGAGGGTCTCGATGCCGCCCTGCTCGCCGAGCCGGGCGGCGGCATCGAAGACGGTGCGTTCCCGGTCGGCCGTGGTGGCGTTGGGCAGCACCCGCAGCGCCGCGCGGGCGGCGTGATCGGACACCAGCTGGTCGAGCACCTCGTCCGACGGGGTCTCGACCTCCGACATCGCCCGCGCCGCGTTGCGCTGCAGGGCATCGCGCAGGTCCCAGCCGTAGACGGCCAGCACGTGCCGCGCCGCGGCGACGACGGGTACGGCGGCACCCGGGCCCCGCTCCCAGTAGTCCTCCACCCGGTCGGCGAACTGCCGCGCCGCGAACAGCGCCGGCGGCACCTCCCACCAGTCCAGGTCCCCGCCGAAACGATCCGCCAGCTCGCGCAGCAGCAGCTCGATGTTCAGCGGCAGACCTCCGGGCCCGGCATACACCGGGTAGCGCAGCTGCGGCCAGCCCAGCTCGTGGGCGACGATCGCCGAGTAGGACAGGTCGGTGTTGAACACCGCACCGCTCTGGAACCCGTGGGTCAGCGAGTCGCCGATGCTGACCAGGCGATTGTGCGGGCTGCCCTCCCGGGCGACGTCGACCTCGATGCCCAGAGTCGGGTCGTCGACCGGCCGGCGCGTTGTCGAACCGGTTCCGGCATCAGCGGCCATCCGCGCTCCTCATCTCGAACCGCAGGGCGACGAGGGAGCCGCGACTCGGGTGGGAGGTGGTCACCGGCCGCGCACCGGGCCGCCCCACTCGGTCTGCTCCCGTAGCGCGTTCTTGAGTATCTTGCCGCCCGGGTTGCGGGGCAGCGGCTCGCTGCGGACAGCGAAGTACTGCGGGACCTTGAAGTCGGCCAGCCGCTCGTCGAGGTGGGCGAGCACGGCGTCGGCGTCGAACTCCGCACCCGGCGCCGGCACCACGACCGCACCGACCTTCTCGCCCATCACCTCGTCGGGTACCCCGACCACCGCGGCGTCGGCGATGCCGGGCGCACCGGCCATCGCGTTCTCCACCTCGACGGAGTACACGTTCTCGCCACCCCGGTTGATCATGTCCTTGACCCGGTCGACGATGTAGACGAGACCGTGCGAGTCGATCCGGGCGAGGTCGCCGGTGTGCAGCCAACCGTCGACGAACGTGGCCGCGGTCGCGTCGGGCTTGTTCCAGTAGCCGGGCACCACGTTGGGGGCGCGGATGAGCAGCTCCCCGACGCCGCTGCCGGGGTCCGGAGCGTCCAGCGACAGGTCCACCACGGGTGCGGCGAACCCGACGGAGTCGGCGTGCTCGGCGGCCCACTCGTGCGGCAGGTAGGTCGCGATCGACGAGGTCTCCGTCAGGCCGAATCCGTTGCCGACCCGCGCATGGGGGAACCGCTGCTGGATCCGCTCGACCAGCGACGGCGCGATGGGAGCACCGCCGTAGGCGATCCGGGTCACCGCACCGACGTCGAACTCGCCGAAGTTGGGCTGGGCGATCGCCAGCGCGTATATCGCGGGCACACTGGTGAGCACGTTGACCCGCTCGTCGACGACGGCGCGCAGGAACGCCTGCACCTCGAAGGTGGGCAGCACCACCGTGGTGCCGCCGATCGCCAGCTGTACGAGCAACTGGCTGTTGCACCCGGTGACGTGGAACAGCGGGACGGACACGAGGTTGCGCAGCTGGGGTCCCTCGGCCGGGTCCATGCCGATCACCCGCAACGCGGTCTCCACATTGGACAGGAAGTTCTCGTGGGTGGTCATCGCACCCTTGGGGAACCCGGTGGTACCGCTGGTGTAGAAGATCGCAGCGAGGTCGCTCGGTGCCAGGTCGTCGACGGCGTGCGGCTCGCCGTCAGGCAGCGGCTCGCCGGGGCGCAGCACGCGGGTCGACCCGGAGTCGGCGATGACGTAGTCGATCTCCGCCTGGGCGAACCGGATGTTCACCGGGACCGCGACGGCACCGGCGAGCTGGGTGCCGAGGAAGCCGAGCACCCAGTCCACCCCCGCGGGCAGCAGGTTGGCCACCCGGTCGCCACGCTGCACGCCGCCCTCGCGGAGGCCGCCCGCAACGCGCGCGGCGCGGTCCCACAGCTCCCGGTAGGTCAGCCGCTTCCCGCCGACCTCGACGAGCGCCTCGTTCGCGGTGTGACGCTCGACGGTCGTGCGCAGCATCGCCACCAGGGACGGCGGCAGGCCGGTGTAGCGCGCGATCCCGCCGGCGTCCCGCTCGACGCCGGAGGTATCGAACGGCGCCTCGCCGCGCGGGTACGGCTCGATCGCCATCAGGCCTCCCCGGTGCTGCTGCCTCGACCCTGCGAGCAGGTCTCGGTCGCGAAGTAGCGGCGGGGGTTGTCGACCATCATCGTGCGGATCTGCTCGTCGGTGACACCCTTGTCAGCCAGCGCGGGCAGTACGTCGGTGCTGATGTGCAGGTAATGCCAGTTCGGTGCGGCCTGGCGGAGGATCTCCTGGGTGGTCTCGCCGGAGAAGAAGTCCATGTAGCAGGCGGCGTCGTGGCCGAGCACGATGCGGTCGGCGTAGCCCTGTGAGCAGAGCGTGGCGATGGTCTCGACCCGCTCGGGGGTGGGGTTGAACATGTCGAGCCCGAACCGGTCGCACCCGATCGACGCGCCCTGGTCCATGATCGACTTGAGGTAGTCGAGATCGTTGGAGTCCCCGGCGTGGCCGATGACCACCTTGGTGAGGTCGACGCCGTGCCGGGCGTAGAACTCCATCGCGAGCCGCCCGGTCTGGTGGGCCGCGTTGGTGTGCACGGTGATCGGCACGCCGGTCTCCCGATGGGTCTCGCAGATCGCCGTCTGGACCCGCGCCTGGTCGGCCGTCATGCCGTGAGCCTCGACGACGCACTTGAGGAACGCCGCCTTGATACCTGTGCCGGTGATGCCCTCGCGGATGTCCCGGACGAACATCTCGGTCATCAGCTCCGGGCCGCCGAGCAGCGTGTCCGGACCGCGGTAGGCGAAGAAGTGCGGGATCTCGTCGAAGGTGTAGAGCCCGGTGGCCGGGATGATGTTGATGTCGACCTCGGCGTTGATGCGCTCCACGCGAGGGATGTAGCGGCCGAGTCCGACGACCGTCGGGTCGACGATCGTGTCGACGCCGGCCTCCTTGAGCGCGCGGAGCTTGACGACGGCGTCTGCGACCCGCTGTTCCTCGTCCCAGTACTCGTGACCGTAGTTCTGCATGACGTCGGGGGTGAGTACGAAGACGTGCTCGTGCATCAACGTCATGCCCATCGAATCCAGGTCGATCGGCCCGCGGACCGTCTGCACGGTGGCCATCCGGTTCCTCCTCGCTCGTAGGCAAGCGTGCATGGATGGTCGCCCCGAAGGGCCGCGGGAGCAAGGTGTCTCGGCTCAGTGCCGATGCTTCGACCCCTGCCAGCAGGTCTCAGTCGCCGGCGGGGGCCTGTGCGGTCCGCCCGGCCTCGACGAGCACCTCGAGCACCAGCTCCAGCCAGAGCAGGCTGCGCCGGTAGTCCGCTGCCTCCGCCGGGCCGGGCTCGGGCGGCAGGACACGGCCGGGGTCGCCTGCTGCGTTGACCCTGCCGGAGACGTCCAGCACCACGTGCAGCGTCTCGATCATCGAGGCCCACTCGGCGGTGGCCCCGTCGATGCGTTCGGGGAGCCGGACGACGCCGCCGTGCCGTGGCAGCGAGGCCAGCGCGCGGGCGAGGCCGCGCTCGACGTCGTGCAGTACCCACGCCTCCCGGACCCGGCGCACCGGCGCCGGGTCGTCGGTGCCGCTCCAGTAGTCCACGACGTAAGCCAGCCGCCCGTCGATGCTGCCCGTGGGAACGGGCAGGCCGGTCAGCGCGGCCAGCGGGTCGTCGGTGGCCGCCGAGAGCTGCCAACGGACCAGCTCACGCAGCCACGACCATTGTTCGCGGAGAAACCGGACGCCTTCGGGCGAGAGCGAGAGCAACAGGTCGTCACCATGCCGGTTCCAGTTGAGCATCGGCTTGCTCGACCTCCGTTCCGCTCGACGCGCGAGGGAGGCTATCGCGTCGCCGGCGCGACGATCTCCCCCCGCGCCGCACGCAGCCCGATGTCGGTGCGGTAGTGGGCACCGGGCAGGCGCACCGCCGCGATCCGCCGGTAAGCCTGCTCGCGAGCGGCGGTCAGATCGGCACCGGTACCGACCACCGACAGCACGCGACCGCCCGCCGAGACCACCTCACCGTCCTCGCGGCGCCGGGTCCCGGCATGCAGCACGCCCTCCCCGTCGGCGCCGGTGAGGACATCACCGGTGCGAGGCGTCGCCGGGTAGCCGTCCGCCGCCAGGACCACGGTGACCGCGGCGCCGGGCGTCCACTGCAGCGGGGGTTGTTGCGCCAGCGTCCCGGTGGCCGCCGCATGCAGCAGCACCCCCAACGGCGTGCGCAGCAGGGCGAGCACGGACTGTGCCTCGGGGTCCCCGAACCGGCAGTTGAACTCGATCACCTGCGGGCCCACGGGGGTCAGCGCCAGCCCTGCGTAGAGCAGCCCCGAGAACGGCGCGCCACGCCGGGCCAGTTCGAGGGTCGCGGGCGCCACGATCTGCTCGACGATCCGGTCGGTCAGTTTCGGCCCCGCCCAGGGCAGCGGCGCGTAGGCGCCCATGCCTCCGGTGTTCGGGCCGCTGTCACCGTCGCCGACCCGCTTGAAGTCCTGTGAGGGCAGCAACGGCACCACGCAGCTGCCGTCCACGAGGCACAGCAGCGATGCCTCCGGGCCGTCCAGATAGGACTCGAGCAGCACCGGGTGGCCGTCATCGAGCAGGCCCATCGCGTGAGCGCGGGCGGCGTCGATGTCGGTCGTGACCACGACCCCCTTGCCGGCGGCCAGCCGATCGTCCTTGACCACCCACGGCGGTCCGAACCCTGCCAGCGCGGCGTCGAGCCGGGCGGGGTTGTCCACCAGCTCGCCACGCGCGGTGGGCACGCCCGCATCGGCCATGATGCCCTTGGCGAAGGCCTTCGAACTCTCGATGCGCGCCGCGGCCGCCGAAGGTCCGAAGCAGCCGATCCCGGCGGCGCGCACCGCGTCGGCTGCACCTGCGACGAGCGGGACCTCCGGCCCGATGACGACCAGATCGGCCGACCATCCCGCGGCCAGCTCGGCGATCGCAGGCGCATCGGTGAGGTCGACGGCGGCCTGCTCGGCCAGCGCGGCGGTCCCGGCGTTGCCGGGGGCGCAGCTCAGCGCGGTGACCTCCGGATCGGCCGACAGCGCCAGGACCAGGGCATGCTCGCGGCCACCGGAGCCTATGACGAGGACTCGCACGGCTGCGCAGCGTACGACCCCGTGCGCCCGCCGCGGCGGGCACCGTCACTGCGACCGCGGCCGTGCAGTCGCCGCGAGGGGCACCGTCACGACGTGGGCCGCAGTGAAGGTGCCCTTCGCGTCACCCCCGGGGGATGCCACCGCACCTCCGGGCACCGTGGGTGGCGGGTGCGGTGGTCAGCGCACGGGGGTGAAGTCGCGGCTGGCGA
>WHSY01000082.1:0-21999 GCA_009379815.1 Pseudonocardiaceae bacterium
AACGGGCCGCAGTGCACCAGCGCCGGGGTGTTCTCCAGGGTCTGGACCAGGTTGGGTTTGATCGCCTCGGCCAGCAGCACCGTCATCACCCCCGCCGCCTTCAGCTGCTCGGCGGACACCGGTTCGCCGTCGCGGGTGTAGCCGACCACGATGCGCCCCAGCCGCTCCCGCAGATCCTCGAGTCCGGTGGCCAGCGACAGCGTCGCCATCACCTCGCTGGCGGCGGTGATATCGAACCCGGTCTGGCGGGTGACCCCATCGGCCTTGCCGCCCAGCCCGACCACCACGTTGCGCAGCGACCGGTCGTTGACATCGAGCACCCGACGCCAGGTGATGTTGTCGGGGTCGAGCCCGAGCCGGTTGCCCTGATACAGGTGATTGTCGACCATCGCCGCCAACTGGTTATGCGCCGCGGTCACCGCATGCATGTCCCCCGTCAGGTGCAGATTCAGCTTCTCCATCGGCACCACCTGGCTATAGCCACCCCCGGCCGCACCCCCCTTGATCCCCAACGCCGGACCCATCGACGCCTCCCGCACCGCCACCACCGCCGGAGCACCGATCCGCGACAGGCCCTGCCCCAACCCCACCGTCGTCGTCGTCTTCCCCTCCCCCAACGGGGTCGGCGTGATCGCCGACACCACCACATACTTCGCCCGCGGCCGATCCGACAACTCCCCGACCGCCGCCAGATCCACCTTCATCACATCCCGGCCATAAGGCTCCAACAGATGAGACCCCAACCCCATCCCATTAGCAATGTCCTCAACCGGCTTCAACTTCGCGCTACGCGCGATCTCCAAATTACTCGGAAACGACATGACGATGAACTCCTCGAAGGTAGGCGCATCGGCCACACCAGGAACTGTGGGAGGCGCACGATGCGATGACGCTGCTCCAGCGCGTCGGCCGGTCGCTGGTGGCTATTCCTGCTGCCTGATTCGCTCGATCGTGGCACCGGTACCGTTCATGCCACTCCCACCGCGGCAACGGGGTGCTGCCGTCTCGGCCGGGGCCGGCTGACGTCGCGGGCATCCTTATTGGCGTGACGACTGCGGGCCTGAGCCTTCCGGATGTTCCGGCGCTGCTCCTGCGAGGCGATCTCGAGGAGCGTCTTGGCCGGCCGGCTCAGCGCTGCGTTCTTGGGCCACACGGCGTACAACTTGCGCGCCAGCGTGATGTCGACGATCGGCACTCTGACCAGCCAGCCCTCGCGCAGCTCGCGATCGACGGAGAACAGGCTGAGCACCGCTGCGCCCGCTCCTTCGGTGACGGCCTGCTTCACACTGGTCGTCGACGGAAGTTCGAGGTGGGACCCGTTGCCGGGCAGGTCACCCAGCGCGTGCTGCAGCGTCTCGCGCATCCCGGAACCACGTTCGCGCAGCACGAGCCGACCCGCGGACAGCTCCGCCGGCGTGAGCGGAGCACTCCGCCGCGCCCACGAATGGTCGGGGGCGACGACGACGGCCAGCTCATCGTTGCCGACGATGCTCCGGGCGAGGTCGGAATATCCGTTGGTGTAGCCCGCGAACCCGACATCGACCTGACCGGACCGCGCGTGGTCCAGGACCACGTCGGAGTTCTCCGCCTGCACATCCACGGTGACGTCGGACAGGCGCTGGTGGAGTCCGGTCAGCCACCTCGGGACGAGGTACTCCACCATCGTGAGACTTGCGGCTACCCGCAATGATCTGGAACCCGCATCGTGCAGGCCGGAGCTGCAGACGAGGAGCTCGGTGACCGCGTCGACGGCGGTTCGAGCCCATGTGGCCATCGTCGCGCCTGCCGAGGTGAGCTGCGATCCCGACGGCGAGCGTTCCAGCAGCCGGAGACCGAGCCGGCGCTCGACCGCCTGGATACGCAGGCTGGCGGCAGGCTGTGACATCCCGTGCTCGCGAGCGGCTTTGCCGAGGCTGCCGAGCCGGTCGACCGAGAGCAGCAGATCAAGATCGGCGAGTTGAGGAGCCGCTGAGGGCAGGACCACGGCTAGACCACCTCCGCGTCGTTGCGCGAGACTGCACCGCAGTTGCCGGCGCAGGGGCGATGTCGCACAGGTCACACCAAAGCAGGACGAGAGTGTGCGCGGAAGAGCATTGCTATCGTTATTTCGGCACACGTACGGTGCATTTGTGCACACGAAGGCTCGATCGAGTGGTCTGCGCAGGGCTGGCTGCAACGCACCGTCGACCTCGCGCGGCGAGGCAGGCTCGTTCAACTGGGGTGGGAAGGCCACCTGCACACTCCAGGCATGACCAACGTACGTGCCGACGATCTGCTCCACCTGCTGGAGCTCGCCCGTGCGGGCCGCATGGTCGATGCCGCCCAGCGGCTCGGCGTCGAGCACAGCACGGTGTCGCGGCGCATCGCCGCGCTGGAGAAGGCGATCGGCCGCCGCCTGGTGGATCGCACAGCCGGCGGGTGGCTGCTCACCGATGACGGCCAGCAGCTGATAACCCATGCAGAGAGCATCGAGTCCGCGCTGCACAGCGCGGCCCAGCTCGCGGTCAGCCGGCACGATCGGGGCCTCAGTGGAACGGTGCGCATCGCCGCGACGGACGGGATCGGCAGCACCGTCGTCGCCGAGGCGCTCGTCGAGCTGCGCCGTGCACATCCTCACCTCGAGATCGAGCTGACGACGGCGACTCGCAGGTTCGACATCACGTCCAAGGACTACGACGTCGCCATCACGCTCCAGCGGGTGCAATCGCGGCGACTCGCCGTCATGCGGCTCACCGACTACGCCCTGGGTCTGTACGCAACGCGGCAGTACCTCGAGACGCACCCGGCGGTGCGGCGCCGGGAAGACCTTGCCGACCACCCCCTCGCCTGGTTCGTCGAGTCGCTGCTCGACGTCCCCGAGCTCGACGTGTTCGAAACCGACGTCATCCCCCGACGTCCCGTGCTGCGCAGCTCCAACATCTTCGCTCAACTCAGCTTCGTCACCGCACACGGCGGTATCGGGCTGCTGCCGAAGTACCTCGTCGTGGACCGGCCCGAACTCGAACCCGTGCTACCGGACGAGGTCTCGGTCCGGCTGACTTTCTGGCTCGTGGCCAGGAGGGAGTCGCTGAGTCTCGCGCGCGTGCAGGCAGCGGTCGAGCACCTCTCCGCCCACGTCGCGAGCTCGCAGCACCGGCTGCTGTGATCCCGGCCACGCCACCTGCACCTCGCTCCCTGCACCTGGGGGTCATAAGACCTCCTTATCGGCTCATTGGCGCTGGGCCGCTACCGGCATCGAGCCCTCGCTGGCAGCGTGGCAACGGCTGGGAGCTTCGAGCCGCCCGGCCATCGGCGGCAGCGTGAGGAAGCAGCCGCGGAAGCAGTCACGAGCGTGGAGGGTATGACTGATGACCGCAGTTCGGGCACAGCCGTTGGTTTCGCAGGCGAAGACGCAGGACGTGCGCATCATCGATACCGATGTTCACGAGCGGGCCGAGCTGTATTCGCTGCTGCCGTACCTCGAGCCGAAGTGGCGGAAGTACATCACCGACTTCGGGTGGCAGCCGGATCGGGTGTTGCCGTATGCGCAGTTCGCTGCGGGGGGGCTCGATCGTGAGGATGCCAAGCTCCCCGACGGCCGACCGGGAGGATCCGACTACAACCTCCTCCGCGAACAGCTCCTCGACGAGTACAACATCGACTACGCGGTACTCACGGGATGGCTCGACGCCTCGGCGTTGGCACCGGGCTGGCCGGAGTTCAAGACGGCACTGATGTCGGCCTACAACGACTGGCAGCTCGAGAACTGGGTGGCCCGCGACGAGCGGATACTCGGGTCGGTCCACGTCAACGCCCACGATCCGCAGAACGCGGCACGTGAGATCGACCGCATGGGCGCGCACCCGGAGTTCGTCCAGGCGATCGTCTACATCGGCGACAAGGCGTACGGCGACCCCTACTACCATCCGATCTTCGAGGCCGCGGCCCGCAACAACCTGCCGATCGGATTGCATCACAGCGAGAACTCGCCGACCGCGCTGGGCTTTCACCGGTACTTCGTCGAGTGGCACACGCTCGTACCCCAGGTGTTCATGTCCGAGATCGTCAGCCTGATCTTCAACGGCGTCCTCGACAAGTTCCCCACCCTGCAGGTGATCATGATCGAAGGCGGGACCACCTACGTGCCCCACCTGATGTCGCGCGCGGACCAGCAGTACAAGGAACTCCGCTCGGAGGTGCCCTGGGTCAAGCGCATGCCGAGCGACATCATCCGCGAGCAGTTCCGGTTTTCGACGCAGCCGACCGAGGAGATGAGCCCCGAGAAGTTCCTCGCGCTCATCGACGGCGTCGGGTCGGAGGACCTGTTCTGTTTCTCGACCGACTACCCGCATTGGGACTTCGACTCACCGTGGGAGGCACTGCCCGCGGGACTGCCGGAGGGTCTGCAGCGGAAGATATTCTTCGAGAACGCTCAGCACCTCTACCCGAAGATGCCCGCGCTGCGCGCTCGCTGATCGAACGCGCCGAAAAGTCATCGACCATGGTTAGGGGTGTGCTGTGAAACAGGTGGTATGCAAGATCGACGAACTGGGCCCTGGCGAGATGAAGCCGGCGCAGCTCGGCCCGATCCGCGTGGTCGTCATCCGCGCCATGGACGGAACACTCCATGGCCTGGCGGCCAAGTGCCTGCATCAGGGCGGCCCCCTCGAGCGGGGCCGGCTCTATGACCACACCGTGGCGAGTTCCGACGTCGGCGAGTACGTGATGGACTCCGACCGCGAGATCCTCAAATGCCCTTGGCACGGCTACGAGTACGACATCCGTACCGGCCAGACCGTGTTCGACGAGACCCGTTGCCTGCAGACCTTCACCGTCCGGGAGGAAGGCGACGAGATCACGGTGGAGCTGGGCGTTCCGGGCGCCGCCGGGCAGGCCGGTTCGGCTCGGGCGTCGGCATGACCCTGCACGTGAACGACTCGAACGTTACGACGCCGTGCGATTCCCTGCGGGGAGTGGCACAGGCTAGAAGCTGAGGACACTGCCAATCGGCACAGGGAGTCACGCGGATGACAACGGAAGACGCACGGGCCGATCGGACCGATCCGACGGCCGAGGTCGAGGACACATCGACTAAGCTCAAGGTGCCGTTCCGGCAGTCCATCATGGTGGCCCTCGCTGCCGGGGTGGGTTACGGGTTCGATGCCTACGCGGTCAATATCTACAGCCTCGTGCTGCCGAGCATCAGGGAAAGCCTGAATCTGACCGTCGGTATGGCGGGTATGATCGGTTCGATCTTCCTGGTCGGCTACACGGTCGGGACGGTCGGGTTCGGCATCGCGGCCGACAAGTTCGGGCGCCGCGACACCCTCGGGGTGTCGATCCTGGTCTACGGTGCCACGACCTCACTGGGCGGGCTGACGTCCAACGTCCCGCTGTTCACCGCGCTACGGTTCCTCACCGGCGTCGGCGGCGCCGGTGAGCTCGCCGTGGGCGCGCCCTACACGGCCGAGATGTTCCCGGCGAGGGCGCGGGCACTGGGCACCGGCGGGATCATGTTCTCGCTGTACTCGCTGGGCTTCATCCTGGCCGGTGCCTGCGCGTTGTACATCGTCCCGCGCTGGGGCTGGGAGCCGACGTTCGTCGTCGCGATCCTGCCCGCAGGCCTCATCTTCGTGTTCCGCCGCTACCTGCAGGAATCGGTCCGATACACGGTGGCGAAGGTGGAAGCCAAGGCCGCCGCAGCCAAGGCGGGGGCCTCGCCGGAGAAGCTGAAGATCTGGAAGATCCCCGAGGCCCGGCGGCGCATCTACCTCGGCTGGCTGATCTACAGCGCGAACGCCTTCGGCTACTGGGGAATGACGGTGTTCCTCACCACCTTTATGATCGAGAAGTTCGGGGTCTCGGCCGCTGACGCGATCATGTGGTCGATGATCTTCTACGTGGTGCAGTTCTGCTTCTGCTACATCGGCACCGGGCTTTCCGACCTGTTCGGACGCCGGCCCGCGGCCATCC
Organism: Pseudonocardiaceae bacterium; assembly: GCA_009379815.1. GTDB lineage: Bacteria > Actinomycetota > Actinomycetes > Mycobacteriales > Pseudonocardiaceae > WHSY01. Next base: position 5,953 of record WHSY01000082.1, read on the forward strand.
TCGGCGCACTGCTCATGATGGCGTGCACCATGGTAGGTGCCACGACCGACAGCTTCACGACCTACCTCGTCTTCGGCGGCACCACGATCGCGCTGCTGGGCTGGCTCTGGGGTATCGGGGACACCTACCTCGCCGAGCTGTTCCCCACCGAGATCCGCGGCACCGGGTTCGGCCTCTCGGTCGGCGGCGGCCGTGTCGTGTCGATCTTCGCCCCGTTCCTGGTCGGCACCTCGATCGCGGCGTTCGGGATCTCGGTGCCGTACCTGGCGATGTCCGGGCTGTGGGTGCTGACCATCATCGGCTACCTGCTCGGCCCCGAAACGGCGGGGAAGGAGCTGGAGGAGACCGGCGCCCTGGTGAAGGCGTAGGGGCACGCGCCTCGCAACCTGTAACGAACTGAAAGGAGCGACCCGAGATGTCCGCTGCACAGGGTGAGCAGAAGCAGAAGAAGGTCACGATCCCCGCCCTGGACGAGAAGAAGCGCAAGGGTGAGCCGATCGTGCAGATGGCGATCTACGACTACCGGTCGGCGGTGATCGCGGATCGGATCGGTGGCATCGACATCCAGTGCGTGTCGGACACCGGCGGCATGATCCTGTTCGGGCACCCGACCACGACCTCGGTCACCTTCGACGAGGTGATGAGCATGACGAAGGCGGTGTACCGCGGGTCGAAGTACGGGCTGCGAATGGTCGACATGCCCTTCTGGAGCTTTCACGTGTCTGCCCAGCAGGCAGTCGAGAACGCCGGTCGGTTCGTCTCCGAGGGTGGCGCCGAGGTGATGAAGTGCGAGGGAAACCAGCACCACGCGCCGAACATCGAAGCGATCGTGAAGGCGGGCGTGCCGGTGCAGGGCCATATCGGTGTCACGCCGATGCGGATGCCGCAGCTCGGCGGGTTCAAGGCACAGGGCAAGACGGCGGATCGCGCCAAGGAACTGGTCGACGATGCCTGGGCGATGGTCGACGCGGGCTGCTTCTCCATCCTGTGCGAGGTCACCACCGACGAGGTCGCCCAGTATCTGGCGGAGACGTTGCCGGTGCCGGTGATGTCGCTGGGAGCGGGCAGCCAGGCCGACGGGGTCCACATCATCACCAGTGACCTGTTCCACCTGTACGAGGAGCACGTGCCCCGGCACTCGAAGATCTACTTCGACATCATCCCGGTGTTCGAGGAGGTCTTCACCAAGTACCGCGACGAGGTGCACGGGCGGATCTACCCGGGGCCCGAGCACACCGTGACGATGAAGGAGGAGGAGCGGCGCAAGTTCTACGAACTGGTCGAGGCGACCAGGCGGTAGCCGCCCCTGAATGGGGCTGACCGGACGGTTCGCCGTCCGGTGCGAGAGGGTCATGTCGATGACGGGTACGGGAGACGCGGTGTCCGGAGTGGCCGACAGCGAGACGGTGGAGTACGTCGAGGTCTGTGCCGAGGACGACCTGAAGGACGGTGACAAGGTCGCCGTCGAGATCGACGGCCAGCGGGTGCTGCTCGCTCGGGTCGACGGCTCCTACTACGCGATCGGCGCCGTCTGCACCCACGAACGGGCATTCCTGGACGAGGGTGCGGTGGTCGAGAACGTGGTGTACTGCCCGCTGCACTACAGCGCCTTCGACCTGCGGACCGGCTGCGTTCTCGGGCCACCGGCCGACCAGGCCACCCCGACGTTCGGGGTGAAGGTCTCGGACGGGACGGTGCTGGTGTCGGTGGCGCCCGTCGAGGCTGCCGCACGGGAGGAGACCCCGGACGATGTGCACGTCGAGCCGGTCGAACGGTCGCGCACCCTACACGCGCGACTGTTCGACCGGATCGACGCGATGGCATGGCTGCAGCGGCTGTCGCAGGGGCTGACAGCAGTCGGCGGACCGGTGCGGACCAAGCTCGCTCCGACCGGGCTGATCGACCTGCTGCACGGGCGCTGGCTCGGTCATGCGCTGCATCCGGCGCTGAGTGACCTTCCGATCGGCCTGTGGGCCGGCTCGGTGCTGCTGTACCTGCTGGGCTTGTCCACTGCGGCGGTCGTGCTCAGCATCGCGGGCATCGCGACCGCGCTGGCCGCCATGGTCACGGGGATCGCTGACCTGCTGGTGGTCGACGGTCACGACCGACGGGTAGGGCTGCTGCACGGGCTGCTGATGACGGTGGCGCTCGTGATCCAGATCGGATCGCCGGTGGCCTACTTCCTGGGGGCCGTGGTGGTCGCGGTGATACTGGCGGTGGCCAGCCTCGCGATCACCGTGAGTGCCGCGTACCTGGGGGGGCATCTCGTGCTCGCCCGCGGCGCGATGGTCGACCACACGGTGTGGCCGGCAGGCCCGCGGGAGTGGCGGCCGACTGTGAAGGCGTCGGAGCTGAGCGAGGGCAGCACTGTGGCGGCGGAGGTCGGGGGCCGCAACGTGCTGCTCTACCGGGCCGAGGACGGGCGGATCTCGGCGATCGAGGACGCCTGCAGCCATGCCAGTGGGCCGCTGTCCCTGGGCAAGGTCTGCGAGGGAGTCGTGACCTGCCCCTGGCACGACTCGCAGTTCCGGTTGCGAGACGGCGCGGTCCTCCGCGGCCCGGCCACCTTCCCGCAACCGGTGCTGGAGGTGCGGGTGTCGGATGGCTGGATCGAGGTCCGTCCGCTGACCGGTCAGCCGGACAGCTGACCGGGCCCGCGGCGTTGCCGACCGAGGTGCCGGACCTGCTGCTCGGGGCTCCTGCCATCGTGGGGCTGGCAGGCGCGGCGGTCGTGGTCGCCGCAGGCTTTGTCCAGGGACTGACGGGTCTGGGCTTCGCGGTCGTCTTCACGCCGCTGTTCGTGCTGATCGTTCCGCAGCCGCACGAGGTGATCCTGCTCTCGCTGCTGCTCGGCGCCATCCTGAGCGTGGGTGTGCTGTTCGAGAGCCGGCGCGCGGTGCAGGTCGGGCGGACGTGGCCGCTGCTGATCGGGGGGCTCGTCGGCACACCTGCGGGCATCGCGGTGCTCGCGGTCATGGAGACCACCACGCTCATGATCTTCATCGCGGTGATCGCGCTCGCCATCGCGGCGGTGGGACTCGTGCGGCTACCCCGACCGGTGCAGCGCGAGAGGGTCGCGGTCGGTGTGGCCGGTGTGCTCGGCGGCTTCCTCAACGGGAGCACCAGCATGGGTGGTTCGCCGCCGGCACTGTTGCTGTCGGTGCAACGCTGGCCGGTGCTGCACAGCCGCGCTGCGCTCGTCGCCTTCAACCTCGGCAGCTACCTGCTCGCACTCGGTGCCGGCGCGGTGTGGGGCGTGGCCGATATCGGGGTGGTCGTGAGTGGCCTGTGGTTGCTGCCATTGGGCGTGCTCGGCAGCGTGGTCGGCGCCTGTTCGGCACGGGGCGTCTCCCAGGCGATGTTCGGCAAGGTGCTGGTATGCATCGTCGGGGTGTCAGGTGTGGTGGGGCTGGTATCGGGACTGCGCGGATGACCCGGTCGCCACGGCAGGCACGACCGCGGTCCCGGCGGGGCGCCGGGCTGGGCGATGTCGTCGCCGGTGTCAGCGTCGCGATGGTGGGTGTGCCGCAGTCGCTGGCGTACGCGGAGCTGGCCGGGATGCCGCCGGTGGCAGGTCTGTACGCGGGTGCGCTGCCCCCGTTGATGGCTGCGTTGGTCGCGTCGTCGCCGTATCTGCAGACCGGGCCGGTGGCGATCACGAGCTTGCTGACCTTCGGTGCGTTGAGCACGATGGCGACTCCGGGCAGTCCGGAGTACGTCACGCTCGGGCTCGGACTGGCCCTGATCGTCGGTCTGGTGCGGCTGACGCTGGGGTTGTTGCGCGCCGGGTGGATGGCCTACTTGATGTCGCAGCCGATGCTGCTAGGGTTCGTGCCGGCCGCGGCCATCCTGATCGCCAGCTCGCAGCTGCCCAAGGCTCTGGGGTCGCAGGTACCGGGCTATTCCAACGAGATCGCCGACGCGGCGTGGGCGCTGGTCCACCCGGCCTCGTGGCATGTCGCCGCGATCGGTGTCACCGTTATGTCGCTTGCGGTGATTTTCGGCGGGCGCCGGATCCACGCACTGTTCCCCGGGGTGCTGGTGGCCGCGGTCATCGCCATCGCCATCTCGGCACTCGGGGCGTATCCGGGCGCGACCGTGGAGGAGATCCCGGCCGGGTTCCCGCCGCTGACGGTCGACGATCTGCCGTGGGGTCAGCTGCCCGCCCTGGCGCTGAGCGGCGTGCTGATCGCCCTGATCGGGTTCACCGAGGCGGCCTCGATCTCGCGGCGGTTCGCCGCCGAGGAGCGCAGCCGCTGGAGTGCCGACCGGGAGTTCCTCAGCCAGGGTGTGGCCAATCTGACCGCGGCCTGCTTCGGCGGGTTTCCGTGCGGTGGGTCGTTCTCGCGCAGCTCGGTCAACCGCATGTCCGGGGCGCGTACGCGGCTTGCGGGCGGGATCACCGGCCTGACCGTGCTGGCCTTCCTGCCCTTCGCCGGCGTCCTCGAACCGTTGCCACTGGCGGTGCTGGGCGCGATCGTGATCTCGGCGGTGCTGGGGCTGCTGAAGTTTCGACCCCTGTTTCGATTGTGGCGGGTGTCGACCCCGCAGGCGGTGATCGCCTGGGGGACCTTCCTGGCCACAGTACTGTTGGCGCCCCGGCTGGACTGGGCGGTGCTCGTCGGTGTCGGCCTGTCGATCCTGGTGTTCTTGTGGCGGGCGATGCAGCTCGAGATCGACGTGACCGCCACCGGCGGCACGCTGCGGTTCGTGCCCCGAGGCGTGCTGTGGTTCGGCACGGCCCAACGCCTCGACACCGCGCTGCTCGACGCACTCGCGGCGCACCCGGACGCGCAGCGGCTGCATATCGATCTCAGCCGATTGGGCCGCATCGACACCACCGGCGCCCTGGTGCTGCGCTCCGTGCTCGATCAGGCCAAGGCCGCGGGCCTCGACGCCGGTATCGAGGGCACCCCACCCCAGTCCAGAGCGCTCACCGAACGAATCCTGACACCCGTCGACGACCCGCTGGCGTGACGCCGCGGGTCAGGCGCTGTTCGCGGTCAGAGTGCTTCAGACGACGGACAGCGGCAGCGCGCGGCCTGCGAGGCTGCGCCGGGGTGCGGGCAGGGTGGCGGCGACGCGGCACAGCTCCTGCGCCGAGGCGGCGGCCGGGGCGGCGACGACGACCGGTGTGCCCTGGTCACCGGCGGCGCGGAGTTCGGCGTCGAGGGGGACCTGGCCGAGCAGCGGCGCCTCGGCCTGTGCGGCGAGCCGGGCGCCGCCGCCCTCGCCGAAGACCGGTGTGTCCTGGCCACAGCAGCGGCAGACCGCGGCGGTCATGTTCTCCACGACACCCGCGATCGGCATCCCCGCCTCGCGGGCCATCCGCACGACCCGGCCGGCGACCTCGTGGGCCGCGGGCTGCGGTGTGGTGACGGCCAGCAGCGCGGCGTCGGGCAGCAGTTCCAGTAGTGTGAGGGTGACGTCACCGGTCCCCGGTGGCAGGTCGATCAGCAGCACGTCGAGCTCGCCCCAGTGCGTGTCGGACAGGAACTGCTGGATCGCCTTGTGCAGCATGGGCCCCCGCCAGACCACGGGCTGGCCGTCGTCGACGAAGAAGCCGACCGACATCAGTGACACGCCATGCGCGGGCACCGGCAGCATCAGCTCGCCGAACGACACCGGGCTGCGGCGCACGCCGAACAGCTGCGGCATCGAGTAGCCCCACACGTCGGCGTCGAGCACACCGACCCGCTGCCCGCTGCGGGCCAGCTCGGCGGCGACATTGGCTGTGACGGTGGACTTACCGACCCCGCCCTTGCCGCTGGCCACCGCATACACCCGCGTGCTGCTGCCCAGCGCCCCGGTCACCGGGGTGGTGGTGGCCTTGAGCTGCTGTGCCAGCTCTGCGCGCTGGCGCACCCCCATCACGGACAGCACCACCTCGACACCACGCACTCCGTCGACGGCCGACGCCGCCTCGGTCACCGCCGCGCGCAGCTGCTCGGTCACAGGGCAGTCCCGCGTGGTCAACGACACCGCAACCCGCACCCGGCCCCGCCGCCCGCAGGTGACCTCACCGAGCATGCCCAGCTCGCCCAACGGGCGCCCGATCTCGGGATCGGCCACCGCCGCCACCGCGGCCCGGACACGGTCGGCATCGATCTCGCCGCGTCGGCCGGTCAGGGTGTCGAGCACGGTTGCCTCCTCGCGGTGTTGCGCCGCCGGGTCATTGCTGGATCCGGAAGGCGCGGCGTTTGGGCTTGACGGGACGCATGAGGAACTCGGGGCGGCGTTGCCCGCCGGGGCCCAACCGGGGTTGTGCCAGTGCGAGCCACTCGCGGTAGGCGGCGGCGGAGCGGCGGGCGTCGACGTAGACGTCGCCGTAGCGGTCGTCGTGGTGGGCCTTTTCCATCCGGACCTTCTGCAGCCAGCAGTGCATGCCCGACATCGGGTCGGGCTGGACGCCGAACGCGAGGTTCTGGTGCACGCCGGGGTCGCTCCACCAGATCCGGGAGGAGTCGGGATCGCCGGATTCGAACGGGGCGACGCCGCTCTTGTAGCGCAGCAGCCAGGAGTCGGGCCCGTCGGGATGGGTGATGTCGACCAGCCCGGAGACCCAGCGGCTGCCCTCCTGGTCGTGCAGCCGCCACCGGCCCATGTGGTGGGACAGGGCGCAGACTCCGGGGCGGATGCCCTCGGTGACCCAGACGCGGGCGACGAGATAGCCGATGGAGGTGGTCAGCCGCACCAGATCGTCGGTGGCGACGCCGTGACGCTCGGCGTCGCGGGTGTGCAGCCACAGCGGGTGCGAGTTGGAGATCTCGTTGAGGTACTTGGCGTTGCCCGACCGGGTGTGGATCAAGGTGGGCAACCGGAAGGTCGGCACCAGCACCAGGTCACCGGCGTCGAGATCGACCTCACCGCGGGCGACGTGGGAGCGGATGTAGCCGGGCGTGGCGTGTTGTTCCCAACCCCAGTCGCGCATCGCCGTCGAGTAGACCTCCAGCTTCCGCGACGGGGTCAGCCAGCCGGCGGTGCTGGTGCCGTCGCCGTGCTCGACACCGACCGCACCGGCCTCCCCGAACAGCGGGGGAGTGGAATCGAGGTCGGTGGGCTTGCGCAGCACCCCCTCGGCATCCGGCTCCGCGCCCTCGAGCTCGGCGCCGCTCAGCGCCCGCTCATCCTGCCGGTAGAGGTCGGAGGCGACCTCGACCACGCCGTAACGCCGCATGTAGGCCAGCGGGGACAGCCCCTCGGCGGCCGCCTTCTCCGGCAGCCCGGGCACCCGGTTCTCGAAGACCCACCGGTAGTACTCATCGACGGTGACCTTGTCGCCCGGCCGGTACGGTGACTCGAAATGCTGCCGGATACCCAGGGCACCGTCAGGGTCGATCCGCCAGGACAGGTCGAACCAGAACTCGTTCTCCTCCCAGACCTCGCCAGGGTTGGCATCCCGGGTGTCCTCGACGACGTGACCGAGCTTCTCCATCGCCACCCGGGTCACCGGCTGCCGAAAGCCCAGCCACTTGCCGGCGTGCGTCTCGTAGGACTGGGTGTCGTGACGCTCGGTGGAGTGCCCCATGGGTAGCACGTAGTCGGCGAACTCGGCCGTCTCCGACCAGTTCGGCGTCAGCGCGACATGCAGCCCGATCTTGTCGGTGTCGGTCAGCGCCCGCATCCACGAGAACCCGTCGGGGTAGGTCCAGATCGGGTTGAACACCCGGGAGAAGTACACCTCCAGCCGGCCGCGTCCCTCTTCGAGGAAGTGCGGCAGCAGGATCGACATCTCGTTGCACGCCATCGGGTACTCGACCGGCCAGGCCAGCTCGTTCCAGTGATCATGGGCCTCGGGCGCCGTCGGGCCGTGCGGGATGAACTTGTTCCACCCGTTGGGGCTGGTGCCGCCGACGGTGCCGATCGACCCGGTCAGCGCGAGCACGAACCACAGCGCCCGCGCCACCTGCCAGCCGCCCAGGTTGCCGGCACACGCCGACCGCCACACATGCGCCGACAGCCGGTGATCGCACTGCGCGACGATGCGGGCGAGCTCGGCGATGCGCTCCACCGGGACCTGCGCCTCCTCGGCGGCGAACTCCATGGTGTAGCCGGCGTAGTCGGCCTCGAGGCAGTCCAGAAACGACTCGAACGTCGGCTCGGCGTCCGGGTGGCGCTGCGCCAGGTAGGTCTGCCAGTTGAACCAGCGCCGCAGGTAGGGCTCGTCGATCTGACGGTTGCGCAGCAGGTGTGCGGCGATCGCGAGCAGGATCGCTGCCTCGCTACCCGGCCACGGCGCCAGCCACACGTCGGCGTGGCTGGCGGTGTTCGACATCCGCGGGTCCATCACCGCCAGCTTCGCGCCGCCCTGCTTGCCCTCCATGATCCGCTGCGCGTGCGGGTTGAAGTAGTGGCCGGTCTCGAGGTGACTCGACAGCAGCAGGATCACCTTGGCGTTGGCGTGATCCGGTGACGGACGGTCGTAGCCGCCCCACAGGGTCATGCCGAACCGGGCTCCTGATGAGCAGACGTTGGTGTGGCTGTTGTGCCCGTCGACCCCCCAGGCGGCCAGGAACCGCTCGGCGAAGCCGTCCTCACCGGGGCGCCCGACGTGATACATCACCTCCTCGTGCCGCCCGTCGATGATCGACTGCCGGATGCGGCCCGCGATGTCGTCCAGCGCGGTATCCCAGCTCACCCGCTCCCAGCCACCGCCACCGCGAGCACCGGTGCGCCGCAGCGGGTAGAAGATCCGCTCCGGGTCGTCGATCTGGTTGATGGTGGCCGGACCCTTCGCGCAGTTACGGCCCCGCGAGCCGGGATGCGCCGGGTTGCCCTCCACCTTCTTGATCGACAGGTCTTCCTTGTCGACATAGGCCAGCAGCCCGCACGCGGACTCGCAGTTGAAGCAGGTGGTGGGCACCAGCATGTAGCTTCGCGGGACCTTGCGCGGGTGCGCCTTGGCGTCGTACTGCACGTGGTGATCCCACTCCGACACCGGCGGGTAGTTGCGTAGGTGCTCGTGGCGCCGCTCGCCCGGCAGCGCCGGGGGTGCCGGCGGCGCCGCGGCAGCGGGGTGCTCCGCCGGATCGGCGGGCGCGGTGTCCGTCATCGGTGAGACCTCCTGCGTGATCGAGCATCGGAGCTGGTATTCAGGACAGCGGTACGTCCTGCCCGGCGCGGACGAAGACGCTCTCGTAAGCCAGCAGCGCCACCTGCACCGCCAGGCCCGCAAGCAGGACCGGCACGGCGACAGCACCGTTCCAGCCCGGCACCGCCAAGGCTGCGGCGACGACCGCCAACGCCACACCACCGGTCCAGAACAGCCGCGCGTAACGACCGCGGACGACCATGTGTGCCGCGGCGGCGGCCTGGGCTGTGGGGTGTCGACCGCCGAACTCCAGCAGCAGCATGACCACGTGCAGCACGGTCGCGATCAGCAGGCTGCGGGCGATCAGCTCGCCTGCCGCCGCCCCCGGGGCCGTGGCCACGGCCGCGATCGCCATCGCCCCCGCGCCGACCATCACCGCCTGCACGATCAGCTGCCAGAACAGCAGCGGCGACTGCCACAGATCCCGGCCCTCGGCCTGCCCGAACAGGAAACCCGTGTAGCCGGCGGTCAACGCGCCTGCCGGAATCGCGAGATAGGCCAGCACGTCGAGCAGCCCGTCGACGGAGGTCACCGTCCCCGTCTCGGCCAGGATGCCCGCGCCGAGCCAGACCGCGGACAGCCCGGCGAAGGCGGCGAGGACGATCCCGCCCAGCGCCAGCCACGATTGCGGATTGGGCCGCAGGAAGATGTAGAGGAAGCGCGCGGGACGTTTGAGGTCCCATACCAGCAGCGCACCGGTGATCGTCACGCCGGCCAGCCCCAGCGCAGGTGCCACGACGGTGCCCAGCACGCCCAGTTCGACGCCGAGGAACCGGGCCAGCGCGGCGACCATGAGCGCCCCGGCACCGACCGCCTTGGTCCACAGGTACGTGGTCACCCGCCAGCCCCACGGCCGCGGGTGTGCGGTGTTCAGCGTGGTGCGGGCCTTGGTCACCGGATCGACGGGAAGGTCGGTGGCCACCTCGGCGCGGTGCGCGTCGGGGGTCGAGTACAGGTAGCCGTTGCTCGCCGGGGCAGCCAGCGGATCGAGCACCGCACGGTCCGCCCCGAGGTAGAAGACGTTCGGCCCGGTGTTCTGCTCGGGCGAGCGCACGCTCACCGGGTTGGAGTTGACCAGCTGGGAGATCCCGCTGCCGGGATCGTCGAGATCACCCACCCAGATCGAGTGAGTCGGACAGACCACTACGCACGCCGGTTCCAGGTCCTGGTCCACCCGGTGCGCGCAGAAGTTGCACTTGGCTGCGGTGTGGGTGTCCTCGTCGATGTAGATCGCGTCGTACGGGCAGCCCTGCATGCACGCCTTGCAGCCGATGCAGCTCTCCGAATCGAAATCCACGATCCCGTCGTCGCGCTTGAACAGCGCGTTCGTCGGGCAGATCTTGACGCACGGCGCGTCGGTGCAGTGGTTGCACCGCATCACCCCGAAGTCCCGCGTCGACGACGGGAACTCGCCCTGGTCGACATACTTCACCCAGGTCCGGAACTGACCCACCGGGACCTCGTGCTCGGTCTTGCACGCCACAGTGCAGGCGTGGCAGCCGATGCACGTGCCCTGATCGATGGCAAACCCGTAGCGCATGGGCCCTCCCTGACGGAATGTGTACCGACGCTAAACCCGGACGAGCCTGGTCGACACCAAAGTGGGGCTTTGGCCTACCAAGGACGTCCTTTGGGGTGCTGTACGGTCCGGTCATGCCGCTGTCCCCGCGGGTCCCGGAGATCGGTGCGCTGGACCTGCTGCTCAGCGTCGCCCGGCTGGGCAGCCTCGGCCGGGCGGCACGCGAGCACGGGATCTCCCAACCGGCAGCCGGCTCCCGCATCCGGCATCTCGAGGGCTTGCTGGGACTGTCACTGATCGAACGGTCGGGGCTCGGCTCGCGCCTGACTCCCGAAGGGGCAGTGGTCGCCGACTGGGCCCGGGACGTGGTGGATGCGGCCGCCGCGCTGGACGCGGGCGTGAGCGCACTGCGCACCGACCAGGACACCAGGCTACGAATCGCCGCGAGCATGACCATCGCCGAGTATCTGGTGCCGTCGTGGCTGGTCGAGCTACGAGTCCGCCGGCCCCATGCCACGGTCGCGCTCCGGGTCGTCAACTCCTCCGAGGTGGCCCGGCTGGTGCTCGGCGGCGATGCCGACATCGGCTTCGTGGAGGGTCCCGAGGTGCCTGACGGCCTGCAATGTCGAGTGGTCGGCCGGGATCGGTTGCAGGTCGTGGTGCCGCCGGGGCACCGGTGGGCGCGGCGCCGCCGGCCGGTCACCGCACCGGAGCTGGCCACCACCGCACTGGTGCACCGCGAACCGGGTTCCGGGACGCGCTACGCGTTGGAGGCGGTGCTCGTCGCGCACGGTCCGGTCAGGTCACCGCTGGTGGAGCTGTCCTCTACGACGGCGATCAAGGCAGCAGTCGAGGCCGGTGTGGGTCCGGCGGTGCTCAGTTCGCTTGCCGTCGCCGACGAGCTCGCCCACGGCCAACTCGCGGCAGTCGACGTGGCGGGCGTCGAGCTGGAGAGATCACTGCGCGCCGTGTGGCCGGCCGGTCGCCACGTCACCGGAGTGCTTCGCGACGTACTGGCCGTGGCCGGCCGCAGGAAGGGCACGCAGGATCGCAGCGCCCGCTTGTGACGCCATCGGCCGTGTCAGTGACCACCGACGCCCGCGGTGACCTGGGTTTCAGGCGGGCGCGACACCATCGGTCGACTCCTCGCGGCGTTCGGCCTGGTCGAGCAGAATCAGGGCGCGCAGCATCGCGTCCTCGGCGCGGTCGCGGAGCAGTGCGTATTCGGTGATCGCGTAGCCGATCGCCTCGGTGATCTCGCGCGAGTCGGCTTCCTGGACGTCGACGATGTGTTCTGCGCCGTCGGCCTCGACCGTTCCGGCGGCTACGGCGACCAGGGCACCGTCGAGATCTGCGAGTGAGCCGCCGTCGGCGAGCCGGCGCAGGTGGGTGGCGGCGTCGGTGAGCAGTTGATCGGGGGCGCGGCTGCCATCCTCGAGATCGTCGCGATCGGACGGCACACCGACAGGGGGCAGCCGGAGCCATCGGGCAGCTCGGCCGGCCGCGCTCGTCGCGCGCTCGATCAGATTCTCTCGGGCGGTCGGGGTTGCATCGGTCATCGGTGCAGTCTCCCGCCCTGTGGCAAGCACACCTCGGGCCGCCTGTCCCGCGCGGGCAGACGCGGGCGCGAGCGGGTAGACAGCGCGCGCCTCGAGCGGCTGCGGGCCGCGCTGGGGCGGCGCGAGCTCGTGGTGCACGGGCAGGTCGTCACCGTGCTGGAGCCGGGTGAGATCACGCCGACCAACGGCGACCACTACGCGATCTTCACGCCGTATCACCGGCAGTGGGAGCGCAGGCCGATGCGGGCGCCGGCGAAGCCGCCGGAGCGGATCACGCTGCCGCGGGGGTGGCCCACGGCTTCGCCCGGCGGCCGACATCTGCGCGGGCCGGGCCTGCTCCGACCTGGCGCCGGGCGGTGAGACGGCGGGGCGCCGCCGGCTGGGATCCAGGCTGTCGCGCGACGCCGACGGCTACGCCGACCACGGCGACGACCTCGCCGCCGACGCCACCTCCCGGCTGTCGCCCTACCTGCACTTCGGGTGCCTGTCGCCGGTCGAGGTGGTGGCGCGCGCCGGTCGTCGCGACTCGGCCGGTGCTCGGGCCTTCGTGCGGCAGGTGGCGTGGCGCGACTTCTACCACCAGGTGCTGGCGGCCCGCCCTGCCACCTCGGTCGCCGACTACCGCCCGCGGCGGGACCGTTGGCGGCGTGACGACGAGGCGTTCGCCGCGTGGCGCGACGGCCGTACCGGCTACCCGATCGTCGACGCCGGGATGCGCCAGCTCGCCGCGGAGGGCTGGATGCACAACCGCGCCCGGCTCATCGTCGGCAGCTTCCTCACCAAGACGCTGTACCTGGACTGGCGGCTCGGCGCGCAGCACTTCCTCGACCTGCTCGTCGACGGCGACGTCGTCAACAACCAGATGAACTGGCAGTGGGTCGCCCGGCACGCGCCGCTCGTCGACCTCACCGAGGCGACCGAGCGCTTCCGCGCTGCGCGGGGCCACTGAGTGCCGAGCCGGCTGCTGGTTAGGCTCACCGTTGCACACCGAGGAGGTATGCCAACCGTGTCCCGAGCCAGCGCTGCGCCCGAGACCAGCACCGCATCCGCGCTGTGGACGTTGCGGGTGGCGGTCACCGCGCAGGCCGCGCTGTTCGTGCTGCAGGCCCTCACCGGCGGTGACTACCTGACCGGCAACGACGCCGCCATGAACCTGCACGGTGCCGGCGCCATCACCATCCACGTCGTCGCCGGCGTCCAGACCCTTGCAGCGGCGTTGCTGTGGCACGCGACCCGCGGGCCGTGGTGGCCGACGGTGCTGAGTGCGGCAGTGTTCGGAGTCAGCTTCGTGCAGGCGAAGCTGGGTGGCGGCGACACCCTCGATTCGCACCTGCCGCTCGCCGTGGTGCTGCTCATCGGCGTCGTCTTGGTGCTCGCCTGGGTGTGGTCCCCAGTAGCGCACGGCGGCCGCCGCCCAGGCGTGTGACCACCAGCGGCAGTCTTCGCGTCGACAGTGACCGGCGAGGTGGTTGGCGCCTGAACGTCGACCAGCTCGGGCGCCGCCACCCCGTCCAGCGGGGGACCGCGCCACAGCTGCAGCGCGACCCGCAGCCGTTCCGCCGCTCGGTCGGCCGCACCTGAGGCCAGCTCCCGATTCCCCTGGTCGATCAGATCTTCGAAGACGTGCAGGTCCAGCTCGCCCGGCCCGACATCGAGCAGGTATCCGGGCGCCCGGGTCACCAGCGGCGCAGCACCTCCGGCCGTGGCGAGGAGGCGTCTCAGCCGTGACACCAGGGCGTGCAGGCTGGGTGGCAGCAGTCCTGGGTGGAGCTTCGTCCCAGATGACGTCGATCAACCGGTCCGACGAGACGACGTGACCGGCGTGCAGCAGCAGCGTCGCGACCAGCGCGGTCTGCTTGCCGCCGCCGCTCACCACGATCCGGTCGCCGTCGCGGACCTCCACCGGCCCGAGGACCCGGTACCCCATGCCACCCCCACCCGCGGCGACAACCACGGTCGCGGCCCATGCGGTGACTGTAACCGTGCGCACCAGAAGGGGGAATCGACGACGCGCGCGGTTCATGCCGGCTGCGCGCGGTGCTTCGTGCGCGTCGGTCACAGCACGCGCGCGGGGCGTAACCAACCAGGCCTGCTCAGCGCAGCAGCGCGCGCACCTCGTCGAGCCGGTCGTCGGCGACGGAGTACCAGACCCAACTGCCGCGGCGTTCGCGCAGCAGCAGCCCGGCATCGTGCAGTACCCGCAGGTGATGGCTCACCGTGGGCTGGGAGAGCTGTAGTGCCTGGACGAGGTCGGCCACGCAGACCTCGCCGCCGGGCGCCGCGAGCAGCAGTGACACCAGCTGCAACCGTCCGGGGTCGGCCAGCGCCCTGAGCACCTGCGCGAGCCGCTGGGCGTCGTCGCGGTTGAGTGCGGCCTCCGACAGCCGGGTGCAGCAGAGCGGGTCGGTGGCGCAGTCCGGCTCGGTAGGCGCCTTGCTGCGACGGATGCCCGGAGCGGCCATGCACCCCAGACTACCGGAGGTATCAATGGCGATCGATGTGACCTAGTATCGATGGCGGTCGATACCGAGTGTCGGGAGCCTCCTCGCATGGCCACGTCCGAGACCACCGAGCACGCTCCTGCCGCCGTCGCCCGGCTGTCCATACTGGACCGGTTTCTTCCGGTGTGGATCGCGGCCGCGATGGCGGCCGGGCTCCTCGCGGGACGTTGGGCTCCCGGCCTCGGCCGGGCATTGGACTCGGTCGCCGTCGACGGCGTCTCGTTGCCCATCGCGCTGGGCCTGCTGGTGATGATGTAGCCGGTGCTGGCCAAGGTCCGCTGACCGGCTCGACACCGTCACTGGCGACACCCGGCTGCTCGTCTCCTCGCTGGTGTTGAACTGGGTGCTCGGTCCGGCGTTGATGTTCGCGCTGGCGTGGCTGCTGCTGCCCGACCTTCCCGAGTACCGCACCGGGCTGATCATCGTGGGCCTCGGCCCGGTGTATCGCCATGGTCATCATCTGGAACGACCTCGCCCGTGGGGACCGCGAGGCCGCCACGGTGCTGGTCGCGCTGAACTCGGTGTTCCAGGTGATCGCCTTCGCCGGCCTGGGATGGTTCTACCTGGTCGCCGCTGCCCGGCTGGCTCGGCCTGCCCACCGCCGGCCTGGACGTGTCGGCGGTCGACATCGCGAGCTCGGTGCTGATCTTCCTGGGGATCCCGCTGGCCGCCGGGTACCTCACCCGCCGGTTCGGCGAGCGCGCCCTGGGTCGGGACTGGTACGAGTCGCGGTTCCTGCCCCGTATCGGGCCACTGGCGCTCTACGGGCTGCTGTTCACCATCGTGATCCTGTTCGCCCTGCAGGGCGAGGCGATCACCAGCCGCCCGTGGGACGTGGTCCGGATCGCGCTGCCACTGCTGGCCTACTTCGCGATCATGTCGGCCGGATCGTTCGCCCTCGGCAAGTCCATCGGGCTGAACTACCGATGTTCCACCACGCTGGCGTTCACCGCGGCGGGCAACAACTTCGAGCTCGCCATCGCCGTCGCGATCGCCACCTTCGGCGTGACCAGCGGCGAGGCGCTGGCCGGGGTCGTCGGTCCGCTGATCGAGTGCCCGTGCTGGCCGCACTGGTGCATGTGTCGCTCGCAGGCCGCCGCTGGTTCACCCCGACCGCATCGGAGGCCCACCGCGCCCTCTGATCCGACCACACATCCGGCTGCTCACCTGCCGCGTCTACGGCTACCACAGCCCGGACGCGGTGATCGTCATGTCGGACCTCACCCGAGGTGGACTCTGCTCACCACCCCCCGAGGATGATGAAAACCGGCCCACGGACACTGCAAGAGGTCCGCAACTATCCCCTATTGATGACGAGATGGGGGATACCCTCCTAGATCCCGTACCGCTACGCTACAACTGTTCTGCTTCCGGGCT
>WHSY01000082.1:22009-22325 GCA_009379815.1 Pseudonocardiaceae bacterium
GGTCAGGTCGGCGATCAGCTCGTCGGCGCGGGCCACCGGGATGTGCTGATACACCAGCAGATAGACCGTCGGCGCGGGCAGGTTCGGGCCGTAGACCGCCGCCGCGCTCACCCCCACCGCGGCCGCCGCGGTGCTTACCTGACCACAGTCACACCGCCGCCACCGCAGCCGGTGCTCGGTCACCCGCGCGGTGAGCAAGGGGCTGTCGTGGACCTGTGGGCGCACCCTGCCGGCCGGTGTCGCGCCCGCCAGGTCCGCCCCGCGGCCGCATCCTGTCGGGACGTGGTCGATGATCTCGTCCGGTTCATCGACCAGC
>WHSY01000083.1:0-299 GCA_009379815.1 Pseudonocardiaceae bacterium
GGCCGCACCCGGACCACCTCGTGCGAGTCCCCGACGTGCTGCCGCAGGAAGACCTTCTCACCGTCGGGTGACGCCCACCCCGTCGTCCACAGCGGGGAGTCCTCGCCCTGCGCCCAGGGGTTGCGGATGAGCCCGCCCAGCGCGAGCACGCCGGTGCCCAGCCCGAACATCCCCGCGCCCAGCCCGGCCGTCCGCTTGATCAGCGAGCGCCGTGCGATACCGCTGGTGCGGGCGGTCTCGGTGAACCGCGCAGCCGTGGTGCGGCGGTCCAGCTCCGAGGACGGGCCGTCGTGGCGTTG
>WHSY01000083.1:309-22223 GCA_009379815.1 Pseudonocardiaceae bacterium
GTTGCTGCACCACGACTTCCTCGGGGAGGAACCTCTTGGCGTAGGAGATGGCTCCCGCGCCGATACCCAGGACCGACAGCCCGAACGTGACGCCGATCAACGGGGTGTACATCAAGTAGAGCACGTACCCGTCGGATCCCGGCGACCGGAACTCCCATGGCCAGAATA
This sequence comes from Pseudonocardiaceae bacterium, assembly GCA_009379815.1. Taxonomy (GTDB): domain Bacteria; phylum Actinomycetota; class Actinomycetes; order Mycobacteriales; family Pseudonocardiaceae; genus WHSY01. The sequence goes on from WHSY01000083.1 coordinate 478, forward strand.
TGAAGATGACGATGAACGCCAGGCCGGACAGCGCGGACAGCGCGAACCAGGCCGCAACATGGCGCTCGGCCCGCTTCTCGGCGCGGGTACCGCTGACCGGCCACTGGGGGCGGTCGTCGACGATCTCGAGGTCGTCGAGCCGGTAGCCGAGCTGCTCGAGCTGCTGCGGGGTCATCTCCTCCAGCTCGGCGTCGCTGGGGACACGCCGGCCGTCCGGCCCGGTCATGCTCTCGCTCCGATCCACACCGCCACACCGACCAGGGCACCGATCCCGACGACGAACGCGACGATCCCCTCGGAGGTGGGACCGATGTTGCCCAGACCCCAGCCGCCCGGGTTGGTGCTCGTTCCCTTGTCCGACCGCACGGTCTCGATGTAGGCGATGATGTCGCGCTTGTGCTCCGGGCTGATCTGCCGGTCGGAGACCTTCGGCATGTTCTGCGGGCCGCTGGTCATCGCCGTGTAGATCTGCTTGGGCGTGACGGCGTCCAGCGCGGGTGCGAACTTGCCGGACGACAGCGCGCCGCCCTCGCCGGTGAAGTTGTGACACGACGAGCAGTTCATCCGGAACAGCTGGCCACCCTGGGCGACGTCACCGCCGGCCAGGCTCCCCTCGGGCACGGTGGGGCCACCACCGTTGGCCTGCACGTAGGCGCCCAGCGCGTCGATCTGCTCCGGGGAGAACTTGACCGGCTTCTCACGGGCCTGCGCCTCCTGGCGCACCGCGGGCATCCGTCCGGTGGACACCTGGAAGTACACCGCGGCCTCGCCCACCCCGATCAAGCTCGGCCCGCGTCCCTCGACCCCCTGCAGGTTGGTGCCGTGGCAGGTGATGCAGGCGTTGTTGTAGACCTGCTTGCCCTCACGGACCTGCGCAGCGTTGACCTGAGCCGACGCGGTCTGGGGCTCGGGCACGAACAGCGTGTACAGCGTCCCCACCGCGAGCAGGCCGATGACGAGTGCGAGCATGCCCGACACCCGCCGGCGCAGCCGGCCGCGTGCCCGTCGGGGTCGGGTCGTGGAGGTGGAGGTGGTCATCTGAAGTCGGCGCCCCGGGGAGTCGGTTCGGTCAGGTCGGTCACGAGAGGTCACGGCAACAGGTAGACGACGGCGAACAGGCCGATCCACACCACATCGACGAAGTGCCAGTAGTAGGAGACCACGACGGCGGCGGTGGCCTGTGCGGGTGTGAACTTGCTCATCTTCGTCCGGATCATCAAGAAGACGAACGCGATCAGTCCACCGGTCACGTGCAACGCGTGGAAGCCCGTAGTGAGGTAGAACACGGTGCCGAAAGGGCCCGACGGGATCGTGATGCCTTCGGCGACGAGGTTCCTGTACTCGTTCGCCTGGCCGAGCACGAAGATCGTCCCCATGATCAGGGTGATCGTGTACCACACCCGCAACCCGAAGACGTCACCCTGCTCGGCCTTGAACACTCCCCATTGGCAGGTGAACGACGAGGCCACCAGGATGATCGTGAAGACGAGCGCGTAGGGCACGTTGAGGTGGATGAGCTCGCCGGTCGTCTGGTTGACCGGTGGCCACGCGCCCTCGTTCTGGGCCTTCACCGTGAAGAACATGGCGAACAGTCCCGCGAAGAACATCAGCTCGCTGGACAGCCAGACGATGGTGCCGACGCTGACCATGTTCGGCCGGTTCAGCGAGTGCACGCGCTGGCTGATGGAGGGCGCCGCCAGGCTGGACGAGGAGGTCACGTCGAGCATTATGACCCGCGGGTGCCCCGCGGGACTGGCAGGGGCGGATCGGGTGCCCGGCAGTCGGCGGGCGAGCGCGGCGGATAGCATCGCAGCGCACCCGCCGTCGGCGGATCGCACCGGCCGCCGCACGTGGCAGGCATCGACACGGAGGATCGAAAGAACCGACCGATGAACGCGACGAGCACCACAGTCCTGGTCTTCAGCCACCGGCCCGAGGTGCGGGAGGCCATCATGATCGCCCTGGGCCGGCGCCCCGCCCCGGACCTGGGGCGGGTGCGTTACGTCGAGGCGGGCACCATCGACGAGGTGATCGCGGAGGTCGACGGCGGCGCCGTGGACCTGGCGATCCTCGACGGGGAGGCGCAGCCCACCGGCGGGATGGGGCTGTCGCGGCAGCTGAAGAACGAGATCGCCGACCCTCCGCCGGTCGTCGTCGCCGTGCAGCGCCGTGACGACCGCTGGCTGGCCACCTGGTCGCAGGCCGACGCCGTGATCGTGCATCCGCTCGACCCGGTGGCTGCCGCGGAGACCGTGGCCGGGGTGCTGCGATCACACCGGCTGCCGGCCGTCAACGACTGAGGCCGCGCATGTCCGCTTCGGCCGGATCGCACAGCTGGCCCACCCTGCTCAGCCGGCTGATCGCCGGCACCGACCTCGCCGCGGCGGACACCGCATGGGCGATGGACCAGGTGATGTCCGGCGCCGCCACCCCGGCGCAGGTGGCGGCTTTCGTGGTCGCGCTGCGCGCCAAGGGCGAGACCTCGGCCGAGATCGGGGGACTGGCGGCCGCGATGCTCGACCACGCCCGCCGGGTACACGTGCAGGTGCACGCCGTCGACGTGGTCGGGACCGGTGGGGACCGCGCCCACACCGTGAACATCTCCACCATGGCGGCACTGGTCACCGCGGCGGCGGGTGCCCCGGTCGTCAAGCACGGCGGCCGGGCCGCGTCGTCGCAGTGCGGCACCGCCGATGTGCTCGAGGCGCTCGACGTGGCGATCAACCTCGGCCCCGAACAGGTCGAGGCCTGTGTCGCGGAGCTGGGTATCGGGTTCTGCTTCGCCCCGGTGTTTCACCCGGCGATGCGCCATGCGGCCGGGGTGCGGAGCGAGATCGGGGTGCCGACCGCGTTCAACTTCCTGGGCCCGTTGACCAACCCCGCACAGCCCGCGGCGGCGCTGGTGGGGTGTGCGGACGCCCGGATGGCGCCGGTGATGGCCGAGGTGCTCGCCGCCCGCGGCGCCAGCGCGCTGCTGGTGCGGGGCGACGACGGGCTCGACGAGCTGACCACCACGACCACCAGCACGGTCTGGGTGGTCGCATCCGGTGAGGTGCACCGTGACTCCGTCGACCCGGCCGCGCTGGGGCTGGCCCCGGCGCGACCGGAGGACCTGCGTGGTGGCGACGCCTCCACCAACGCCGGAGTGGTGCGGCGCCTGCTCGACGGGGAACCGGGGCCGGTGCGTGACGCGGTGCAGCTCAACGCCGCGGCCGCGCTCGCCGCGCACACCGGGCTCAGTGGGGACCTCACCGCGGGCCTGCGCGCGGGATCCGAGCGGGCTTCCACCGCACTGGACTCGGGTGCCGCGGCCTCGTTGCTGCAGCGGTGGGCCCGCCGCTCCGTCGAACTGCGCGGCGCGTAGCACACCCGGCACTGCGAGGGTCGCCTTCGCACCGCGACTGAGCAACCGATCGTGCCGTGAAGGGCACCTCCACTGCATCCGACGCAGTGGAGGTGCCCTTCACGGCGGCAGGAGAGCGCCAGCAGGGCGCCGTCGCGGCGCCGACCCAGCGGGCCTACTCGAGGTCGGACATACCGAGCGTGAACGTCGCCTCGGTGTCGCGCTGCGAGTACGACCGGAACGCGATGTGGGTGTCGGTGCGCCGCACCCCGTCAATCTTCGACAGCCGGCCCGCGATCACGTCGGCGAGCTCGTCGTGCTGGGCGACGCGGACGATCGCGATGAGGTCGACGTCTCCCGCGCAGGAATACACCTCGGCGACACCCTCGAGGTCGGCGATGGCCTGCGCGGTCTCGGGGATCCGGTCGGCTGCGGTGTGCACGTGCACGATCGCGGTGATCACCGAAGACCTGCTTGCAGGGTCGAGCGTGGATACCGAAGACCTGCTTGCAGGGTCGAGCGTGGCACCGAGGACCTCCTGGGGTGGCGCCGAAGGTGGGTAGGTAGATGGTAGTGCGCGACGGTCAGTCCGCAGCGGCGTACCCGGCCCGCCCCGCCTCGGCGCGGCGCACCCACGGCCGCCAGCGGGCCGCTCCGGCGACCGGCTCGCTCCACGGCGCAGCGACGCGCACCAGCCGGGTGCCAGGCCGCGCCAGCCAGTCGAGCACGGCTCGCACCTCCTCGGCGGGTGCACCGCGCAGTGGGCCGGGCCCCGCGAGCACGACCTCCGCACCGGCGCGCAGCGCCTCGACCACCGGCATCGGTGCCACCCCGCGGGGCGCCGTCGCCGCCGCGGCCAGCCGGCCGTGCCGCACCACCGCCAGCTCCCACCCTCCGGCACCGTCGGGTCGCGCCGCCACGACCTCGGCGAGCGCGGCCAGCGCGGCCAGCCGCTGACCGCGGTCGATCGCGCGCAGCAGCGCGGCGAGCCGGTCACGGCGTGCCGCGGCCTCCTCGAAGCGCCCTGCCTGTGACAACCGATCGATACCGGCGGCGAGTCTGTGCAGCAGCTCGTCGTCGTGCCCCTCGACCAGTGCGAGCACCCGGGCAGGTTCGGGGCGGTACTGCTCGGGCGTCTGGGCTCCCGAACATGGCGCACCGCACCGGCCCAGCTCTGCCAGCGCGCACGGCACACCCCGCGGCGCACGAGCCGGGATCCGCTGCGTGCAGCGCCGCAGCGCGACGACGTCCTGCACCGCGTCCACCGCGTCGGTCGCGGCGCGCCGGCTCGGGAACGGCCCGAGCGCGCCGGGCCGGGCGGCGCGCACCACCGACAACCGCGGGAACGCCTCATCGGTCAGCACCACCCACCAGACCCGGTCGGGCGCGTTCGAGCGGCGGTTGTAGCGCGGCCGGTGTGCGGCGAGCAGCCGCAGCTCGCGCACCTGCGCCTCGAGCGAGTGCGCGCACTCCACGGCGTCGACGCGCTGCGCGAGCCCGACCATCTCCCGGACCCGGCGCCGGGACTCGCCGGCGGTGAAGTACTGCCGGACCCGGGAGCGCAGGTCGCGGCTGGTACCGATGTAGAGCACCTCGTCGGACGGGCCGCGGAACAGGTAGACGCCGGGGGCGTGCGGCAGGTGGGCGGCGAGGTGACAGTTGCGGCGCTGCGCCGCGGTCACCTCCGGCAGGTAGCCCAGCAGCTCTTCGAGGCTGTGCACGCCCAGTGGCCCGACCCGCTCGAGCAGCCCGTGCAGCACATCGACAGTGGCCTGCGCATCCGTCAGGGCGCGGTGTGCCGGCCGGGTGTGGGCGTGCAGCAACCGGGCCAGCGCGGCGAGTCGGCAGCTGGGCGCCTCGTCGCGGGTGAGCACCCGGCGGGCGAGGCGTGCGGTGCACAGCACCGCCGGCCGCGGCCAGCCCGTTCCCGTCGCCGCGCAGGCAGCACGCAGGAACCCGACGTCGAACGCGGAGTTGTGGGCCACCAGCACGGCACCCGCGGCGAACTCGAGGAAGCCGGGCAGCACGGCCTCGATGCGGGGCGCCGCGGCCACCATCGCGTCGGTGATCCCGGTCAGTGCCACCACCGGGGGCGGGATGCCCCGACCGGGATCGACGAGGGTGGCGAACTCGCCGAGCACCTCGCCGCCGCGCACCTTGACCGCGCCGACCTCGGTGATCGCGTCCCTGCCCGTGCTGCCGCCGGTGGTCTCCAGGTCGACCACCACGAACGTCACGTCGCGCAGCGGCGTTCCCAGCTCGTCGAAGGAGAGCTGCCTCGCAGCCGCCGCACCCGTCGTCGCACCCGTCGCCGCACTCATCGTCGCAGGACGGTAGGCGCGGGCACCGACAGTCGCGCCGCGGTCGCGCGGACTAGCCTGACCGCCGTGTCCGCGACCCCCCCGCCGGCAGGCCCCGCCCAGCCCGACGGCTCCGGAGAGTCACCACCCGAGCGGGACGGGGAGGGCGCAGCGGCGGATCCGGAGCGCACCGACGCCGGTGTGGACTGGTCCGCGCTGCCCGACCCGGTCCGCCAGCGGCTGGCGGACATCGCGGCGACCGCGCTGCCGGACCTGCCCACCGCTGACCTTCCCGGGCCGGTGCGCCCGGTCGCCAGATTCGCACCGGCCAAGCGAGGTCGGTTGGGCGCAGCCGCGCTGATCGCGGCGTTACGGGATTCCGGCACGTTCCGGACCGCCGTCACCGAGTGGGCCCGCTCGAACCGTCCCGAGCTGGTCGACACCACCGTGACCGACCGCGCTGCCGCCGCTGCCGCCGCGGTGCTGGTCGGGGAGCCGGCGGCGGCCGATCGGGTGGCGGAGATGGCCCGCCGCGCGGATGACGCGCACCTGAGGTCCGAGCGGGACGCCGCCGTGGCGCGTGCGGACCGGCTGCGCGCCGAGCGCGACTCGCTGCGCGCCGAGCTGGCCGAGGCCAACGATGCGGCGGCGAGGGCGGGCAGCGCGGTCCAGGCCGAGGCCGAGCGGCTCCGGGGCAGGCTGCGCGAGCAGGGGGTGCGGCTGCGTCAGGCACTCGACGAAGCCGAGCACTCCCGCGCCGAGCGCGACGCCGAGCGCGACGAGCTGCGTCGCCGGCTCGATTCCGCCGAGGCCGAGCGGGACCGGGAGCGCGAGCGTGCCGACGCCGCACGCCGCCACGCGGAGCGGGCCGTCGCCGACGCCGAAGCCGCAAGGCAGGCCGCGCGGGAGGCCCGGGCAGCCGACGAGGTGCGGCTGGCGCTGCTCGTCGACACCCTCACCGGAGCGGTCACCGGGCTGCGTCGCGAGCTTGCGCTGACCGACGAGCCGGGCTCGACGACCGGGCCGCGGCCGGCCGACCTGGTACGGGGCGCCAGCCCTCCCGACCCGACCGGTTCCCGCGTCGAGGACACCGCGGCGCTGGACCGGCTGCTGGCCCTGCCGTCGGTGCACGCCATCGTCGACGGCTACAACGTCACCAAGACCGGCTACCCGGAGCTGACCCTCTCGGCGCAGCGTGACCGGCTCGCGGGCCAGCTCGCCGCCCTCGCCGCGAGAACCACCGCCGAGGTCAGCGTCGTGTTCGACGGCGCGGGGGTGGTTGCGGTGCCGGCGGCGAGCCCGCGTGGGGTGCGGGTGCTGTTCAGCGACCCGGGTGTGCTGGCAGACGACGTGATCCGGGCGATGGTCGCGGCCGAGCCGGAGGGGCGTCCGGTGGTCGTGGTCACGTCCGACCGCGCCGTGGCCGACTCGGTCCGCCGTCGCGGCGCGCATCCGGTCCCATCGGCGGTGTTGCTCGCCCGGCTGGGTCGGATCTGATCACCACTGGGTCACAGTTCGGTCATCGTGCGTGACATTGAGCACGGTGGCGCGTTTGATCGGGTGGACTCTCGAACTGACGGAGGTGGCCATGCGGGGGGCGAGGCTGCGCGGAGCCGGGTTCGTGACGGCCGCGTTGGTCACGTTGCTGGTCGTGCCGGTGGCGGGGGTATCGGCCGCGCAACCTCCACCACCCGACGAGGCCGGCGTGGCACCGGGAACGACCGTGGACCCGCGGGGCGACGACGCGTTCGCCGACCCACGGGTGGCGGCACTGCAGGAGCAGGCTGCCGCGGTACAGACCGAGCTGGCAGGCCTGCAGCAGCGGGTGCAGACGGCGAAGGCCGAGGTGCAGGCGGCGCGCGGGGAGCTCGACGCGGCGCGGCAGGCCCGGCAGCGTGCCGACGCGGTGGTCGCCGCGCAGCGGCGCGAGATCGATCGCTACATCTCCGGTGTCTTCACCAGTCTGGGGCCGCCGAGTTCGCTGCGGGCGCTGCTGGCCGCCGGCGACACCGGCGAGGTGCTCGACGGCCTCGAGCTGATGGGCGTGCTGCGGGAGGACACCGAAGAACGGTTCGCCGCCGCTGTGGCCGACCAGCGGAAGGCCGTGGCGGCCGAACAGACCGCCGCCGAGGCCGAGCGCGCCGTCGCGGCCCGCGAGGCCGAACTCACCGGCGCCGTCAATGACGCCCATGACCGCGCGGTGGGCCTGTCCGTCGACCTCAACAACACCCTGGCTGCCACCAACGAGGCGGTCACGGCGCTGCAGGAGGAGCAGCGCAGACGCAATGCGGAGACCGCGGCGAACTGGCGTCGTTATCTCGACGAGCTGGACGCGGCGGGAATCGAGCCGCCCCCGGCGGCCGCGCTGCGAGACCCGGCCCAGCTGCCCGACGGTCTCGTCCCGGTCCCCGGGCCGGCAGGAGCGCCCTCGCCCGGCGTCGCGAAGCGCAACCTGCCCGGCGGTGGGGCCCTGCTCGTGCTGCCCGCCGAGACGATCCGGGGCGTGACGCTGGCGATGAGCACGCTGGGTCTCCCGTTCACGCCGGGGACGGGTCCCGGCAGCGCGGGCCCGATGGCCTACTCCTGCGACGGCCTGGTCAGCGCGATGTACAAGCAGGCGGGCCTGCCGATGCCGGGCTCCGCGGCGCAGCAGTTCGCGGTCGGCGTACCGGTCGATCCGACGGCTGTCCAGCCCGGCGACCTGGTCTTCTTCGGTCCCGCGGCGTACGGCGTGCAGCACGTCGGAATCGCGCTGGACCCGCGCACGGTGCTCGCCGCGGACGCCAGGGCAACCTCGGTGGCCGTGACCGGCTTCGACCCCGCCACGGTGCTCGGGGCCACCCGGCCTGCCCTCGGCAAGCGTCCGCCAGCGCCGGTGCCGCAGCCGACCGCGGCCGGTCCGGAGCACCGCTGCAACGGCGTGCAGCTGCGGTCCGGAGTCGCCGCAGGCGCGTGGGGTGGGTATCCCAACGGCCTGATCCCCACCGCCGCGCTGTGCCCCACCGGGATCGGTTCGCACCGGCTGCGCTGCGACGCCGCCTACATGTTCGGTGCCATGAACCGGGCCTTCGCCGCCGCGTTCGGCCGCCCGCTGTGCGTCACGGACTCCTACCGCCCGTTCCGTGAGCAGATCGACCTCTACGCGCGCAAGCCGGCGCTGGCCGCAGTGCCCGGCACCAGCAACCACGGCTGGGGACTCGCGCTCGACCTCTGCGGGGGCATCCAATCCTTCGCCACGCCGGAGTTCGCCTGGATGGCCGCCAACGCGTCCTCGTTCGGGTGGGTGCATCCGCCGTGGGCGGCTCCGGGAAACGGCCGTGAGGAGCCGTGGCACTGGGAGTACTCGGGCTGAGGCGGATCCCGCCGCTCTCGGATGGCCACCGGATTGTCGGTGGTGGGTTCTAGCGTCCGTGCCGCAACACCGACGCGACCCCGATGGGAGCCGAGATGATCGTGGATTGCGACCGCTGCGAGGTGCGTGGCGACGCGTGCCAGGACTGCGTGATCACAGTGCTGCTCGGAGCGCCCCCGGGTGGAGTCGAACTCGACGGTGCCGAGGCACGGGCGCTGCAGAACCTGGCTGCCGCCGGGATGGTGCCGCGGCTGCAACTGGTCGATGGCGAGCAACGGCACGGTGAGCAACCGCACAGCGGGCATGAAGACCTCGACCACGTCGAGGGGGCACAGGTCGTCAAGCGGTCGTCGATCTGCGGCGAGCGGCCGGTACGCCGGGTCGGCTGATCGGGGTGGCTGAAGTCGGGCCTGTCACCGGCGTGACGCCGACCGTCCGTAGGGTGCGACTCGTCGTGATCACGGCGTGGTGATGGTGGACGGTCCAGGGGGCCTTTCGTAGCCTGTCCGCGATCTCGTGGCAGGTGCCTCCCAAACCGGGCGGCAACGCGGGACACCGCCGAATCGGCTCGAGTGGAGGGCCGAACCGGGGACCCGTCTCCTCCGGGGTGAATCCGGCAGGGTGCGGCTGCGCCCGTCCGGTAGGGCTGCTTCCTCCGGCCCGAACCCGTCAGCTAACCCGGTAGGCGGTCCGAAGGAAGAGGAGATCCGCGCGACGTGACGTCGCCATCTCACAATCGGCCCCCTCACAGTCGACCCCCTCACAGTCGCTCCCCTCACAGTCGCTCCCCTCACAACCAGCCCTCCCCTCGACGCACCGTCCGCGGCGCGCTCGCCGTGACCGCCGTCGCTGCTCTGGTGACCCTGGTCCCCGCTGACGCGGCCCTCGCCGACCCACCGGTCGCCGACGACGCACCCGAGGCCGTCCAGCAGCTCTCCGAGCTCAACCACGAGGCCGAGGTGCTCACCGAGAAGTGGCACCGCGCCAAGGATCAACTCGATGCCCGGCGGGCCGAGTTCGACCGTGCCCGAGCCGACGCCGCTGCCGCTGCGGCAGCCGGCGAACAGGCCCGAGCGGTGCAGGCCCGGTTCCGCGGCCAGGTCGACCGGCTGGCCAAGGCCTCCTTCCAGGGCGCTCGGCTCAACAAGCTCTCCGCACTGCTGGTGAGCAGGTCGCCGGAGCAGTTCCTGGACAAGATGTCCGCCCTGGACGCGCTCGCGACCGACAACCGGGAAGCGCTCGACCGGCTCGCCACAGCAGTCGAGCAGGCCGAGCAGGCCCGGCGAGTCGCCGAGGACGCCGCAGCGCGTGCGGCGCGGGCCGAGCAGCAAGCCGCCAGCCTCGAGGCCGAACTCGACAATGCGCGGGCGGACATGCAGGACCAGATAGCCGTTGTCGAGCAGCGGCTGGCCGAGCTCACCGCCGACGAGCGCGAGTCCTACAGCTCCGGCGGCCAGAGCGACCTACCGATCTCGGTGCCCGGCAGCGGTGCCGCCGCCGAGGCGTTGCGAGCCGCGCTGGAGCAGCAGGGAGACCCCTACAGCTGGGGGGCCGACGGGCCGGACTCGTTCGACTGCTCGGGGCTGGTGTACTGGGCCTACCAGCAGGCAGGCGTCGAGCTCCCCCGGTCGAGCAGCGAGCAGGCCGCCACCGGTACGTCGGTGTCGCGGTCGCAGCTGCAGCCGGGCGATCTGATCGCGCTGTACTCTCCGGTCAGCCACATCGGCGTGTACGTCGGTGACGGGCGGTACGTCCACGCGCCGCAACCCGGCGACGTCGTCGAGGTCACCGACGTGCCGTGGGAGGACGTTACCGCGATGCGCCGGGTCGGCTGACCCAGCCGCGCGCCGCCCGGAGAGCAGGCACACGGCGGCGCGAGCACGGCTAACCTGCCCCGGTGCGGCGCACCCTGCTGGTCAGCAACGACTTCCCTCCCCGGCCGGGTGGGATCCAGGCCTACCTGCACGAGCTGGCCCGGCGGCTGCCCGCCGACCGGCTCGCCGTCTACGCGCCCGACTGGCCGGGGTCGGCGGGGTTCGACGCCCGCCTGCCGTTCCCCGTCTACCGGCATCCCGGGCGGCTGATGCTGCCGGGTCCGGACGTGGGACGCCGCGCGGCGCGGATTGCGCGGGAGCACGGCTGCGAGGTCGTGTGGTTCGGGGCGGCGGCGCCACTGGCCCTGCTCGCCACCCGGCTGCGGCGCGCCGGGGTGGCGCGTGTGGTGGCCAGCACGCACGGCCATGAGGTCGGGTGGTCGATGGTGCCCGTGGCGCGCCGGGCACTGCGACGCATCGGACACGACACCGATCTCGTCACGGCGGTCAGCCGCTACACGCGCCGGCGGATCTCCGCGGCGTTCGGCCCGCAGGCAGTCCTCGAGCCGCTACCCCCCGGGGTCGACGCGGCGGAGTTCCGCCCGGACGCTGCGGCGCGGGACGAGCTACGGCGCCGGTACGGCCTCGGCGGGGCACCCGTGGTGGTGTGCGTGTCGCGGTTGGTGCCCCGCAAGGGCCAGGACGTGCTCGTCAGGGCGCTGCCACAGATCCGGCGCAGCGTGCCCGGGGCGGTGCTGCTGCTCGTCGGCGGCGGTCCCTACCGGGACGCGCTGCGCCGCCTGGCCGCCCGTTGTGGTGTCGCGGGCGCCGTGGTGCACGCGGGCGCGGTGGCCTGGCGGGACCTGCCCGCGCACTACGCGGCCGGCGACGTGTTCGCGATGCCGTGCCGGACCCGAGGGGGCGGGCTCGACGTCGAGGGCCTCGGCATCGTGTTCCTCGAGGCCGCCGCCACCGGCCTGCCGGTCGTGGCGGGCGATTCGGGAGGCGCTCCCGAGACGGTGCGTGCCGGCCGGACCGGGTTCGTGGTGGACGGACGGGAGGTGGCCGCGGTGGCCCGTGGCGTGGCGGCGCTGCTGGCCGACCCGGACCGCGCGGCCCTGATGGGGGCCGCCGGACGGGCATGGATGCAGCAGGACTGGGACTGGGCGCGGCGCGCCGAGCGGATGGCGGGTTGGCTCGACGGCCCGTGAGGCGGCCGCAGACCACCGGTCAGCTCGCGTAGAGGGCCTCGATATCCTTGCCGAAGCTCTTGGTGACCACGGCGCGCTTGAGCTTCAACGTCGGCGTGAGCTCGCCGGTCTCCTCGCTGAAGTCCACCGGCAGTATCCGGAAGCTCCTGATCGCCTCGGCCTTCGACACGGCGTTGTTGGCATCGTCGACCGCGCCCTGCACCTCGGCGCGCAGGTCGGCATCCTCGACGAGGTCGGCCACCGAGGCGTCAGGCGGCTTGCCGTGCTCGGAGCGCCAGGCGGGGAAGGCCTCCTGGTCGATGGTGATCAGAGCCCCGACGAAGGGCTGCTGGTCGCCCACGACCATGCACTGGCTGATCAGCGGGTGCGCCCGAACCCGGTCCTCCAGCACCGCGGGCGCCACGTTCTTGCCGCTCGCGGTGACGATGATCTCCTTCTTCCGTCCGGTGACCTGCAGGAATCCCTCGTCGTCCAGTTCTCCGAGGTCGCCGGAATGGAACCAGCCGTCGGCCAGCACCTCGCGGGTCGCCTGCTCGTTGTTCCAGTACCGGCGGAACACGGTCTCACCGTGGATCAGGATCTCGCCGTCGTCGGCGATGCGCACCGTCACCCCGGCCACCGGGCGGCCCACGGTGCCGACCTTGAACGCCTCCTCGGTGTTCACGGTCGTGGCGGCGGTCGTCTCCGTCAGGCCGTAGCCCTCGAGCACCGGCACGCCGATGCCGCGGAAGAAGTGCCCGAGCCGCTGGCCCAGTGGGGCTCCGCCGGAGACGGCCGCGATGCACCGGCTACCCAGTACGGCCCGCAGCTTGGCGTAGACGAGCTTGTCGAACGCCGCGTGGCGCAGCCGCAGGCCCACTCCGGGGCCGCCGGTGTCCTGCGCCCTGCTCCACGCGACCGCGGTGGCGTCCGCGGCGTCGAAGATCCGGCCCTTGCCATCGGCGTGCGCCTTCTGCTTGGCGCCGTTGTAGACCTTCTCGAACACCCGCGGCACGGACAGAACGAAGCTGGGCTGGAAATCGCCCAGGTCCGAGACCAGGTTCTTGACGTCCGGAGTGTGGCCCAGCGCCACCCGCGTGTAGACCGAGCAGCACTGGATGATGCGCGCGAAGACGTGGGCCAGCGGCAGGAACAGCAGCACCGAGTTGCCCGGCTGCAGCAGCTTCGGGAAGGCGTCGACCCCGGCGCGGATGTCGGCGAGCAGGTTGCGGTGGGTCAGCTCGCAACCCTTGGGCCGCCCCGTCGTGCCCGAGGTGTAGACGAGCGTGGCCAGATCGTCGGCCATCACCGACGCTGCCCGCTCGCGCACCGCCTCGTCCCCGACCTGCGCGCCGAGCGCCGTGAGCTCGTCGACCGCGGCCGCCGCGCCGCCCGGCTCGGCGGATGGCTCGATCTGCCACACGTTGGCCAGCCGGGGCAGCCGGTCGGTCAGCCCCGCCACGGTGGCGCGGTGCTCGCCGGTCTCGACGACGACGGCCCTGGCGCCCGAGTCGGACAGGATCCACTCGACCTGCTCGGGCGACGATGTCTCGTAGGCCGGCACGGTCGAGGCGCCCGCCGCCCAGATCGCGTAGTCGAGCAGCGTCCACTCGTAGCGGGTCTTGGACAGCAGCGCCACCCGGTCGCCCCGCTCGATCCCGGCGGCCATCAGGCCCTTGGCCACCGCCTTCACCTGTCCGGCGAAATCCTTCGTGGTCACATCGACCCAGCCGCCGTCGACCCGCCGCCGGAAGCTGATGCTGTCGGCGAAGCGCTCCGCGTTCTCCCAGATCACATCGGTGAGGTTCTCCTCGTCGGCCACCACCGCAATGGAAGGCCCGCTGAACTCCCGCACTCCGACCTCCGGAACTCGACGCTGCCGTGGGGGTTACTCGCCAGAAACTTATCGCGTCCAGTGCCCATTCACCCATACCCGGCACAACCGCGGCCCGGTCGCTGGCAGGATCGTGCTCCGTGGTGTCGGTGGATGTGGTGGACGAGACGTACCTGGCTGTCTCGCCCAGGATAATGGCCGCGGTCTTCGCCGACCGGAACGCGTGGTGCGGGCTGTGGCCGGACCTGCGCCTGGAGGTCTTCGCCGACCGCGGCGACGAAGGCCTGCGCTGGACCGTGACCGGGGCGCTGGTGGGCAGCATGGAGGTGTGGCTCGAGCCCGTGGCGGGTGGCGGCACCATGCTGCACTACTTCCTGCGTGCCGATCCCGCCGACCGGACCGGGACGCCGCGGCCGGCCGGCAGGCGGCGCGGTGAGCGCGAGGCCGCCCGTCGTCAGCGCGCGGCCAAGCGCATGGCCCTGACCCTCAAGCGCCACCTCGAGGGTGGTCGCCCGCCCGGTGAGCCGCCGCCGGCGGGGTCGTGAGTGTCGCCGGTGCCCTGGCACCCGACGACACCCGACGAGCACGCAGCTAGCGTGCGGGCTGTGAAGGTGCATGTCGTCTCGGATGTCCACGGCAACGTCGATGCGCTGGCCAGTGCCGGGGAGGGCGCCGACGCCCTCGTCGTGCTCGGCGATCTGATCGACTTCGTCGACTACCACGACTACTCCGCGGGCATCCTCGGCGCGGTGTTCGGCCCCGAGACCGTGCGCCGCTTCGCCGAGCTCCGGGCAGGTGCGGCTCCCGGCGAGGCGGGCGCGTTCATCCGGCGGATGTGGGCCGGCCTCGACGACGCCGCGGCGGTGGTCTTCGAGGCCGCCCGCGAGCAGTACCGTCGCCTGTTCGCCGCACTGCCCGCGCCGACCTACGCCGTGGCCGGAAACGTCGATCTGCCGCAGCTGTGGCCGGAGTTCGCGCACGACGGCGTCCACGTGCTCGACGGGCAGGCGGCGGACCTGGGCGGTGTGCGGTTCGGGTTCGTCGGCGGAGGTGTGCTGCCCGACGGGGCGATACCGCGCCGGTCGGTGCCCTGGGCGCCCTACTTGCGGGATGCACACGAGTACGCCGCCGCGGTGGGCGGCCTGCCGGAGATCGACGTGCTGTGCAGCCACATCCCGCCTGCGGTGCCCGAACTGGTCTATGACGTCGCTGCTCGCAACCCCGAGGTCGGCTCGGGGGCGCTGCTGGACGCGATCCGCAGCCGGCAGCCGTGGGCGGCGCTGTTCGGGCACGTCCACCAGCCGCTGGCAGCCCGGGTGCGGTTGGGGCGCACCGAGTGCGTCAACGTCGGGCACTTCCAGCGCACCGGTGCCCCCTACGTGCTGCGGTGGTGAGGCGCCCGATCGTCCGCGATCACAAGGTAGCCTGCCAGCCATGGCAGAGGAGTCCACCCAGTCGATCGTCATCGACGCGGAGCCCGTCGCGATCATGGGGGTGATCGCCGACTTCCCCGCTTACCCGGAATGGGCGGCGGCGGTCAAGGAGGTCGAGGTGCTCGACGCGGGC
This sequence comes from Pseudonocardiaceae bacterium, assembly GCA_009379815.1. GTDB lineage: Bacteria > Actinomycetota > Actinomycetes > Mycobacteriales > Pseudonocardiaceae > WHSY01. The sequence continues at coordinate 15,877 of WHSY01000083.1, forward strand.
AGCGGTGACCGGGCCGAGCGGGTGCGTTTCGTGCTCGACGCGGGCGTCGTCAAGGACGAGTACGTGCTGGCCTACACCTGGGCCCCTGACGGCCTGTCGGTGCACTGGGAGCTGGTCAAGGGCCAGATGCAGAAGGCGCAGCGCGGCTCCTACGTGCTCGAGCCCACCGGGTCGTCGACCGACGTGACCTACTCGCTCGCGGTGGAACTCGCCATCCCGATGATCGGGATGTTCAAACGCAAGGCCGAGAAGGTGATCATGGACACCGCGCTCAAGGAACTCAAGCGGCGAGTCGAGGGCTGAACCGGTGCGCGTGCTGCTCTTCGCGGGCAAGGGTGGTGTCGGCAAGACCACCCTTGCCGCGGGCACGGCCGGCGCGCTGGCCGTAAGCGGGCGCAAGACCCTGGTGGTCTCGACCGATCCGGCGCACTCCCTCGCCGACGCGCTCGACGTCGCGGTCGGTGCCGACCCGACCGAGGTCGACGCGGGACTCTCGGCGTGCCAGGTGGACATCCGCGCGCTGGTGGACGGCGCCTGGGAGCAGCTGCGGGGCCACCTCGGCACCGTGCTCGCCGGCGCCGGCGTCGATGACGTACTCGCCGAGGAGCTCACCGTGCTGCCCGGCCTGGAGGAGCTGCTGGCTCTGGCGGAGGTGGCCCGGATGGCGCGCCGCGGGATCTGGGACGTGGTGGTCGTCGACTGCGCGCCGACGGCGGATTCGCTGCGCCTGCTGGCGCTGCCCGAGGCCGTCTCGACGTACCTGGAACGGTTGTTCCCGACCCACCGCCGGCTGGTCCGCGGGCTGCTCGCCGGGCTCGCAGGCGATGGATCCTCGGCGCAGCGCTGGGACGAGGCCGCAGATGCGATCGGAAGGTTGGCCGAACGGCTGGAATCGTTGCGCGCGTTGCTGACCGATCCGCAGGTTACCGGCGTGCGGCTGGTGCTGACCCCGGAACGGGTCGTGGCGGCGGAGACTCGGCGCACCGTGACGGCGCTGACTCTGCAGGGCATCCGGGTGGACGGGCTGATCGCCAACCGGCTGGTGCCCGCGCCTGCGGTGTCGGCGCGTGGCACGGCGGCCGGATGGCTTCGCACCCGGCGCCGCGAGCAGGACGCGGTGCTCGCGGCGTTGTGCTCCGACCTGCCCGACCTGCCGGTGACCACCGTGGAGCATCACGCTGCCGAACCCGTCGGATTGCCTGCGCTGCTCGGCCTCGCCGGGTCCCTCGGCGAGGGTGCCGCGATGCTCGGCGATGCCCGGCCCGGCGTGCCGCTGCTGGCCGTCGAGCACGTCGGCGGCAGCGGTCTGGACAGCGAGTACGTGTTACGGCTGGCCGTGTCATTGCTGGACGAGACCGATCCGGAGCTGGCACGGGTCGGTGACGAGATCGCGGTGACCTCGGCCGGCCACCGCAGGCTGATCACCCTGCCCTCGGTACTGCGCCGCTGCGTGGTCACCGGCGCCGAGGTCGACGGCGCCGGGCTGCTGGTGCGGTTCCGGCCCGATCCGGCGCTATGGATGCGATGAAGGTGTGGATGCGATGAGCGCGCGGGGGTGCGACGCGCACGGCGGTGTCCCGGTGGAGGTGCGCGCGCTGGCGGAGCAGCTCACCGAGGCGCTCGAACCGTGGGCGCAGCGGTTGCGTGATGCCGCCGACGAGGGGGACCGCCCGACCGGACCGGCTACCTGTACCTGGTGCCCGGTGTGCGCGGTGATGGGGTTGCTGCGCGGGGAGCGCCCGGAGCTGGCCGCCCGCCTCGCCGAGCACGGCGTCGGCATGCTCACCGCGGTCCGGGAGCTGCTCGCGGAGGTGCCCGACGGGCAGCGGGCGCCGGGCCCTGGTGGGCCCGGCGCGGGTGATGCCGGTGCCGGCGGCGACCGGCGAAAATCCGGGGCGCAGCGGATCCCGGTGCGGCATGCGGGCCGTGAGCAACCGGGGGCGGGTGGCGACCCCGGGTGCTGACCGTCGGCGTCGACGTCGGTGGGACGAGTGTGCGCGCCGGGTTGGTCGATGCCGCAGGCTCGGTGCTCGACCTGCGGCGGGCAGCCACACCCAGCGGCGACGACGCGCTCGAGGACGCGATCGCTGCCGTGGTGGGAGAGCTGGCCGCCGATCACGGCTGGGCGCCGCAGCGCCGCCCGGGGCAGCGCCGCCCGGGGCAGCGCCGCCCGGGGCAGAGCCGCTCGGGCGGAGTCGCGGCGGTCGGGCTCGCCGTCGCCGCGTTCGTCGCGACCGGGCGCAGGCAGGTGCACTTCTCCCCGCACCTGTCCTGGCGCGGTGCCGCGGTGGCCGATCGGATCGAGCGCCGCGTCGGTGTGCCGGTCCTGCTCGAGCATGACGCCAACGCCGCAGCGGTGGCCGAGCACCGGTTCGGCGCGGCGGCCGGGGCACGGGTGACGACGCTCGTCGCCATCGGTACCGGGATCGGCGGGGCACTGCTCGTCGGTGGTGAGCTGTTCCGCGGTGCGCACGGAGTGGCTCCCGAGCTCGGGCACCTGCGGGTGGTTCCCGACGGCAGGCCGTGCCCCTGTGGCAAGCGCGGCTGCTGGGAGCGGTACTGCAGCGGAACGGCGCTGGTCACGACTGCCCTGGAACTGCTGGTGCGGTGGCGTGGCAGCGCGGGGCCACTGGCCACGGCGGCTACCGCCGACCCCGGCAGGCTGTCCGGCCGGCGAGTGGCCGCCGCAGCCCGCGACGGCGATCCCGTCGCGCGGCGTGCCATGCAGGAGCTGGCACGCTGGCTCGGGGAAGGCCTCGCGCTGGTCGCCGATATCTACGACCCGCAGGTCGTGATCATCGGCGGCGGCGTGGCGGAATCCGCGACGCTGTTCCTGGACGAGGCCCGGGAGCACTATGCGGCGACGGTGACCGGTGCCGGGTACCGGCCGCTCGCACGGATCCGGACCTCGCAGCTGGGTGACCAGGCCGCCATCGTCGGGTCCGCCCTGCTGGCCCGGGCGTTGATCGATGGTTAGAGCTGGGCGCCGTCGTCCCAGCCCGAGTCCGTGGGCGGGCCGGAGCGCAGCCCGAGCACCAGCCAGGCGATCCCGCCGGCGAGCGCCAGCAGGCCGAGCGGGGTGCCGATGCGCTCGGTGAGCCCAGGCACGCCGGGGGCGAACAGCAGCAGCACGCCGATGCCGATCAAGAGCAGCCCACCCACCGTGCGCGGCCGCAGCGCCGGCATCGGCGGCGGTTCGGGCGGGACGAAGTGCTCCTCGGCCGGAACGGCACCGCCGCGATCGGGGCCCGACCGGGTGCCCTCCCGCGAGGGGGCAGGCTCGGCGTCGGCCTCGGCGGGCCAGCGCGGCGCATCCTGCTCGGCTCGCCAGCCGGCGACGATGTCCTCGAAGGCAGCGTCGGTGCCATCCGGATCGGTGCCGTCCCGGCCGGGCCGAGCGCTGCCCGAGCGGCCGTCCTGTTCCTCGGGATCGGGACTGGTCACCGGGCCACCACCTCGGGCTCGAGAACTTGCCGCGACGCCCGGCGCGCGCCCGCCCGGATCGCAGCTGCTGCCGACCCGACGGTACCCGCCCGCTGCCGTGCCCGGGGTCCTCACACCGCCGTTGTGTGCCGTCTGCGACGCTTCGTAGGCTGGCCTGGGTGTTGCCCCCGTGGGAGGAAGGCGGTCGCCGGTGTTCTACTGGCTTCTCAAACACCTCCTGATGGGTCCGCTGATGCGGGTGTGCTTCCGCCCACGGGTCACCGGGACCGAGCACGTGCCGCGCCGCGGCGGGGCGATCCTGGTCAGCAACCACCTCGCCGTCGCCGACTCCTTCTTCCTGCCCCTCGTGTTGCACCGTCGAGTGACCTTCCCGGCGAAGCGGGAGTATTTCACCGGCCGCGGTGTCAGCGGCTGGCTCAAACGACAGTTCTTCACTCTCGCGGGCCAGTTCCCCATCGACCGGTCGAGCGGCTCGGCGGCGCAGGCCGCACTCGACACCGGCGTGCGCCTGCTGGGCGAGGGCAAGTTGCTCGGCATCTACCCGGAGGGCACCCGCTCTCCGGACGGTCGGCTCTACAAGGGCAAGACCGGGGTCGCGCGGCTGGCGCTGGAGTCCGGCGTGCCGGTCATCCCCGTCGCGATGGCGGGAACCGACAAGGTCAACCCGATCGGCTCCAAGATCTGGCGACCGCACCACGTCGAGGTGCACTGCGGTGCGCCGCTGGACTTCTCCCGCTATGCGGGGCTCGCCGGGGACCGCTTCGTCGAGCGCTCGATCGTCGACGAGATCATGTACTCGCTGATGGAGCTGTCCGGTCAGGAGTACGTCGACTCCTACGCCGCCTCGGTCAAGGAGCGCGCCGACGCCAAGGGCTGCACGGAACCCGCGACGGCGCGGCCGTCCTGATCGGAATACACCGCCGACGCCTGTCACTCGCTACACGCGCAGCGACGCTTCGCCCAACTCGACGCCGACGACCTGGGCGACCCGGTCGCGCGACTGGCCGTGGCCCGCGCCGAGCAGGGCGCCGGTTGACGGGTCACTCGTCGCGCTGGCGCTTGTCGCGCAGCTCGCGCCGTAGCCGCTCGACGTCCCACCGGGCGTGACCACCCGGTGTCCACAGATCAGGGATCACCAGGCCGTCGTGTGCCCACTGCTGCAGCGTCCGCACGGAGACGCCCAGCTCGGCCGCCGCGACGGACGTGGACACGAGCTTCGACACGATCCAGCACGTTAGGCCGTGAAGCGTCGCATCTAGGCGCATCGTGCGCTGTTACTCACAATCATACGGATATCAGCGCGTTTCAGCACGGTTAGTCGTAGAGTGCAGGAGACACAAGGCGGCCCCGGCCGGTGAGGGAACACCGCGCCGGGGCCTTGATCCACCACCTGCGGAGAGGAAGTGGACCCGATGAGCACCGTATCCACCACCAGCAGCAGTGCACTCGTGCCGATCTACCGCTCGTATTGCGGCGCCTGCTGCGGCGGGTGCAACCCATCGGACCCGGCGTTACCCGTGCGCTGCACGGCCTGCCGCACCGCCGCGACGGCGCCCGCGACGGTGACCCGGTGAACCCCGGCGAGCGCGAGACATACCGCGCGGCCATCGAGACACGACGCCCGGCCGACTGCGGCGGCGGGACCTGCACCCTGCTGGTGCGCCGCGTGGACGGCCGAGTGCAGCTACTCCACCACGGGGTGCTGTCCACGGGGGCCGAGCTGTCCGACGACCAGGCGCGCGAGCTGGTGGGCTACCTCACCGCCGCGACTCAACCTCGATCGGAGCAGCAGCAGTGACCGGCGACCTGTACCCGTCCACCAAGTACGTGCGGCGGCTGACGGCTGCGCGCGGGTGGCAGCGCGAGCTGATACCCGACCGGCACGGCCGGCCGGTGGCGATCGTGGCCGCGCGGGTCGGCCCACGCTGGACCGACAGCATCGCCATCGAGGGCGAGGACCGCTGCATCGCCATGCGCCACCAAACCCGCAGCGACAGTGACCTGATCGTGCCGTCGCAGCTGCCGGGCGAGTCCGGCGCGGTGTGGCGCCGCGAGGGCCGCTGCGAGGACGTGCTTGGCGAGCTGCTCAACCTGCCCACCGACTAGTACTACAGGGCTAGATCATCAGCGTCTGGAGCTGGAGGTGGCGTCGGACGTGGGCTCGGCGGGCCTGGGCTTGGTGCCATCGCCGCCAAATTGGTGAGTAGCCGGGGGCATCTCAGCCCCCGGCTCTCGCAGAACCGTGCGTAAACCTCTCGATTTACACGGCTCCCATCATCCGGTCGCTGCGGTCACGGCTTGACGAGCTTCCAGTGGGCGAAGAGGCCGGGGTAGCGCGCTGCGGCTCTGCCCAGGGCGTCTCGTGCCCGCATCCGTCGTCTGCGGTACCGCTTGTATTTCTGCACGATCCATCGGATCAGGTAGTCGTTGATCCGGTTGAGGCTGGGGACCAGCGCCGACGGGTAGTAGCGCCCGTAGTAGTTGATCCACCCCCGCACGATCGCGTTAATGTCCTGTGCGAGGCCCTTCAGGTTTGCTCCACTGCGCAGATGCAGCCGCCAGGAGCGGATCTGTTTCCGGATGTGCTTGGCGGCTTCGTCGCTGATGGCCGGGTTGAAACCGTAGAAATACTTCCCGTGCTTCGTCCGGACCTTCCGCACCCGAAACCCGTACCCCAAGAAGGTGAACGAGGTGTGTTCGTACGAGCCGCACCTCGTGCTGTCCTTGCAGTACACGATGCGGGTCTTGTCGGGATGCAGTTGCAACCCCCCGCATTCGCCCAATCGCCCCGCTATCGCCTCCCGCACGTGGTGTGCTTCGGCTTCGCTGCGGCAGTGGACCACCACATCATCGCAATACCGCTCGAACCTGACGGCCGGGAACTCCCGCGCCCTCCACGCGTC
>WHSY01000084.1 GCA_009379815.1 Pseudonocardiaceae bacterium
GTCGTCGACCCCATATCGAACTTCATGCCCACTCCCTTCCACGCCCCCAGACACACCCATGGCGGAAGCGCCCGGCACTCGACGTGACCGCTGCCCGTCCAATACCACCCCGAGGCACAAGCTCACTCCCCGCCCGGCACGTTAACGCTACGCACCCACCTCCGTACAGGCCACCCAACGACCACACCCCACCCGAGTGGGCCACCCGACCATGACCCCGATCACCAGCAGGCGCGGGAGCCGCCGCTACACGAGCCCTGCGGGTGAGTAGCGTCGCGGGCATGAGCGAGGTGAGCCGGTTCGGCGTGGTGGAGCTGTCGGAGTTTCCCGACGACCTGCGCGAGCGGGTCGGGGCGATCGCGGAGAAGTCGGGGTTCGTGCCCAACGTCTTCCGGGGGCTGGCGAGGCGCCCGGCGGAGCTGCGCGCCTTCCTCGACTACCACGACGCGCTGATGGATTCCGACGAGGGACTGTCGAAGGCCGAGCGCGAGCTCGTCGTGGTCGCGACCTCGGGCGCCAACCACTGCACGTACTGCATCGTGGCGCACGGCGCCGTCCTGCGGATCCGCAGCAAGGACCCGCAGCTGGCCGACCACGTCGCCGCCAATCCCTGGGGTGCTCCGCTCGAACCGCGGCAGCGCGCCATCGTCGACCTCGCCCTCGTGCTGGCGACCCGTTCGGCGGAGCTGTCCGAGGCCGACCTCGACGCCGCGCGCGCCGCCGGGCTGTCCGACGAGGAGGTCTGGGACGTCGGCGCGATCAGCGCGCTGTTCGCGATGTCCAACCGGCTCGCGCACCTCATGGCGCTGCGGCCCAACGACGAGTTCTTCACCCTCGGCCGCACCTGACCTGTGGACAGGTCGTGAGTGGCGATACGAGTCATGGCTCGCATCGCCACTCACAGGGCGTCAGCCAGGCACGGGCTCGTCGTTGGCGAGTGCGTCGAACAGTGCCGATGCCGCCTCCTGGTCCCAGGACACCGCCGACGAGCCGTTGTCGAGCTCCTCGAAGCCGTCGATGGGGACGGTGATCGTCACGACCTCGCCGCTGGCGATGCCCCGCATCGTCCAGCCGAGCCGGGCGAGGTTCCAGACGTGATCGCCGTTGTCGACGGTCAGCGCGTCGGGCACCCCGGTGACCAGCGGGACCAGGCGGAACGGGTTGAGCAGTACGGCGGGGCTGACCGCCCGCTCGAGCAGCGCGCCGAGGAACTGCCGCTGCCGCTCGACGCGGTCGAGGTCGCCCGCGGGCGTCGCGCGGGTGCGTACGTAACCCAGCGCCTGCGGGCCGGACAGCTGCTGGCAGCCCGCGGGCAGGTCGATATCGGCGAGGGGGTCGGAGATGGGTTCGTCGAGGCAGATCTCGACACCGCCGATGTCGTCCACGATGCCTGCGAAACCGCCGAACCCGATCTCGGCGTAGTGGTCGATATGGATGCCGGTGACGGTCTCGACCGTCTGAACCAGCAGCTGCGGCCCGCCGGTGCTGTAGGTCGAGTTGAGCTTCACCCGCTCCCCACTGCCGGGAAGCGGCACCGAGGAGTCCCGCGGCAGGCTCACCAACGTCGGCTCCCCGCCCCCGACGAAGGGGAAGGGGATGTGCAGCAGCATGATCGTGTCGGTCCGCCCGCCCGCGACGGTTCCGGTGGCCAGCTGGTCCTGCTCCTCCTCCGACAGCGCCTCGCGACTGTCGGAACCGACGATCAACCAGTTCGTCCCGGTGGAGTTGCCGACCCGATCGGGGTAGTCGGCCAGCGCGTCGGTCCTGGTCAGCGACAGCTCGACGTACACGGCCAGCCCGGCGAGCAGCAGCACGAGCACCAGCAGGATGCGGCGCAGCACGCGGCCCGGGCGGCGCCGGCGCGGGGGTGCCTGCGGGCGCCCTGCCGGACGGTTGGGCGGTGGCCGGTTGCGGCCCGGCGGCTGGTTACGGGGCGGCGGGTGCGGGGATCCGCGCCCCGGTGGCCGTGCCGCGGTCGGGCGGTACGGCTGGGCGAAGGGATCCTCACGCGGGCCGCGCCCGCGCGGTGGCTGTCCCGAGTTGCTCACCGTCATCTCCTGCTCTGGTGCCCCGCCGTCGCGCCACCATAGCCCGCTACCGGCAGTAGGACGTCCGGTGACCGGCGAGGGTTGCGGCGTCACCATCGAGCAGGGCCGCGGCGCCCACGAGTCCGGCGACGGCGCCGAGCGAGCCCGGGACGACCCGCAGGTCACGCAGGTAGCCCAGCCGGGCGTGCTCGGCCAGTGCCTCGCGCGCCGGCCCGAGCAGCAACTCACCCGCCGCGACGACGCCGCCGCCGAGCACGACCAGGTCGACGTCGCAGACGGCCGCCACCGACGCCAGCGCCCGGCCCAGCGCGAGCCCACCGCGACGGAAGGCACGACGGGCCACCACGTCGCCCGCACGGGCCGACTCGGCCAGCGCCCTCGCCCCGCCGTCGCCGTTCCAGCCCCGTTCGCGCGCCCATCGCACCAGGTGCGGTCCCGACGCCACGGTCTCCAGGCAGCCGCGGCCGCCGCAACTGCACACGGCGCCGTCCGGCTCGACGACCACGTGACCGACATGCCCGGCGTTGCCGCTCCGCCCGAGCACCGGTCGCCCGCCCGCGACGAGTCCGCCACCGACCCCGGTCGACACCACCACGCCGAGCAGCTGAGCAACGCCGCGCCCGGCGCCGTGGCGCTGCTCACCGAGTGTCATGCAGACGCCGTCGTTGGCCAGCGCCACGGGCACGCCGCCGACCGACCCGGCGACGCGGTCGCGCAGCGGGAACCCGACCCAGTCGGCGATGTTGACCGGGGTCACGGTGCCCGCCGCCGGGTCGATCGGGCCGCCGCAGCCGATGCCGACCCCGCACACCGGTGTCGAGCCGCGGCCTCGCTGAGCACGCCGGAGACCGCGTCCCACACGGCGGCCGGCGGGGTCGGACACCGTGCGCACCGCAGCACCTCACCCGCTGCATCCACCAGCGCCGCGGCCAGCTTCGTGCCGCCGACGTCCAGCGCCAGCCTCGGCGCGCTCATGTCCGCATCCTGGCTGTCGCCCGGGTACCGTCACCCCCGGGGTCCCGCGGCAGGAGCGGAGGAATGCTTTGGACGAGCCCGGCAACGAGTACTTCGACACCGTGCTGCGCGGCTACGCCCGCGAGCAGGTCGACGAGCGGCTCCGGTTCCTCGGCAGCGAGCTGACGACCGCCGAGCAGGCGCTGGCGTCGGCGCGGGAACGTACGGCGGCCCTCGAGGGCGAGCTCGCCGAGGCCCGCGGTGAGCTCGGCAGGCGGGTGCCCGATCCCGACGTCGGCTTCGGTGACCGGGTGGAGAAGATCCTTCGGCTCGCCGAGGAGGAAGCCGGCGAGATCCGGCAGCGTGCCAACGACGAGGCCTCCTCCGTCGTCGAGCGTGCCCGCAAGGATGCCGAGCAGCTCGTCAGCGAGGCCACCACGACCGCGCAGCAGCGCACCCGGGACAGCGAGCGGGAGCTCGAGCGGCTCACCGCACTGCGTGAAGAGGTCCAGGAGCGGCTGCGCAGCACCAAGAACGTGCTCGACGAGTACTTCGATCCGTCCTGGGAGGAGGAGGGGTAGCGCCTCGATTCGTGCGCCGTGGCCTCCGGGGGCGACAATGGGCCACGCACCATCCACGAGGAGAGGACCCCATGAGCGTCTTCACCAAGCTGCTGACCAAAGCGCAGCACTACGCCCAGCAGAACCCGGAGCGGGTCCGGAACATCACCGACAAGGCGGCCAAGTTCGCCGACAAGCAGACCAAGGGCCGCTACCGCAGCCAGATCGACAAGGCGGTCCGCAAGACCGACGGCCTGACCGGCCAGGGGCCGCGCGGCGGCCAGCAGCCCCCCGGTCATCATCAGCCCGGCGGCGGGCAGCCTCACCCGCGGCGCGACGACCCCCACGGTCGTTACTGACACCGCTCGGTGCCCGGCGCGTCGCCTGCGGTGACGCGCCGCGGCCACCGCTTCTCGACCCTGCCGGATCGTGTCCGCTCGTGTCAGGATGAGCGTGGGAGTGATCCGCCAGTGCCGCCGGGCGAGCCATGCCCCCTACCCCGGGGCGAGCTCGCACGGGCGGCCGACCCGAGGCCCCATCACGAGTGGGTGCCCGGCGAGAAATCGAGGAGAGGCGTATGCCGTCCCCGCAGCACGACCCACCGTCCTGGACACGATCCTCGGTCGGCTCAGCAGGCGCCGTCGAAGCCGAGCCCACCGCCGCGCAGGTCATCGCCGGCCTCCGGGCCACCAGCGAGGGCGGTGACGATCTCGTGCAGCTGCTGTCCCCCGAGGGGCAGCGGGTGCACCATCCCGACTTCACTCTCGACGTCGGCGCCGAGGAGCTGAAGTCACTCTACCGGGACATGACCCTCGTCAGGCGCGTCGACCGGGAGGCCAACGCACTGCAGCGGCAGGGGCAGCTCGGCATCTGGGTTCCGCTGCTCGGCCAGGAAGCGGCGCAGATCGGTGCGGGCCGGGCGATGGCGCCGCAGGACATGGCGTTCCCGTCCTACCGTGAGCACGGCATCGCCTGGTGCCGCGGGGTGGACCCGACCGAGCTGCTCGGTATCTTCCGCGGCACCGATCACGGCTCGTGGGACCCGAGGGCGACGGGCTTGCACCTCTACACCATCGTCATCGGCAACCAGTGCCTCAATGCGGCCGGCTACGCGATGGGTCAGCGCTTCGAGGGCAAGGTCGGTGACAGTGCGACCGGTGAAGCCACGATCTGTTTCTTCGGGGACGGCGCCACGAGCCAGGGCGACGTGCACGAGAGCTTCGTGTGGGCCGCGGTCTACGACGCCCCGGTGGTCTTCTTCTGCCAGAACAACCAGTGGGCGGTCTCCGAGCCGACCGAGCGCCAGAGCCGGGTGCCGCTCTACCGTCGCGCGCAGGGCTATGGCTTCCCCGGGATCCGGGTGGACGGCAACGACGTGCTCGCCACGCTGGCGGTCACCCGCTGGGCGCTCGACGAGTGCCGCGCCGGCAACGGTCCGGTGCTGATCGAGGCCTACACCTATCGGATGGACGCGCACACCACCTCGGACGATGCGACCCGCTACCGGCTCGCCGAAGAGCTGGAGGCCTGGAAGCTCAAGGACCCCATCGAGCGACTGCGGGTGCACCTGGTCCGCGAGGGAGTCGCCGAGCAGGACTTCTTCGACGGGGTGGCCGCCGAGTCCGACGAGCTCGCGGCGCGGCTGCGGGAGTGCTGCGAGGCGATGCCCGCACCCGGCCCGGAGCGGATCTTCTCGCAGGTGTACGCGGAGCCCTCACCGGCGGTGCAGGCGCAGCACGAGGAACTCCTCGCGTACCAGGCCGGCTTCGCCGACGCGGGTACGCCGGATGGTGAGCGGTGATGGCCGCCCCGACGACGGATCGCACCGAGTCCGGCTCGCCGGGCGCGCAGACCGTGTCCATGGCCAAGGCACTCAACGCCGGACTGCGCGCGGCGATGGAGGCCGACGGCAAGGTCATCGTGATGGGGGAGGACGTCGGCAAGCTCGGCGGCGTATTCCGCATCACCGACGGGTTGCAGAAGGACTTCGGCGAGCAGCGCGTGCTCGACACCCCGCTGGCCGAGTCGGGGATCATCGGCACCGCGATCGGGCTCGCGCTGCGCGACTTCCGGCCGGTCTGCGAGATCCAGTTCGACGGGTTCGTCTTCCCCGGCTTCGACCAGATCGTCTCGCAGCTGGCCAAGCTGCACTACCGCTCGCAGGGCAAGCTCCCGATGCGGGTGGTCGTGCGCATCCCGTTCGGTGGTGGCATCGGCGCCGTCGAGCACCACTCCGAGTCCCCCGAGTCACTGTTCGCGCACGTCGCCGGTCTCAAGGTCGTCTCGTGCTCGAACGCCGCCGACGCCTACTGGATGCTGCAGCAGGCCATCGCCTCCGACGACCCGGTGATCTTCTTCGAGCCCAAGCGCCGGTACTGGGAGAAGTCGGAGCTGGACACCTCGGCGACGCCGCAGCCGCTGCACACCTCGCGGATCGCCCGGCCGGGCTCGACGGCGACCCTCGCAGCCTACGGTCCGATGGTCCGCACCGCGCTCGACGCGGCCGCCGCCGCCGAGCAGGACGGGCACGACCTCGAGGTCATCGATCTGCGCACACTGTCCCCGCTGGACTTGGCACCGGTGTTCGACTCGGTGCGCCGCACCGGGCGGCTGATCTGCGTCTCCGAGGCGCCGGGCGAATGCTCGGTCACCGCCGAGGTGACCGCACGGGTGCAGCAGGAGTGCTTCTACTCGCTGGAGGCGCCGGTGCTGCGGGTGACCGGGTTCGACACCCCGTACCCGCCCTCGAAGTGCGAGGAGCAGTACCTGCCCGACCTCGACCGGGTGCTCGACGCCGTCGACCGGGTGCTGGCGCACTGAAGGAGGAGCTGTGTCGCAGTACAAGCAGTTCCCCCTGCCCGATGTCGGGGAGGGCCTGACCGAGGCGGAGATCCTGTCCTGGCGTGTCGCGCCGGGCGACACCGTCAGCGTCAACCAGATCATCGTCGAGATCGAGACGGCGAAGGCGGCCGTCGAACTGCCCTGCCCGTACGCCGGGGTCGTGACGGAATTGCTCGCCGAGCCGGGGGCGACGGTCAGCGTGGGGTCGCCGATCGTCACCATCGACCTCGACCCGGACTCGGCGGCTCCGTCGCAGACGGGCTCCGACGAGCAGGTGCCCAACCTGGTCGGCTACGGGCCTAAGTCGGCGACGGCGACGCGGCGCCCCCGGAAGGCAACGACCGAGCCGGCCCCCGAACCGGCGATCCCGCCGGCCCCCGAGCCGGCGGCCGCCGCTGCCCCGGCCGCCGAGCGGGCGCCGCTGGCCAAGCCACCGGTGCGCAAGCTGGCCAAGGACCTGGGCATCGATCTGGGCCGACTGGCCGGCTCCGGCCACGACGGCATCATCACCCGGGAGGACGTGCAGCACGCGCACGCGGTCAGCAACGGCGCCCCACCGGCCGCCGCACCGCGCGAGGGCGAGCGGCGGGTGCCGGTCCGTGGGGTGCGGCGCGCCACCGCGCAGGCGGTGGTGGCCAGCGCCTTCTCAGCGCCGCACGTGACCGAGTTCCTCACCGTCGACGTCTCGCCGATGATGGCGCTGCGGGACAAGCTCGGGTCGCAGCGTGGCTTCCGCGACGTCAAGCTCACGCCGCTGGCGTTCGCGTCGAAGGCGGTCTGCCTGGCGGTGCGGCGCACCCCGGACGTCAACGCCTCGTGGGACGAGGCGGCCGGCGAGATCGTCTACTTCGATCACGTCAACCTCGGCATCGCGGCCGCCACACCGCGCGGCCTGGTGGTGCCCAAGATCCGCCGTGCCGACGCGATGCCGCTGGCCGAGCTGGCCGGTGCGCTGGAAGCGCTGGCCACAACCGCGCGGGAGGGTGCGACGGCGCCGGAGGACATGGTCGGCGGCACGTTCACGATCACCAACGTCGGGGTGTTCGGCGTCGACACGGGCACGCCGATCCTCAACCCCGGTGAGTCGGCGATCCTGGCGCTCGGCGCGATCCGGGAGATGCCCTGGGTCGTCGACGGTGCGGTGGTGCCGCGGCCCGTCTGTCAGCTCGCGCTGTCCTTCGACCACCGGGTGGTCGACGGGCAACAGGGCTCGCAGTTCCTCGCCGACGTCGGCGCGTTGCTGGCCGATCCGGCGATTGCGATTACCTTCTGACTTCGGTGCTCACACTGTGTATAGACGGCGGCCGCTGCGGCGCAATCGTTACGTGACGGCGACCCGGAAGGTTCGCCCAAGAGGGTCCATATCGGGGGGCCGGTGTCTTACAGTGGGCGACTGAACTGCTGGATTACGGTAGCCGAGTCGCCGGAGGGGTGAACCGCCGGCGACGGTAGGCAGTGGGGCGGTCGGCTCGACCACCGGGCCAGCCGCCCGCTGAGGAGGAGTGTCGAGATGTCCACAACGCGGTCACCAGCAGAGGGCGGCACGCTGTCCAGATACCTCAGGACGCACACCAACCCGCCGGTGTTCCTCATCTCCGGCGCCGTCGTGCTGGCCTTCCTGCTCGTCGGCGTACTGTTCGTCGACGCAACCAGCAACGCTGCGTCGGCCACGATGGACTTCATCGCGCGCTACTTCGGCTGGTTCTACATCCTCGTCGCGACCTTCTTCCTGGTCTTCGTGATCGGGCTCGCGATCAGCCGGTTCGGCAAGCTGCGGCTCGGCCCGGACGACTCGCGGCCCGAGTTCAGCACAGTGGCCTGGTTCGCGATGCTGTTCACCGCCGGCATGGGGATCGGGCTGGTCTTCTTCGGGGTCTACGAGGCCCCCTATCACGCGGCCAACCCGCCGGTGGGCCAGGCGCCGGCGGCCGACCAGGGGATGAACTGGACGTTCTTCCACTGGGGGCTGCACCCCTGGGCGATCTACACCGTGCTCGGCCTGGCGATGGGCTACTTCTGCTTCCGCAAGGGCCTGCCACTGCGCCCGGCGTCGGCGCTCTACCCGCTGCTCGGTAGCCGGATCTACGGCTGGCCGGGCAACCTGATCGACATCCTCGCGGTGTTCGGCACCCTGTTCGGGCTGGCGACCTCGTTGGGTCTGGGTACGCAGCAGATCAACACCGGCCTGAACGAGCTGTTCGGGTTGCCGAACAACCTGACGAGCCAGGTCCTGATCGTCGCCGTGATCACCGGGGTGGCGGTCACCTCGGTCATGTTCGGCATCGACAAGGGCATCCGCCGGCTGTCGGTGCTCAACATGTGGCTCGCCCTGCTGCTGATGGTGTTCGTCTTCGCGGTCGGGCCGAAGCTGTACATGCTCACCGGGCTCGCCGACTGGACCGGCAACTACCTGTCGAGCATCGTGGGCAACAGCTTCACCGTGTTCAACCCGAACACGGCACCGGAAGCCGCGAGCTGGCAGGCTGGCTGGACGCTGTTCTACTGGGGCTGGTGGATCTCCTGGGCGCCGTTCGTGGGCATGTTCGTCGCCCGCATCTCCCGCGGCCGCACCGTGCGCGAGTTCGTCACCGGGGTGCTGGGCGCGCCCGTCGCGGCCTCGATCGTGTGGTTCAGCATCCTGGGCGGCACCGGCCTGTACTACGAGACGGTTCTCGGCACCGTCGACATCTCCGGCCAGGACCCCGAGCTCGCGCTGTTCAGCCTGATGCAGGCGCTGCCGATCGGGGCGATCCTGTCGGTGCTGGTCTCGGTGCTCGCCATCCTGGTGGTGACGCTGTTCTTCGCCACCTCGTCGGACTCCGGCTCGCTGGTCGTCGACATGCTCACCAACGGTGGCGACCCGCACCCGATCTGGCAGCAGCGGTTCTTCTGGGCCGTGCTGGAGGGTGCGGTCACCGCGGTCCTGCTGGTCGTGGGCGGTGCGGCCGCGCTGGACTCGCTGCAGTCCGCGGCCGTGACCACCGGGCTGCCGTTCGCGGTGGTGCTGCTGCTGGTTGCCATCGGCACGGTGAAGGGCATGCAGAACGACCGGTTCCCGATCCCCGCGGCCGACCGCGCGGGCTCGGAACGCAGCGGCGTGTCGGGCTACTCGCCGGCTGAGCGCAAGGACGACGAGGAGTCCGAGACCGCCGAGAAGACGACTGCGACAGTGGGTGACTGAGACTCGGTGCGGCTGCCCGGCATGATGCCGGGCAGCCGCACATCACCACCCGCCATCCCGAAGACCACCGTCTACAGGAGAGGATGAGCATGGCGGCAGGCAGGAAGCTGCGGAACCCGTTCCGCGGGGTCAGCGACATCATCAGCGAGATGAACCGGATGTCGGACCTCATGGGCGGCATCGACAGCGGCGGCAGCAACATCGAGCAACGCCCTCGCGGCTTCGCCGACGCCTGGAGCCCGACCACGGACATCTTCGCGCAGGGTTCGGACCTGGTGATCCGTACCGAGCTCGCCGGGGTGGCGGCCGACGACGTCGAGGTGACGCTGTCGCACGGCACGCTCACCATCTTCGGCGACCGCCGGGTCGGCGCGGAGCAGGACAACGACTTCTACGTGCGGGAGCGTTACTCCGGGCAGTTCCGTCGGGACATCACCCTGCCACCGGGTGTCGAGGACGACGACATCGATGCCCAACTGCGGGAGGGCGTGCTGCAGGTGACGGTGCGTAATGCCAGCGATGCCGGCGGCCCGGCAAAGATCGAGGTCCGCAAGTAGACGGTCCGCAAGTAGAGCGGTCCGCTGGGCGCAGCGCGATGGCGGGTGCCCGCGCGGCCGGCGGCGACGCCGGTGCCGCAGGGCCGAGCCGGTGCCGAGGTGGATCCGGTCACGCTCGGGGCAGCCGGTCGAGCAGCACGCCGGGTCCCACGCTCGCCGCCGTCAGCGGAAGCCGGGCACGCAACCCGCGGTCCGCGCTGACGAGCAGGCAGTCCGGTTCGTGGCCGGCGATCTCGACCAGCGTGTCGTCGCCGGAACCGCGCGCCCGTACCACGTCCAGGCCGGGCACGTCGGCCGCGGCCGACCCCGCACCCTCGAGCACGACGATGCCGCGGCGCATCCAGGCGAAATCGCCGCCGGGCAGCGGCAGGGTGCCGGGCACCGTTGCGGCGCACCGCCGCAGCAGGCGTTGCGCGGCGGCGGCCCGGTCCCGCCACCACCCGTCCGGCACCGATCCGACGACATTGGCGGCGTCGACCAGCAGCGTGACGTGGCGGGCGCGAAGTGACGCCCAGCTGGCGGCGAAGCCGGAGTGCAGCGCGAGCTCCGCCACCTGCGGCTCGGGAACCCACCGCAACTCGGCGCTCTCCTGGTTGGCACTCAATGCGAGCGGCTGCGCCGC
Source organism: Pseudonocardiaceae bacterium (assembly GCA_009379815.1). Lineage (GTDB taxonomy): Bacteria > Actinomycetota > Actinomycetes > Mycobacteriales > Pseudonocardiaceae > WHSY01. Next base: position 10,764 of record WHSY01000084.1, read on the forward strand.
ATCGGCGACCACAGTGGTGTAGGTCCACGCGTCACCGGCCGGGTGGTCGACATGCTCGGCCACGACGTGCAGTCGGTCCGTGTCGACGCCGGCTTCCTCCCGCGCCTCCCGCAGCGCGGTGGCCGCGGCGTCCTCCTCGCTGTTGCGGGCGCCACCCGGCAGTCCCCAGCGCTGGCCCTGGTGGGTCCACGCCGCGCGGTGCTGCAGCAGCGCCAGCGCGCCGCCGTCCGGGGCGGGCACCCGCAGCAGCAGACCGGCTGCCCCGAAGCGGCCCCACCGGCGCTGGCCGTCGGAGCAGTGCACCCAGCCGTCGCCGTCGCCGCGAACCGCCTCGCTGCTGCTCACGCTGGCCACACTGCCACAGTGTCCGCGCGCACTGACGGCTGTGACCGTCAAACCCCGTGACCGTCAAACCCTTCCGCCAGAATCGGACCATGACGCTGCAGGTCTACCTCGAGGTCGGCACCAAGAGGGTCTTCGCGTGCTCGGTCGGCTGGCCCGGCTGGTGCCGTTCCGGCAAGTCGGAGGAAGCTGCGTTGGAGGCGCTGGCCGGCTACGCCGGGCGTTACTCGGTCGTTGCCGACATGGCCGGGTCAAAGCTGCCCGAGGTCGATTCCTTCGACGTCGTCGAGCGGATTCCGGGCTCGGCCACGACCGACTTCGGTGCCCCTGGGGAGATCCCCGCACTCGATCGGACGCCGCTGGAAGCCGAGCTGGCCCAGCGCTACGCGGGACTGGTCGACTCGGCATGGGGCGTGTTCGACCGGACCGCCGCGGACTCCCCCGAGGAGCTGCGCAAGGGCCCCCGCGGCGGGGGCCGCGACCGCGATGCGATGATCACCCACGTCGTCGAGGCCGAGCGGTCCTACGCACGCAAGATCGGCGTCAAGCACGGCCGGTTGCAGATCGACGACTCGGCGGCCATCGCCGCGTTACGTGCGGACATCCTCGCCGTGCTCGGCGCCACCTCCGACGGCACTCCCCTCATCACCAAGGGCTGGCCGAGCCGCGCGCCGGATCGCCTGGCACATCCTCGACCACGCGTGGGAGATGGAGGATCGCCGCTGATCGAGCGGCGCGCCGTCTGTGGCGCCGACCGTGTATGCGTGCGGCACGTGCCGGGGTATTCGCCTCGCAGCGTCGGGGCTATCGGATGTGCATGCCGGAGATGGCGCGGGCGATGACGAGTTGCTGGATCTGTTCGGTGCCCTCGAAGATGTCGTAGAACTTGCGGCGGGCGCGCTCGACCTGCTGTCGCCGTCGCTCGAAGTGCCGCTGACCAGGGTGAACGTACTCACTGCTTCTCGGTTCTACTCCCGCGTGCCTGACCTCTGGCGGCCTGATGACGGCATGATCTTGGCCGGTGGGAGCGCCAGCTTGGAAGGCTGCGCCGGGCGCCCGGTAGCCGGTGGTGACCTGCGGCCGGCGGTGTCAGGGGTGCGCGCTGCTGACCGTGGTTGACCGGGCCGAATAGCACGCCAATAGCACGGGCCTGGTCGTCCTCGACCCGGCAGGGGAGTGGCGGAAGCGGGTATCCCGTCGCGTCGGCGAGCTTGCCTCGGAGCGGGCCAGGGGCAGGGGTCCAGGTGGAGCACCCTGCGCGCTGAACGACCTGGACCCCTGCCCCTGGTCTGCTACGCCTCCGGCGCCGGCGTGACGGGATACCCGCTCCCACCTGGTAACCCACCACCCTCGTGCCCAGCCGGAGCCCCATCCCGGAGCGGAGGCCCGCCGGAGGCCTGGGTCGCAGTGAATTAGCCCCTCGAGGCTTGACGAGCTGATGGCCGGCGGTCAGTCTTGAGTTCGGCTAACTCAAACACGAGCGGTAGTGGTAGGAACCCGGTGCGAGTCCGGGACGGTCCCGCCACTGTGACCGGGGAGCCACGCCTTATCAATGACCACGGCCGAGGGCTGGAAGGTCGGGGCGTGGACGGTGATCCGGGAGTCAGGACACTGCGCTACCGCCGGATCCAGATGGGGCGGAAGACCCCAGAGGAGGGCTGTCATGTTCGTGGCTACGCGTTCGGCGCCAAGAGAGATCGACACGATCAAGGCGCGTGATGCCATCATCGCCGGGCTGCTGGTGGTGGGGGCGTTGTTCTTGCTGTATGCGATGTTCTTAGACCAGGGCGGCCTGCTCGCGCCGTTCTTCGGAAGCGAGGCGTTCACGAACAACTACCTGCACGAGTTCGCTCACGACGCCCGTCACCTGCTCGCGCTGCCCTGCCACTAGGTGGCCGGGTAGATGATGAGTCCACTGCTTCGTGTGATGGGGCGTGGGGCGGCGGCCGGTGCGGTCGCGGGCCTGCTGTCGGCTCTGGTGTCGTTCCTGTTCGGCGAGCCATCGGTGCACCGGGCGATCGCGCTGGAGGAAGCCGCCGCCCACGCCGCCGGGGAGCACGAGCACGCCGAGGTGTTCTCCCGCGCCGCCCAGCAAGGCGCGCTGTTCTTGGTGTCGATGCTCACCGGCCTGGCAATCGGGATCTTGTTCGGTCTGGTCTACGGACTGGTGTATCGCCAAGACCCGCAGACGGACTCGTGGCGGCGGGCCACCGGGCTCGCAGTAGCAGGCCTGGTGGGCGTCGCCGTGATCCCGTTTATCCGGTACCCAGCGAACCCACCGGCGGTGGGCGATCCGGGGACCGTGGATGCTCGGACGACGTCCTACCTCGCGGCGATCCTGGTAGGCATAGCGGCAGTGGTGGCAGCCGGCCAACTGTCCGGATGGCTGGAGGCCCGCGGCGTACGGGTATCGCTGCGGCAGCTCGCCATACTGGCTGTCGTGGTGACCGGTTTGGCAGCGACGTGGCTGCTCCCGAACAACCCCGCCACCGTCAGCGTGCCGGCGGATCTGATCTGGGATTTCCGGCTGGCTGCGCTTGCCGCTCTGGCCGTGCTATGGCTTGGCCTAGGCGCGACCTTCGGGCTGCTCGGCGAGCGGGCTCAACGCAGCATTGGCAGCGAGACGAGTTCCGCGCCAATACGCGTATAGATCTGATTCCTGCGCCGCCTGCGGCTGGCGCCACACCGCGCCGTCGTGCCGCCGGGCCGGCCCGCCCGAGCACGGCCGGAGGCCGCGCGCAGTGGCGGGGCGAGCCCGAGCGGCTGGTGTGAGTCGGGCCCGGAGCGTGACCGCGCCGCCGCAGGCGGCGCACTTGATCCCCTAGAGCCGGATTCGGCAGCCACGCGAGTTGCAGCGCCCGGGTCAGTCGAGCAGGTGTGTCCCGTCGTGCGCGCGGACCTGGGGCACGGGCTCGAAGGCGTCGAGTACCCGGGCGGTGAAGGTCGGCGCCATCAGGTGCTCCACGTCGGCGGGCTCGACCCAGGCGACCTCGGCGGCCTCGGTGGTCTCGGTCGCCGGCTCGGTGAGTGGGCGGCAGCGGAATACGGCGGCGACGATTCCAGCCTTCACGTTCTTGTATAGGCCGGTCAAGCGCTCGACCTCGACTTGGGCGCCGGTTTCCTCGACGACCTCGCGCCGCACTCCCTGTTCGAAAGTCTCGTGCGTTTCGAGGACACCACCGGGCGGTTGCCAATGGCCGTTATCGCGGCGACGAATCGCCAGGACCTGACCTTGGGAATTGACGACGATGCCCGCGACGCTGACCGAGTGCCGCGGGAGGGACGCGAGCACCTCGGAGCTGTAGTCGAACGGGCTGCGCTGGTTCATGGCCGCGTAGACGGTACTCCGCCCCCGAGGCCGGCGCGCCCGTGCACGGCGGTAACCTACGGGTACATCTCTAGGTAGGAGGCAACCGTGGGTGCTCGTGAGGCAGGTGGGCAAGCACCTGTCTACGCCCGGATCGCCGACGACCTCCGTGCCGCGATCCGGTCGGGCGAGCTGGTCGACGGCGACCGGCTACCGGGCGAGAACGCGCTCATGGACCGGTACGGCGTGGCACGGATGACGGCGCGCCAGGCACTGGCGACATTGCGTTACGAGGGGCTGGCGGTCTCACGGAAAGGCAGCGGCGTTTTCGTCCGGCTATTCAAGCCGATTCGCCGTCATGGATCCACCCGGCTGGCCCGTTCCTTGTGGGGTAAAGGCGGAAATATCTGGGCGGCCGGATTCGAGGACCGCGCGGTTACCGTCGATCACATCGCGATCGACCGGGTCGAGGCTGACGCGGAGCTGGCCCAGCAGTTCGACGTGCCGGAGGGGACGGGCCTGCTGCGGCGCTCCCGCCGGTATGTGGTCGATGACCGCCCGGTGCAGCAGGCCACCTCGTTCTTCCCGCTGGACCTGGCCGAGGGAACACGCATCACCGAACCCGACACCGGCCCCGGCGGGGTTCTCGCCCGCCTCGCCGAGCTCGGCCACGCGCCGGCCGGCTTCTCCGAGACGCTGACCTCGCGGATGCCCACGCCGGAGGAGGTGGCCGAGCTGGAGCTTCCGCCCGGCACCCCGGTTCTCGCGATCACCCGCCTCGCCATCACCGAGCAGGGCCGCGTGGTCGACGTGACCCGCATGCTGCTCGACGCCTCCTGCCACGTCATGCGCTACGACTTCTCGGCCTGACGTCCCTCCCCGCCGCGCACCCTCCGCCTTAAGACCGCCGTGTCGTGTTGACGTCTCTAGAGAGGCGTGGTCTACTGGGCAACGTCTCTAGAGAGGGACGGCGCTCCAGGACATGGGAGGTCAACGAGCGATGGCGATCAACGGGAAGTTCCGGGTGTCGATGGAGGACGTGTTTCCGCACGGCGCGTTCGTGGTCAGCGAGGTGGACCCGGTGCGGGATTTCGACAAGTCGACACCGCAGAAGTTCGTGCAGCAGAACGACAAGGAGACCGGGCTGCCGATGTGGGCGGTGTCGGTGCTCGACGCCGACCCGGACGCGCGCAAGGCCGACAAGACGGTGACGGTCAAGGTCCTCGACACCGTCCAGCCGGTGCCGCCTGAGACCACGGGCGGGACGCCGTTTCGGCCGGTGGAGTTCGACGGGCTGACGGTCACGCCGTACCTGGATGACAAGCGGGGACGGGTCGCCTACAGCCTGCGGGCGCGGGCGATGCGCGCCCCGGCCAAGACCGTGAAGCCGGCCGGCTCGGCCGATGGCAAGGCGGTGGCCTGATGCACGGCGAGTTCAGCTGGCGCGGCGCGACCGGCTACGTCGTGTGCCACGTCTACGACGACCGGCCGCCGATCCTCACCGCGGGCAACCCGACGACCGGCCTGACGATCAGTGCCGGTGACGGTTACGGCGTGACCGCCGAGCATCTGTCATTCGCGCGCGACCTGGCTGATAAGGCGCGGCGCTACGCCGACGAGTGCGAACGCTTCGCCGTGCAGCCGGCGGGGGAGGTGATCCCCGGCGCGGCGTAGCGCCGGCACGGGGACGGGTGCTGAGTTGGTCGCTCCGGTCCCGTCCCCGTGCCTCCCAACCCTCACCAGCAACGGCGGGATCGGTGTGCCCAGGCTACGGGCGCTCGGTCTCGTGTGGACGGATCGGGAGGTCCGCGAGTCATGCGAGCAACACCGGAAAGAGTCCTGCGCCGCGTGCGCGGGGTGATTGGAACGACAGGCAACGAGCGGTCCAGCGCCGTCGTGGCGCGGCTGGTGCTGCGCCGGCTGCTGTTCGACGGCGGCCCCACCCCGGCATGGCGCAACGAGGCGGCGTGCGTCGGGCTGGCCCCGGAGGTGTTCTACCCGCCGCCAGGGCAGGCCGAGGCGGCGAAGCGAGTGTGCCGCGGCTGCGCGGTCCGGGCCGAATGCCTGCGTGACGTGCTCGGTTGGGAGTCGACAGGGCGCCGGCACGGTGTCGTCGGTGGGCTGACCCCGACCGAGCGAGACCGCCTGGTCTCCGCCTACGGCCGCGAGGCGGACGGGGGTGCGGCGGCATGAGCACGCGGACTCCCAAGACCACCGACCGGTGCCCGACCTGCGGCCGTGCCTTGTCCGGTCGCCCGGACCCGGACCGGGCGTGCTGCGCCCACCTCGTGCAGGGCGTGCTGTTCCCGGTTACCGCGGTCCGCAGGAGCCGCCCACGACGGTCGCCCGGCCGCGCGGGAGGCGAGCAGCGATGAGCCGCACCGACTGGACCGACCCGGCCCCGCTGGAGATCGAGCGGCCCCGGCTGCCGTGGTGGACGAACCTGCCCAAGCCGGTTCTCTACTGGCTGGCCCCGGTGATCGCATTCGCGGTGGCGGTCTTGCTGCTGATCTTCGCCGGGCGCCGGCTGTACCGCTACCCGGTCGCGATCCTCGGCGGGTCAGTACTCGGCGGCCTGGGCATCACGTGGTCCTGGCGGGCCTCCGCAGGCTCGCTCGCCCTGGCTGCCGGGCTGGCTGGCTTGTGGGCGTGGGCGCACCGGGAGTCCTTCGACCGGACCCTGCTGCGGCAACTCCGGTCGGAGTGGCGCCGCGTGTGGGTGTACGCGTTCCCGTGGCGGCGGGCGATGCAGTTCTGTGAGCTGACCAAGCACACCTCCCGCGGGGTGCGCGGCACGCACTACCCGAGGATTCGCCGCGTCCGCTCGGATGGGTGGCGTGACCGGGTCGCGGTGAAGATGCTGCACGGCCAGATCGCCGACCACTACGCCCACCGCGCCGAGGCCCTGGCGAACTCCTTCAACGCCCAAGCCTGCCGGGTGCGGGTGGAAAAGGGCCGCCGCATCTGGCTCGACCTGCTGCACACCGACCCGCTCGCCGAGCCGATCCCCGCCTCCGCGCTGGCCGAGCCCGGCGCGGCCGTCGACCTCGCCCGCGTGCCCGTGGGTCGCACCGAGCCCGGCCGGCCGTGGCTGCTGCGCCTCCTGGACCGCCACATCCTCGTCACCGGGTCCACCGACGCCGGCAAGTCGTCCGTGGTGTGGTCGGTGCTCCGCGCCCTCGCGCCGTGGATCCGCTCCGGCGGGGTGCAGGTGTTCGGGATCGACCCGAAGGGCGGGATGGAACTCGGCCGCGCCGAGACCCTGTTCCAGCGCCTCGTCTACGGCAACGGCACCGAGGCGGTCGCCCTGCTCGAACACGTCGCCACGCTGACCCGCCAGCGCGCCGAGACCCTGCGCGAGCAGCGCACCCGCAAGTGGTCGCCGACCTCGGGGCAGCCGTTCGTCGTCCTGGTCGTCGACGAGCTCGCCGACGTGATCGCCTACCAACCGGATAACGCGTTGAAGAAGCGCGCCAACCTCGCGCTGCAGTCCATCGTGTCGCAGGGCCGCGCACCCGGCGTGTGTGTGATCGGGCAGATCCAGGACCCCCGCAAGACCGTGCTGGACTTCCGGCATTTGTTCCCGGTCAAGGTCGCGCTACGCCTGGACGAGGCCGAGCAGGTCGACATGGTCCTCGGCGACGGCGTCCGCGAACGCGGCGCGGAAGCCCACAGGATCGCCGAGGACACCCCCGGTGTGGCCTGGGTCAAGGTCGACGGCCGCCGCGAACCCGACCGCACCCGCGCCTGCCACGTCACCGATCACGATCTCGACGAGCTGACCGACTACGTCCACCAGGGCCGTGCCGACGCTCCCGCACCGCTGGTGCTCGCCGGGACGGGGGCCGCGTGATGACCACACCCCCCGTGCCGCCGGCCGGGCTCGGACCGCTGTGCGCCGAACCCGTGAGCCTTTACCCGCCGTTTCGGCAGCGCCCCGAGACGTGGGACCGGTACCCGGACCGGGCCGATGGCTACTGCGCCCTGCTCACCGCACTCGGCGACGTCGAACTCGGCTCGCACGACGTGCGGATCCTGCACTGGTTCGCCGACCTCGACGCCCCCACCGTCGCCACCGTCTGCGCACTCCTGCACCGCGCCCACGCCGCCGGCTACCGCGAAGGGAGCACCCCGTGACCACTACCGAGAACCCGCAGACCGCGGTGGACCAGGAACGCATTACACGCGCCGAACGGGCCGCCCTCGCCCTGACCACCGACGTGGCGCAGGACCTGGCCGAGCAGCACGGCGTGTGCGTCCGGCCGCTGCCGCGGCGCCGCATCGACACCACCACCGGCCGCGTCGACATCGTCCCCGTTCCGTGCGGGTCCACGCGGGAGGACCAGTGCCGCCCCTGCGCCGACAAGGCCCGCCGGCTTCGCGCGGTGCAATGCCGCCAGGGTTGGCACCTCGAGGCAGAACCGCTCGAGGACCGGGGCCGAGCCCAGCGACGAGCAGAAGGAGTTGATGGCCGCCCGCGCGGACCTGTTCGCCGCCTACGCCGAGTGCAAGGCCAACGACGACGCCGAGCGGTGCGAGCAGATCGCCGAGTCCGTCCGCGAGCTGGACGACGCCATCCGCGCGGCCGGGGTACGGGGCCGGCTCACCCCGCTCGACCCGCCACCGAAACCACAGAAGCGCCGCTCGACCCGGCGTCGGCAAGACGCCCCGAACCTGCCGCGCCGGCCGGTGGAGCGCCGCACGGTGGGGCAGGTGTTCGGCGGGAAGTACCGCCCGTCGACCTTCCTGACGCTCACCCTCGACAGCTACGGGCGGGTCGACGCCGAGGGCGCCGCGGTCGACCCGGACTCCTACGACTACCGGCGGGCCGCCCGGGACGCGATCCACTTTTCGGCACTGCTCGACCGGTTCTGGCAGAACACCCGCCGCTGCGTCGGCTGGGACGTGCAGTACTTCGGCGCGGTCGAACCGCAGCGCCGCGGTGCGCCGCACTTCCACGCCGCCATCCGGGGCACGATCCCTCGCGCTGAGCTACGGCAGATCGTCGCCGCTACCTACCACCAGGTGTGGTGGCCGGCCCACGACGAGCGGACGTACACGCCGGATCGGCCGCCGCGGTGGGATTCGCGGGCCAAGGCCTTCACCGACCCCGACACCGGGACCGCGCTGCCGACCTTCGATGAGGCGTGCGAGGACCTGACCGACCCGGCCCACGTGGTGCGCTTCGGTCAGCAGGTCCACGTCAAGGGCATCCTGGGTGGCACCGAGGAAGCCGGCCGCCACGTCGGCTATCTGACCAAGTACCTCACCAAGTCCGTCGGGCAGGCCGCGGGCCTCGGCGAGAGCGCCACGGAGCGGCAGCGTGAGCATGCCCGGCGGCTCCACGCTGAACTGGCCGTCACGCCGTGCTCGACGCGGTGTGGCGTCTGGTTGCTCTATGGGGTCCAGCCGCATGGTGCCCGGCGCACCACCGAGCCGGGTCGGTGCAAGGGCAAGGCTCATAAGCCCGAACACCTCGGGGTCGCCGGCCGCCGCGTCCTCGTCTCCCGTAAGTGGTCGAACAAGACCCTCGACGACCACCGAGCCGAGCGCACCGCATTCGTTCGGCAACTGCTCGACCAGGCCGGCATCCGACCCGCCCGCGGCGTCGAGGACGGCCCGTACCTGTGGGAGACACCCGCACCCGGTGACACCGACATACCGCCGAGACCCGCGCTGCTCCTGCACGCGGTCGCCGAGCGCCAGCGCTGGAAAGCCGAGTACACCGCCGCCCAACTCGCCGCCAGCGATCCACCCGGCAGCGGCAGTTCTGCAACCGACGATCAAGCAGCGTGAGGGGGAGACGATGAACGAGACAGCGGCCCAAGTCGCCCCGTTGTGGACGGTGGATGACACCTCCCTCTACCTCGGTGTCCCGATCAAGACGCTCTACCAGTGGCGGTGGCTGGGCGAGGGTCCTCCCGTGCGCAAGGTCGGCCGTCACCTGCGCTACGACCCGGACGAGGTGCAGGCATGGTTCCGCGCGCTCGATTCCGGCGCGGCGTGAGGTCGGCGGACTGATGGGCCACGTCCAGGATCGCTGGTTCAAGCGGGTACGTGACCCGGAGACGGGTGAGCTGACGCGGGTCCGGACCGAGCTGCACGGCAAGGGCGACCGATACCGCGTGCGCTACCTCGACCCGGACGGCGTCGAGCGGTCCCGTAGCTTCCCCGACCGGCAGAAGAAGGCGGCCGACGAGTTCCTCATCGCTGTCGAGTCCGACAAGCGCGAGGGCCGGTACATCAACGCTCGGGCCGGGAAGGTCACATTCCGCGAGTACGCCGAGAGCTGGCTCAAGGGCCAGTCCGACGACGCGGCGACCCGGCAGACGATCGGCAGTCGGTTGCGCAGCCAGCTCTACCCGTTCTTCGAGCGGCGTGCGCTGTCGAGCATCACGCCGGCGATGGTTCGCGAGTGGCTGGACTGGCTGCTCGGCAAGGGCCTGGGCGCCTCGTACCGGTCGGTGTTGTTCGAGCTGCTGTCGTCCATCCTCGGGGCCGCGGTCGAGGAGAAGCGCATTCACGAGAACCCGTGCCGAGCGAAGAGCATCAAGAAGCCGAAGGGTGCTCCACGCAAAGTGGTGCCCTGGTCGGCGAGCCGCCTGCGTGCCATGCAGCTGGCGCTTCCACTGCGGTCGCGCATCGTTATCCCGTTGGGTGCCGGCTGCGGGCTACGGCAGGGCGAGATCCTCGGCTTCTCCGCGGATGACGTGGACCGTGACGCGATGGTGGTCAACGTGGTCCGGCAACTGCGGGTGGTCGGGCGGACGCTGGTGTTCGCCCCGCCGAAGCGCGGCAAGACGCGGACAGTGCCCATCTCGGAGAGTGTGCTCGGATCGATCGATGGCCATGTCCGCGAGTTCCCGCCGGTCGCGGTCACGCTGCCGTGGGCCGAGCCGCAGGGAAGGCCGGTCACGGTGTGGCTTCTACTGTCCACTGACGACGGTGGCGTCAGGAGTGGGGATCTGTTCAACAAGGTCGTCTGGAAGCCGGCCTTCGCCCGCGCCGGCCTGACCTACGTGAACCGCGAGGACGGCATGCACGCGCTGCGGCACTTCTTCGCCTCGGCACTGCTCGCCCAGGGCGTCTCTGTCAAGGAGCTGGCCGAGTACCTCGGCCACACCGATCCAGGTTTCACGCTGCGGACCTACACGCACCTCGTGCCGTCGAGCCATCAGCGCGCGCGAGCCGCTGTGGACAAGGTGTTCCGGCCGGGCCGTCGCCGTCGCACCTCTGACGGCCTGGGGACGGCCTGATCATGGTCGAGACGTCGGAACGCCCGGCCGAGCAGCGGCGAGTCGGTGCCGCACTCGACCGGGCGTCGGTGCATTTCCGCTGGTCGTGCGTCACGAACGCGGAAGGAGAGGTCGATGTAGGGCTTTCTGGATGCGATGCTGTGCAAGAGATGGAGGTAGGTCCTCTGGGGTCGCCCTGCAGGGGGAGGCTCCAAACCACCGCAGGCTGCGTCGGTTAAGTGCCGTTCGTGGTGAGCGCTGCGGAAAAGGCGCGGCAGTGACCGTGTCAGGTGTGGGTCAGGAAGGCGAGCGAGAGCGAACCGCTGATGATGTGTCGTAAATGATTCCAGTGGCGTCAAAACCGGGGCGAGACCTGGGTCCCGGGAGGAGTCTGGGAGAGACCTGCTTACTGCCCAGGCGGCGTCCGGCATATAGGCGGCGCGAGCCTGGC
>WHSY01000085.1:0-417 GCA_009379815.1 Pseudonocardiaceae bacterium
CCTCGTCGTTGAGGGCCGCGCGACCATGCGCGTCGACGGCGAGACCCACGAGCTCGGCCCGGGTGACGCGGTACTCGCTCCGGTGGAGTCCGACCACGATCTGCACAACACCGGCACGACGCCGGTGAGGGTCGTCGTCATCTGGGGACGTCCGTCCGAGCCTGTCGACGCGTCCCAGTACGGGACGGGTCGAGCCGCTCGCGACGCATCCCGGATGTGACTGACCGTCCGCCCCGCGTCCTCGACGGGGGCCGTTGCCTCGTGTGGTGCTGCGGGAGCGTCCTTCGCAGCGTGAACTTCTAGTCGACAGTATACAGTATGGTTCGCCCGGTCGAGGTCTTGTTGCGTCCATGGCATCGCTGTATTCTCCATACAGTATGTGCTAAGCGTCACGTCGGAGGTGCGTCATGGCTGGTC
>WHSY01000085.1:427-21318 GCA_009379815.1 Pseudonocardiaceae bacterium
GCTGCAGTACGGCTACGGGGCGATCGTGCCGCCCCTCGTCGGGCGCCACGGCTGGAGCCCCGTCCAGGCGTTCTGGCTGCTCGCGATCTGGGCGATCTTCCAGGCGGGCGTCGGCTTTCCCACCGCGTACCTGCGCGAGCGCGACCGGGTCGGCCCGAGACCGGTGATGCTCGCCGGCGCACTGCTGTGCCTGGTCGGGTTCGTCACACTCGCGCACGGCCCGGGCCTGCTCGGTGTGCTGGTGGGCTACTCCTTGCTCGGTGGCACCGGGGCCGGCCTGGTCTATGCCGCGTGCACCTCCACGGTCGCCAAGTGGTACCCGGAGCAGATGGGCGCCCGGGTCAGCTTCGTCACCGGCGCCTTCGCCTACGGCTCGGTGCCGTTCGTGGTGGCCGTTGTCCTCACCGTTGACGCCTCCAACCTCGCCCCGGTTCTCGACGTCGTGGGGGTGCTGTTGTGCCTGGTCGTGGCGACCTGCGGCGTGCTGTTCCGCGATCCACCGGCGAACTGGTGGCCACCGCACGTCGACCCGCGGGAGTGGACGTTGGGGCACAGCCTGAACCCGGGGCGGTTGAAGAACCTGCCCGCCACGCGGCAGTACTCCCCGCGGCAGGCGCTGCACACCGGCGTGCTGCCGGTGATGTACGTGATCCTGTCCTGTGCCGGCGCGGTCTCATTGTTCAACGTCGCGTTCCTGGTGACGTTCGCCGCGGCGATCGGCGCCGGGGCAGGCGTGATAGCCCTGGCGGCCGGCCTGCTGGCGGGTATCAGCGGCGCCGGCCGGGCGGTTGTCGTCGGCATCTCCGACCGCCTCGGCCGGTGCCGCACGCTCGGTCTGGTGATGCTGGTCCAGGCGGTGGCGCAGTTCTGCTTCGTGCCGACCGCGACGTCGGGGTCGGCATCGATGCTGCTGCTGGGGGCGACGCTGGCTGGGCTGGGCGGCGGCGCGTTCTATCCGCTGTTCGCCGGCCTGGCTCGCGAGTACTTCGGGGAGCGCAGCGCGCTGGAGGTCCATGCCCTCGTCTACAGCGCGAAGGCGTTCGGCGGTGTGGTCGGTGTCGGGCTGGCGGCGGTATCCCTCGCAGCCTGGGGCTACCCCGCCGTGTTCCTCCTCGCGGGTTGCCTGTCGCTCGGCTCTGCGGCACTGAGCCGGACGCTGCGCCGCCCGGGGCTGGTGCACACGTTGCCGGTGTCCACACCGGGATCGGTTGCCGGCGAGCCCGCCGGCCAGGTCGCGGACAGGGTGCGGGTGTAGCGCCGCGCCACCGCGCGAGATGCCTTGTCGCGGCACATGACCCGTCCAGGTGATCGAACTCACCGACGGGAGGGCGGCGGCACATTGTATGCTGTGAGCAGTCGACGGGGAACCAGCGCCGGAAGCACAAGCGTTCCGGGACCGCCCCGCCGCCCTACTTCCTGGAGTTGACGCAATGGTGCCGTCGGAGTCGTCTCGCCAGACAGCGGAACGCCGGATCGCGCGTCCGGTACCGCTGCGGGAGAGCGTCTACGAGGCCATCCTCGACATGATCATCACCGGGGGACTGCGTCCCGGTGAGCACCTGGTGGAGAACGAGCTCGCCGTGCTGCTCGGTGTCTCGCGGCAACCGGTCCGCGAGGCGTTGCAGTGGCTGAAGAACGACGGCTGGGTGGAGTTGCGGCCCGGTCACGGGGCCTTCGTTCACGCACCGACTGCAGCAGAAGCCGACCAGTTGCTGGTGGTGCGCACGTTGCTGGAGACCGAGTCCGCGCGGCTGGCCGCGAGCAACGGCACCGAGGACGGCGTGCAGCAGTTGCGGGAGTTGTGTCAGCGTGGGGTCGCGGCACTGGCGGACGAGGACATCGAGGCCGTGGTGGCGATCAACGCGGAGTTCCACACCGCGGTGACACGGCTGTCGGGCAACGAGGTGCTCGTCGAGCTGGCGGCGCAGGTCGACCGGCGGGTGCGCTGGTACTTCACGCCGGTGGCGCGACACCGTGGACCGCAGTCCTGGGAGGAGCACGCCGCGCTGATCGACGCGATCGTCGCCGGTGACGGTGACGGTGCGGCGAAGATCATGCGCGAGCACACGGAGCACACCCGGCAGTCCTACCTCGAGCAGCGCGCCGAGGAACCCGAGGACGGACCGGCCGCGGCCCCGAGTCGGCGCCGCGCGCGCTGAGGGGCCCCGCCGAGCATCACCCTACCGATCAGGCGCGGATCCGCGCGTCCAGCGATGGTGCGCGATCCGCGCAGGGCCAGATGCCCACACCACAGACCACCGGAGTCGGCCGATGCCGGCCGACTACCGGCACACGAATAGCCGTGCCCGGCTACGGGTACGTAGACGATGGAGGTGATCAGATGCGAACACTGCACGAGATCCGGCGGTTCCTGGAGCGCATCCCTCGCGGATTCCTCGCGGACGGCCGAACCCTGAGCCCCGGCCTGGCGAGCGCACTGGATGCACAGCGGGCTCGCCACGCCGGCCCGACGATGGTCGAGGTGATGCCGCACCGGCGCGAGCATCGCGACGACCCGTTCGTGCCCGCCGGCGGCTGAGCCTGCGGGGAGCCACAGCGCCTGCGGGGAGCCACAGCGGCGTTGCCGGGCCCTGCCGCACGCCGCTCATGGCTCCCCAAGGCCACGCGCCGGCCGGTCACCTCGCGTCCGCGCGCTCGCGTGCCGGCGGTCGGGTGGTCGCATCGCGCCGGGACTTGCGAAGGCTGGCCACCGTGGTGATCGCCAGCGCACCCACGATGACGCCCAGCGACACCAGGATCGGCACCTCGGGCGCCCAGGAGACACCCTGCAGGTGCAGCGCCTCGAGGATCAGCTTGACACCGATGAACGCGAGGATGAACGCCAGCCCCTTGCTCAGGTAGACCAGCCGGTCCAGCAGTCCGCCGATGAGGAAGAACAGCTGGCGCAGGCCCATCAGCGCGAAGGCGTTCGCCGTGAAGACCAGGTAGGGCTCCTGGGTCAGGCCGAAGATCGCCGGGATCGAATCGACCGCGAAGAGCAGGTCGGTGGTACCGATGGCGACCATGACGATCAGCATCGGTGTCACGACCCGGCGCCCGTCGACCCGGGCGGTGAGCGCCGCGCCGTGATATGAGGAACTCGTGGGCACGACCTTGCGCACCGCGCGCAGCACGGCGTTCTCCGAGAACTCCTGGTCCTCGGATTCCTGCTGGGTCACGAGCTTCCACGCGGTGAAGACCAGGAATGCGCCGAAGAGGTAGAACACCCAGTCGAAGCGCGAGATCGCCTCGGCGCCCAGCGCGATGAAGATGCCCCGCATCACCAGGGCCAGCGCGATCCCGACGAGCAGCACCTTCTGCCGGTACTGTCTCGGTACCGCGAAGCTGGCCATGATCAGAACGAAGATGAACAGGTTGTCCACCGACAGCGAGTACTCGGTGATCCAGCCCGCGAAGAACTCGCCACCATGGCGCGGCCCGGCGAGGGCGAGGACGCCCAGACCGAACAGGACGGCCAGACAGACGTAGAAGCTGACCCACAGCGTCGACTCCCGCATCGACGGGTCACGGGGATTGCGGGACACCAACCAGAAGTCGAAGGCGATGATCGCTACGAAGCCGGCGATCGTGACGAACCAGACCCAGGACGCGACGGTCATTCAGTGTCCTCCGGTAGGCGGCCGCCCGGTACGGTGGCGGCCGGCACCCCGCAGCGCGCCGGCCGCCACCGTACCGGGTCAAGGCCGTCGGGATGGGCGCTGTGCGGCAGCGGCCTCGCGGGGCCGGGATTCCTTCGTGCGCTTCGTGCGGGCCTGCGTGGCGAAGGCCTGCGCCGTGTACTGCTCGACGTAGCGCCGCGCCACCGGGTTGCGGTCGCGCAGCCGGATCCACCAGTACGGGAACACGTGCTCGTGGACCCACACGAAGCCGATCGCGTACCCGAGGCTCAGGAGCGCCTGGTAGGCGAGGAACGGCAGCAGCGCGTCCGGCAGGGTGATGGGGTTGCCGGACACGACGTCGAACGACACCTCGTGCAGGTACCGCGCCAGCGGGAAGCACACCAGCCAGTACAGCGCGGCCGGTGCCACGCCGCCCAGCCGTATCTTGCCGGCCGCGAGCAGCAGGCTGTAACCGAGGCCGAAGACCGCCAGCGGGATGCCCAGAGTCAGTGTGGTCGCCGCGGCGTAGCCGGCGGGCAGGCCGGCCACTGCGGCCAGCCCGCCGGCGATCACCCCGGTGCCGAGGCCGATGGCGAGTCCCGGGAACGTCAGCTCCGCGGCTCGTCGTGTCCGTGGCCTCGTCATGACACGATCGTCCCGAAGGCGATCAGGCTGTAGAACAGCATGCCCAGGTAGAAGACCGCTCCGAACCCGACGATGGTGTTCGCGACGATGCCGGGTCGGATCTTCTTGGGCAGCAGCATGTTGTTGGTCAGCAGCAGCACCACGCAGTAGGACCCCATCGCGAACGTGGACAGGAACGCGAGGATGTCGAGGATCTCCGTGGGGCCGTCCGCGGGACCGAACAGCAGGATCAGGATGCCGAACGTGATCACGCCCCACAGGAACGCGAAGTAGATGTGGGACATCTTGAAGCGCTTCGCGCCACGGACGAAGAAGTACGTCATGTCGGCCTGACCCCGGGCGAACGCGTCGAAGATCCCGACGCTGCCCTTCCAGCCGACCAGCGAGATGAAGCCGAAGAAGATGATGCCGAGCACCGCTCCACCCGCCGAGCTGAAGGCGTCGGCCATCGCGTTGAGCGCAGCGTCCTCGTCACCGGACTCGAGCGCCACCTGCACGTTGGGGTTCTGCCGGGCCGCGGCCTGGGCGAGCACGGTGAAGACGATCGTGACCAGCATCGTGATGCCCCAGAAGAGCAGGAAGGCGTCGTTGTACACCCACCGCTTCCAGCTCTTCCACTTGCGCATCTCGTCCTGGTCGTCGGTGTCGAACATGAACCCGCGCGAGGGCATGGTCTCCTCTTCACCGGCGTGCACGAGGCCGTGGATGCGGGGAAGGTGCGAACCCATGGCGGCGCCCTTGTCCCGCAGGTACAGCGTGTACCACATCTGCTGCATCCCGGAGGGGCCCGCGAACGCGATCGACCCGACGATGATGGGGAACCAGGCCGCCGTCAGTGCCTCGTTCGGCAGGTAGCCGAACGCGAACATGCCGGCGAGGGTGGCTCCCACGTCACTGAGGGTGCCCACCAGGGCCGCGACGATCGCGGATCCGATGACGAGGATTCCCATGAGGACGGACAGGAGCTTCTCGACGATCTCGTAGACGATCTTCGAAAAGGTGAAGATGACGCCGATGAGGACCAGGCCGACGATGGCGGAGATCAGCCAGGGGATCCCGGTGATCTGCTCGAGGGCGACGGCGCCTGCCGACATGTGACCCGGCCAGATGTAGACCAGGGCGGCCACGGCGAAGAAGAACCACATCAATGGCTTGAACACCCGAGCGGCGCCGAAGAAGATGCTCTCTCCGGTCGCCATCGCGTAGCGGGCCATCTCCAGCATCACGACGGCCTGCAGCGTGACGCCGATCAGGAACAGCCAGCGGATCTCGGGGCCGAAGACGATCACGAGCCGCGGCCACATGTACGTCTCGCCGAGACCGACCCCGAGGGCCACCAGAATCATGGCGGGCCCGATGATGTGTAGCGAGGAGGGGGCTTCGGGCAGCTTGCGGATCGGCATCGGGTCCTGTTTGCCCGCCTGCCACACCAATCCCGTGCCCTCCGCGGTGGTCACGTCGCCCGGTCGCGGATCTGGACTCTTGGAAGTGGTCACTACTGGACCTCCCTCGAGGAGTTTGGTGAAACCATCGCCCCGTCGTGCCCCTCCTCGGTCGGAAGACTGCTCCGGCCCCGGCTGGCGGGCCGTCCCGCGACGGTGGGAGAGGGAACCGGCGCGGGGTGAGGCCCGCTCAGACCAGGCCGGCCGACCGCGCCCAGCGGTACTTGGCGCCCAGCACGGCGACCGGCTTCTCGGTGGTGTAGGGGTGGGCGACGATGCCGTGGTCGAACAGATGGTCGCTGGCCTGCTCCACCTCGGTGTCACCCGCGAGCGAGGCCACCACGGGCTTGTTGATCCCGTTGGCCCTGGCCTCCTCGACGACCCTGGCGGTGAGCTCGGCGAAGACCATCGGGGGAGTGACGATCGTGTGCCAGTACCCGATGATCAGCGCGTGGATCCGCGGATCCTCCAGACCGAGCCGGATCGTCGCCTCGTAGGTCGCCGGCGGCTCGCCGCCGGTGATGTCGATCGGGTTGCCCGCCGCGCCGAAGGGCGGGATGAACCGCCGGAACGACTCGTCGAGGTCCGGCGGGATCTCCATCAGAGTCAACCCGTTGTCCACGCAGGCATCCGAGAGCAACACGCCGGATCCGCCGGCCCCCGTGATGATGACGACGTTCTCGCCCTTCGGCGTGGGCAGCACCGGCAGGCCGCGGGCGTACTCGAGCATCTCGGCCAGGCCGGGTGCCCGCACCACCCCGGACTGCCGCAGGATGTCGTCGTAGATCTTGTCGTCGCCGGCCAGCGCGCCGGTGTGCGAGCTCGCGGCGCGGGCGCCCATCGAGGTGCGACCTGCCTTGAGCACGATCACCGGCTTCTTGCGCGTGATCCGGCGGGCTGCCTCGAAGAACGCGCGACCGTCCTTGAGGTCCTCGAGGTGCATCGCGACGCAGGTCGTGTCGTCGTCGGACTCGAAGAACGTCAGCAGGTCGTCCTCGTCCACATCGGACTTGTTGCCCAGCCCGACGATCGCCGACACGCCCATCTTCGTCGTGCGGGCGAACCCGAGGATGGCCATGCCGATCCCGCCGCTCTGCGAGGTCAGGGCGATGCCACCCTTGACGTCATAGGGCGTGCAGAAGGTCGCGCACAGGTTCTGCGGCGTGTAGTAGTAGCCGTAGATGTTGGGGCCGAGCAGCCGGACGTTGTGCTCGCGCGCGGTCGCGACGACCTCCTCCTGCAGCGCGACGTTGCCGGTCTCGGCGAATCCCGAGGGGATCAGCACCGCGACGGGCACGTCGTTGCGGCCGACCTCGGCCACCGCGGCCGGCACGAACTTGGCCGGCACCGCGAACACCGCCACGTCGATGTCGCCCGGTACCTCGTCGACGCTGTGGTAGGCCTTGAGACCGAGGATCTCGTCGGCCTTGGGGTTGATCGGGTAGATCTTCCCGGCGAAGCCCCCCGTGATCAGGTTCTTCATCACCGAGTTGCCGATCTTGCCCTCCTCGGCGGACGCACCGACGACCGCCACGGCGGACGGGCGCATCAACCGGTTCATCACCCGCAGGATCTCCTCCTGCGAGTACCGCTGCGGCTCGGGCACCTCGTCGGGCTCCAGCAGGATCCGGACGTCGGCGGCGCATGCGCCCCCGGGCGTCGCGAAGACCGGGTTGAGGTCGAACTCGCGGATCTGCGGGAAGTCGGTCACCAGCTTCGAGAGCCGCCGAATCAGGCCGGCCAGCGCATCGCGGTCCACCGGCTCGGCCCCGCGGGCGCCCTTGAGCACCTCGGCTGCCGCGATGTCGTCGAGCATCGAGATCGCCTCGCCGCCGCTGACCGGCGCGAGCCGGAACGTGACGTCCTTGAGCACCTCGACGAGCACCCCGCCGAGCCCGAAGACCACCACCTTGCCGAAGGTCGGGTCGGTGGTCGCGCCGATGATGACCTCGTGGCCGCCGGACAGCATCTGCTGCACCTGCACGCCGGTGATCTCCGCCGCGGCGTCGTGGGCTCGCGCGCCGGCGACGATCTGCTCGTAGGCCTGCGCCACCGCTTGCTCACCGCGGACATCGACGAGCACCCCGCCGGCCTCGGTCTTGTGCAGGATGTCCGGCGACACGATCTTCATGGCGACCGGGCCGCCGAGCTCGGCGGCCAGCGTCACCGCCTCCTCGGCGCTGCCGGCGAGGCCCTCGCCGGGGGTGGGGATCCCGTAGGCCTCGCAGACGCGACGGCCCTCCGGGGCGGTCAGCGACTCCCTGCCCTCCGCGCGGGCCTTCTCCAGGACCTCGCGCACCGCGTCTCGGTCGGTGGCGCCGTCGCCGTTCGCAGTGCCCATGCCGTGTCCCATGGCCTCAGATCACCCCGTTCGACTTGAGCTCGGCGAACCGGTCCGGGTCGATTCCCAGCTCACCCACGTACACGTCCTCGTTGTGCTGGCCCAGCAGCGGTGACGTCTCGACCTTCACCGGCGACTCGGACAGCTTGATCGGGCAGCCCACGGTCTTGAACGCACCGCGCTGCGGGTGATCGACCGTCACGACCATGTTGTTGTCGACGAGCGAGGAGTCCTCGATGAGCTCCTTGGTCGACAGGATCGGACCGCACGGAATGTTGTGCGCATTGAGGTGCGCGAGCACCTCCCACTTGTCGTGGTTGATCGTCCATTCCTCGATCAGCCGGAACATCTTGTCGAGCTTGGGCAGCCGCGCCGCCGGCGTGTTCCACTCGGGATCGTCGGCGAGTTCGGGACGTCCGATGAGTTTCGTGATCGGTTCCCATCCGGGCGGCTGCACGATCACGTAGATGTAATCGTTGGGGCCACCGGGCTTGCACTGCACCGCCCAGCCGGGCTGGCCCCCGCCCGAGGCGTTGCCCGAGCGCGGGACCTCGTCGCCGAACTCGTCGTTCGGGTACTCCGACAGCGCGCCGTGCGTCAGCCGCTGCTGGTCGCGCATCTTGACCCGGCACAGGTTCAGCACCGCGTGCTGCATCGCGACGGTGACCCGCTGGCCGCGCCCGGTCCGCTCCCGTTGGAACAGCGCGGCGAGAATCCCCGCGACGGTGTGGATGCCGGTTCCCGAGTCGCCGATCTGGGCGCCGGTCGCCACCGGGGGCCCGTCCTCGAACCCGGTCGTGCTCATCGACCCGCCCATCGCCTGGGCGACGACCTCGTAGGCCTTGTAGTGGGTGTAGGGGCCCTCACCGAAGCCCTTGATGGAGGCGTAGATGAGCCGCGGGTTGATCTCCTGCAGCCGATCCCAGGTGAAGCCCATGCGGTCGACGGCACCCGGCCCGAAGTTCTCGGCCAGGATGTCGGCCTCGGCCACCATCTTGACGAAGAGTTCCTTGCCCTCGTCGCTCTTCATGTTCAGCGTGATGCTGCGTTTGTTGCAGTTGAGCATCGTGAAATAGAGGCTGTCGGCATCCGCCACGTCCCGCAGTTGGGTACGGGTGATGTCACCGGTGGGCGTCTCGAGCTTCACGACGTCGGCGCCGAGCCAGGCGAGGACCTGCGTGCACGACGGACCCGATTGCACGTGCGTCATGTCCAGGACGCGGACACCTTCCAGTGCCTTGCTCATGTCTGTGCTCTCCCCTGAGGTCATATCTGCTGAGGTCACAGCCGCGGATCGGAGACGATTCGGTCACTTGTACATCGTCTGGTTCATCGTTCCGGGCGCGTAGACCTCCGGGTCGACCCAGACGTTGATGAGCGAGGGCTTGCCCGACTCCCTGGCGCGCTGCAGCGCCGGCGCGATGCCGGCCGGGTCGCGCACCTCCTCGCCGTAACCGCCCAGCATCGTCGCGAACACGTCGTAGGCGACGTTGCCCAGTGTGTTGCCGACACGACCGCGGTCCTCGCCGTACTTCTGCGCCTGGCCGTAGCGGATCTGGTTCATCGAGGAGTTGTTGCCGACGATCCCGACGAAGGGCAGGTTGAACCGCACCATCGTCTCGAAGTCCCAGCCGGTGAGGCTGAACGCGCCGTCACCGAACAGGCACACGATCTCCTTGTCCGGGCAGGCGTGCTTGGCCGCCATCGCGAACGGGATGCCGACGCCGAGGGTGCCCAGCGGGCCCGGGTCCATCCAGTGACCGGGCGCCTTGGGCTGCACGACCTGGCCGGAGAAGGTGACGATGTCGCCGCCGTCGCCGATGTAGATCGAGTCCTCGGTGAGGAACTCGTTGATCTCGTGCACCAGCCGGTACGGGTCGATGGGGCAGGCGTCGGACAGTTGCCGGGGTAGCCGCTTCTCGTAGGCCGTGGTCTCCACCGAGTTGAGCTCTTCGATCCAGGCCTTGCGGGTCTGCGAACCGGCCCATGAACCGGCACTGCGCTTGCCGGCCGCGGCGGTCACCGCCGACAGGACGCTGCCGGCGTCGCCGACGATGCCGAGGTCGACGTCGCGGTTCTTGCCGATGGTCCGGTAGTCGAGATCGATCTGCACCACGGTCGCGTCCTGCGACAGCCGCTTGCCGTAGCCCATCCGGAAATCGAACGGAGTGCCGACGATGATGATGAGGTCGGCGTTGTCGAACGCGTAGCGGCGGGCGAGCTGGAAGTGCAGCGGGTCCTTCGGCGCCAGCGTGCCGCGGCCCGCCCCGTTCATGAACGCGGGGACGTCGAACTCACGGACGAACTCGATGGCGTCGTCGGTGGCCCGGCAGGTCCACACCTGGTTGCCGAGCAGGATGCAGGGCTTCTCCGCGCGGACGAGCAGGTCGGCCAGCTGCTCGATGGCGGCGGGGTCGCCCGCCGAGCGGGTGGAGGCGCGGTAGTGCCCCGGCTTGGGGACGCGAGCCTGCTCCACCGGGACCTCAGCGTCAAGCACGTCGCGGGGGATCTCGAGGAAGGACGGGCCGGGCGCGCCGTGGTAGCACTCCCGGAAGGCCATCGACACCAGGTCCGCGGCCCGCGCCGTGCTGGGCACGGTGGCGGCGAACTTCGTGATCGGGCCCATCAGGTCGACGTGCGGCAGGTCCTGCAGCGAGCCCATCTTGTGCTGGCTCAGCGCCCCCTGCCCACCGATCAGGAGCATGGGGCTCTCGGCCCGCAGCGCGTTGGCGACGCCGGTGACGGCATCACTGGTCCCCGGCCCCGCTGTGACCACCGCGCAGCCCGGACGGCCGGTGAGCCGGGCGTAGCCGTCAGCCGCATGCGCGGCGACCTGCTCGTGGCGGACATCGATGACCGAGATGCCCTCGTCCACGCAGCCGTCGTAGATGTCGATGATGTGGCCACCGCAGAGCGTGAAGATCGTGTCGACGCCTTCGGCCTTGAGTGCCTTGGCCACCAGGTGACCGCCGGAGATCTGCTCGGCCTCGGGTGGGGCGTCGGTCGCCTCGCCGGCGACCCCGTCGCGAGCGGCGCTCCCGGGGACTGTCTGGGTCATCGTCAGCGTCCTCTCCTCGTGTCGTCGACCTGCGCCGTGTCGTCAACCTGGGCTGTGCGTGTCGTCAACCTGCGCGCCGCGGGTGCCACCACCCGCTGCCGTCCGTGCGACCTGCACTGTTCCTGGTGCACCGGAATCTCCCATACTGCATACCGTATGGTGTTTCATGAGTACTCCAGTCGTTCCCGAATGTCCAGACCCTCGCCGCCCCGGATCTGATCGGGCTCTGATCGGGCTCTGATCGGGGCGTTGCCTCGGGCCGTCAGCATCCGGCCGGGCGCTGTTGACCGGCGCGCGGCATATTGCATACTCGCCGTGATGTGTGGCCGGCGTGGACGGAGCGGGATGTGAAGGTCGCGGTGCTCGGAGCCGGCGCGATCGGCGGGTACGTGGGGGCAAGCCTGTGCCGGGCCGGCGCAGCGGTGCACCTGGTCGCTCGAGGCCCGCAGCTGGCGGCGTTGCGGGCCCACGGGGTACGGGTGCACAGCCCGCGGGGGGACTTCACCGCTCACCCCCACGCCACCGACGACGTCGAGGAGATCGGGCCGGTCGACCACATCTTCCTCGGGCTGAAGGCGAACTCCTACGCCGCCGCCGGCCCGATGGTCCGCCCGCTGCTGCACGACACGACGTCGATCATCGCGGCGCAGAACGGTATCCCCTGGTGGTACTTCCACCGCCTCGCCGGCCCGTACGAGGACCACCGGATCCGGAGCGTGGACCCCGAGGGCGTGGTCACCGCGGCGCTGCCGCTGGAGCGCGCCGTCGGCTGTGTCGTCTTCGCGGCGACAGAGCTCGAGTCGCCCGGGGTGGTTCGCCACTTCGAGGGCACGAGGTTCTCGATCGGTGAGCCCGACGGTTCGATCTCGTCGCGCTGCACCGAGTTCAGCGAGGCGATGGTCGCGGGCGGGCTGAAGTGCCCGGTCGAGCCCGACCTGCGCCGCGACATCTGGGTCAAGCTGATGGGCAACATCGCGTTCAACCCCATCAGCGCGCTGACCAGGGCGACGATGGCGGGTATCTGCCGCCACAACGGCACTCGCGAGCTGGTGACCACCATGATGCGCGAGACCCTCGACGTCGCCGAGCGGGTCGGATCGCAGCCCGACGTCTCCATCGAACGCCGCATGGCCGGTGCCGAGCGCACCGGCGAGCACAAGACGTCCACGTTGCAGGACCTGGAGCGGGGCAAGCCGATGGAGCTCGACGTGCTCCTCGCGGCCGTCGTCGAACTCGCTGACTTGACCGGTGCGCACGTCCCGACGCTGCGCGCCATCGCCGCGGTGTCCGACCTGCTCAACGAGCAGATCGCGCCGCGCGAGCCGGCACCCGCCGCCGGAACCGCCTGACGCCGGCAGCGGTCACAGCGTGTGCGCGACGTCGACGCGATGAGGCTTTTGCGTAGTGCTGGTGCTCCGATCGAACGAGGAGTCATCCAGGCGCCTACTCCTCGCGACCCGGACGTGTTCTACTCAATACTCGCCGGGCGACGCTCGGACGATGAACCCTGTCGAAACCCCCGGGGGTTGCGATGACGACCGCGCTGGACATAGTCGCGCAGGCCGAGCTCGGCACGGGCGGCCTGCGCACCTGGATGCTGGACAACATCGTCCCGCTGTTGCTGCTCGCCGTCGCCGTGTTGCTGCTCTGGCTCGGTGGCGGTAAGGGTGACAACGCCGGGGTCATGCGTCGGGTGGGCGGTCTGATCATCGCCCTGGGGGTCATCGGGCTCGCCGTGTCGGGCGCCGGCGTGGACCTCGGGACGTGGATCGCCGGCCTCTTCAGCGGTTGACGGAGGGTGATCGCACGTTGCAGATCCGCACCGATGACGATGTCTACCGGGTCGACGCGGTCTGGCTCGGCCCGCCGAAGGCGACGTTCCCGTGGCGCGCGCGCTACGTCGCCTGGGGCGTGGGCATGCTCGTCCTGCTTCTCGTGCTGAGCGTCGAACGGCAGCTCGGTATCGGGTTCGGGTTCTTCTCCACGGCTTGGGGGCTGGTCATCGCGATCGTGCTGACCCGGCTGATCTGCTCGCGTATCAGCACCGAGCGGCCACTGTCGGCGGTCGCGGCGATGTGGGCGCACGAGCTGACGACACCCCGCGAGCGCAGCAAGGGGGTCGGGGGCGCGGCGACAGCGGCCAGGGTGCGGGTGCAGCGGAGCCGTCCACGGCCGGACCCCGCGACCGCGGGCCACCGCAGGACGAGGAAGGAGGGTTCCGGTGTTCGGGTCTCGACGTCACCGTGACGGCGACAAGCACGAGCAGCTTCCCCCGCACACCAACCACCACTCCAGGACCCGGACCGGTTCGGACCGTCGCGGCCACACGCTGCCCGGCGAGTCGGCGGCGCCCGGCTACACCCCATCGATCGCGCTGCGCTCCATCGACGGGCACGTGGTGCGCACCGGGCACGAGGTGTTCGCCTGGTACCGGCTGGCTCCGCAGCGCTGGTCGTTTCGGTCGGACTCGCAGCGCCAGGATCTGATCCACGCGATCGCCGGGCAGTACGCCGATATGCAGGGCCGGTGGATGCACCTGCGGGTCACCGCGCGGCCCTACCCGATCCGGATGTGGGCCGAGGCGCACGTGCGCAACGCGCTCGGTCGGCTGCCCGACTCTCCCGGTGCGCTGTCGTTCGACGACTTCATGGTCGGCGAGCAGCAGCAGCTGCTGGGCCGCTCCATGGCCGAGAAGGAGGTCTACCTCGGGGTGCAGGTCCAGACCCGCACCCTGGTGGACCGAGCCGTCGAGCGGGCCGCCCCGGTGCTGCGCCGGGTGTTTCCCGGCGCGATCGACGCCGAGCTCGTCGCGCTCGACGCCGAGGTCGAGCATCTCGACGGGGTGATCGGCGCCTCCGGGCTCGAAGGCCGGCCGGTGACCGCCGAGGAGATGTCCTGGCTGATGCACCGCTCGTGCTCGCTGGGGCTGCCCGCCCCGCGCAACCTGCCGGCGGTCCCCTCGTCGACCTGGGAGCCGGAGGACCTGGCCAGCTTCACCGACGCGGCGGACTTCCACGCCGAGCCCTACGCGCCGACGCTCACCGTCCGCGGCCGGACCGGGTCCAACGCCGGCGTCTGCCGTCACGTCGCGGTACTCACGGTCGGTCAGATGCACGGGCTGGCGATCCCCGAGGTCGACGATCCGTGGATGCAGCGTGCCGACCGGCTACCGGCGTCGGTCGAGTGGTCGGCACGGATCTACGTGCGCCGCCCCGAGGAGGTGGGCGGCGAGCTGCAGCGCCAGATGAACAAGGTGCGCTCGCAGGTGCGCCACTACACCGACGAGCACGAGCTCGAGCCGCCCCAGTCGCTGTCCCGGCAGGCGTCACGGGTCCTGGAGATCGACGACGAGATGACGTCGGGCTTCACCGCGCTCGCGACGCGGGTGCGCTCCTGGTGGCGGCTGGCTGTGTCCGGCCCGGACGACCGCGAGGCGCTACGGCTGGCCCAGCAGCTGCTCGACCTCTACAAGCCGAAGATCGCCATCGAGCACCCCGAGGCGCAGTACGCGCTGGCGCGGGAGTTCATCCCCGGCGAGCCGCTGTCGTCGGGCGCGTACCTGCGGCGCGGTTCCGTCGTCTGGGCGGCGAGCGCCGTGCCCACCGCGACCGCCGAGGTCGGCGACCGCCGCGGCGTCCTGCTCGGCGAGACGTGCACCGCCACCCGCCGCCCGGTGGCCTGGGACCCGTGGATGGCCCAGGAGATCCGGGACTCCTCGGGCCTGACCGCGATGGTGGCCGGTTTGGGAGGGGGGAAGGCTCTCGCATTGGACACGCCGCTGCCGACGCCGTCTGGGTGGACGTCGATGGGTGACATCGAAGTCGGTGACTATCTGTTGGGCATGGACGGCAAGCCGACTCGAGTGGTCGCTGCTACTGATGTCATGCACGACCGTCAATGTTATGACGTGGTCTTCTCTGACGGCTCGGTCATCCGAGCGGATGCGCAGCATCAGTGGCTCACAAGGACCAGGAAGGATTGGAAGGCTCAGGATCGTCTCGCCCAACGGTCAGCGCATGCCGCCGATGCGGAGCCTCGTCAGGCTCCCGTGGCTGGGCTGTGCGAATGCGGCTGCGGCCAGATTTCACTGGTTCCCAATCAAGTCCCTACGGTGCATACTACTGAGGAAATCCTCACATCCATCAGATCCGGTCAGCAGAATAATCATGCAGTTCCGGTGGCCAGTGCATTCGACCTTCCGGAGACGGATCTTCCGGTCGAGCCTTATGTACTGGGAGCGTGGCTAGGCGATGGCACCGCCTGTCGGGCCGCGATCACTACATTCGACCCGGAGGTTGTCGCTGCGATCGAAGCGACTGGTCAGGAGTGTAGGTACCGCGCATCGCAAAACGACTACGGTTTGCCGGGTAACCTCCAGAAGACATTGCGAAGTATGGCGCTATTGAGTAACAAGCACATTCCTGTGAGTTACTTGCGAGCGTCCGAGCCGCAGCGGCGTGCTCTACTGGCTGGTTTGCTCGATACAGCTGGGTACTGCACCAGCAGAGGTGGGATTCAGTTCAGTGTGACCAACGAGCAGCTTGCTCGTGACACCCGCGAACTGATCCTGAGCCTCGGGTACAAGGCGAGTCTGCGCACCAAGCCGTGCAAGGGCAGGCATCCTCACACCTCGATAGCGTACACAGTTGCCTTCACTACCTCGGACAAGGTTTTTCGCCTCCCCCGTAAACTCGCTCGTCTCAACCCGAGCGCTCGGTCGACCAATGCATTCCGCTACATAACAGATGTCATTCCGGTGGAATCGGTACCGGTCCGGTGCGTACAGGTGGACAACGCCGATCAACTTTACTTGGCCGGTGCGGCGTGCGTTCCGACGCATAACTCATTTCTGGGTGGCGGGTTGGTCTACAAGACGCTGCGCTCCGGGGCGTATTGGACGCTGCTCGACCCGTCGGGCCCGCTGGCGAAGCTGTGCGAGCTACCGGAGCTGCGCCCGTACGCGCGGCCGATCAACCTGCTCAACGCCCAGCCCGGCATCCTCAACCCGTACCGGGTGGTCGCCGAACCGGAACTGGCGCACTACCTCGACGAGCCCGACCCGGAGCGGGCCTGGCGGCGGGAGAAGGCGCTGACCGCGGCGACCCGGCGGCGGCTGGTGCTCGACGTGCTCAGCGGGCTGCTGCCCTACGAGGTGGCCAGGATGGCGCAGACCCGCATCGTGCTGCTCCGCGCGGTCCGCGCGGTGGGCGGGCGTCCCGACGCCGACCCCGGGCAGGTGTTCGACGCGCTGCGCCGTGACGCCTCCGAGCACCACGAGCACGCCGTCGTGGTCGCCGACTTCCTCGACGAGATGCGCGAGCGGATGTCGCTGCTGATCCCCGAGTCGGGCGAAGACCCCTACACCGAGGTGCGCGACGACCGGCTGACCGTGCTGACGATGGCCGGGCTGACGATGCCCAAGGACGGGGTGGGGCGTGAATACTGGACCGATGCCGAGGCGCTGGGCGTCGAGTTGCTCAACCTCGCGGCGTGGCTGACCCAGCGCTCCATCTACGAGCGACCCCGCGACCAGCGCAAGGGCGTCTGGATCGACGAGGCGTTCTTCCTGTCCGAGGTGCCGACCGGGCGGGTGCTGATGAACCGATTCGCCCGCGACTCCCGCAAGTGGAACGTCCGGGTGATGCTGTCCTCGCAGATCCCCGCGGACTTTCTCAAGATCCAGGGCTTCGTGTCGTTGCTGGACTCGGTGTTCGTCGGGCGGCTCGACGACGACGACGCCCAGGCCGACGCGCTGCGGCTGCTCAAGGTGCCGGTCGGCTCGGGCTACGAGCAGGTCGTGTCGTCGCTGGGCCGCCGCCCCGGCGGGACACGCACGGCCACCGAGCGCGACCGCGCGCCGCGCCAGTTCATCTTCGGGGACGGTGCCGGGGGTGTGGAGCGCATCCGGATCGACTTCTCCGGGCAGCACCTCGAGCACGTCGCCGCTTCGCTGGACACCACCCCCGACGCGCAGCGCCGCGAGCACGCGGAGCCCGCCGGGGAGCTGCCGCCGGTGACCGTTCCCGACCCCGCTCGACCCGACCAGGCCGCGCTGGACCGCGGCAGCGCGGACGGCGACACCGACACCGCGTTCGAGGCCGCCGCGGACGCCGAGCTCGGGCTCGAGCCATCGCCGGACGCGGCGGCCAAGGCCCGCGGGTCCTCGGGTCGAGAAGACGCCGCATGACAACCCTCCTTCGTGGCGCGCTGCGGGGGCGGCGGCGGGTGCTGCTGCTGCTGGTCGGGGCACTACTGGGCGCGCAAGCTCTCATGGCGGCGCCCGCCCTGGCGCAGAATCCGTTCGGCGACTGCAAGGAGGCACCCAACCCGGAACGACCCGGATCGGGGATGGTCGGGGCCCTCGACCCCACCCCGATCGGGCAGGGACGGCAGGGCAGCGTCTACGCCGAGGTCGGCTACGCCGGGTTGGTGTGGCACACCTACGACCTGGGCTGCGGACCTGCGGGCATCCGTGACCCCGACGCGGTGATCGGGACCTGGACCGGCAACCAGCTGTTCAACGTGGCCAAAGTGATCGTCGGAGCGACCAACGGACTGCACTACGCGCTCGCCGACGACGGCCTGCTCGCCCCGCTCGACGACCTCATCGTCTCGGGCACCGTCGCGCTCTACGACAGCGTCTACGCCCCGTGGTTCGGCCTGGTCGCCATCCTGCTGGCGATCGTGCTGTTCCGCCATATCTGGCGCGGTGACCTGGCGACCGTGGGCAAGCGCGCGACCTGGGCGCTGGCCGGTATCTGGCTGGCCGCCGCGACCTACCTCACCCCGCTGCTCTACACCCAGGTCCTCGACGAGGTGCTCGTCGAGGGCAGCGAGCAGATCCGCACCGGGTTCCTCGACGAGGTCGGCATCGAGGCGCGCGACGCGCTGCCGACCCTGCTGCACCAGCAGATCGTCTACCGCAACTGGCTGCGCGGGGAGTTCGGCTCGCCCGACAGCCCGCAGGCCGCCGAGCTCGGCCGCGACCTCGTCCGGGCGCAGGCCTACACCAAGCAGGAGATCGCCAACGGTGCCGACGACCCCGACTCCGGCGTCGCGGACCGCAAGAAGCAGGAGTACGAGGACATCGCCGAGCGCACCGGCAGCGCCTACGGCTACTTCCAGGGCGTCGACGGCAGCCGTATCGGGACCGGCTTCCTGGCGACGCTGCAGGCGGCGATGTTCGCGCTGTTCCAGCTGCTCGCCCAGGCCACGTTGCTGCTCGCGCAGGTGCTGCTGCGGGTCGTGATCCTGGTCGGCCCGGTGATCGGTCTGATCGCGATCCTCTACCACGAGCTGTTACGCGGGGTCGGGCGCGCGGTGGGCGCCGCGTTGCTCAACGTCATCGTCATCTCCGCGCTGGCCGCGCTGCACACCCTGGTGATGGTGTGGGTGTTCGACCCGGCGCGGGGGCTGTCGGTCCTGGCCCAGATGCTGCTGGCCGGCCTCGTGACGCTGGTGATGTTGATGATCGCCCGCCCGGTCCGTCGGATGTGGCAGATGGTCGAACTGTCGGTCGGCGCCGTCGGGGGAGCGCTGCCGTCCGCACCACCCGGCGTGCTGTCCCGGCTACGACGACGCCGGTCCGAGCCCACCGCGACCGACCGGTTCTGGGACGAGGCGCGCGAGACCGACCCGGACCCGGCGATGCCGCCCCGCGGCGGGCCGGGCCGCATCCGCCCGGAGGCCGGTGGAGCGGTGGTCGCCGTGGCCGAGCGGCTCGACGGTGGTGGTGGCGGCGGCGCACCGGAGGCGCTGCGGCGCAGGCACCGGTCGGGTGCCGCGGCGCTGCCTGCCCGTGCCGGCCGCGACGGTGCCGGCGTCCCCGCGTTGCCCACCGGGTTCAGCTCGACGGAGGGTACGCGGGCCAGCCGCGTCACGGACACGGTGCCGGTGGCCGAGTCCCGCTGGGACCGCAGCGACGAGGACGCCTTGCTGGTGCCCTCCCGCACGTCGCACCGAGCTACCGGGCGGCCGCGGTCCGCCGAGCTCGAGGTCGTCGCCGGGCGACCCGTGTGGGTCGTCTACCGCCCCTCCCGGGGGCTTGTGGTCGGTGACCACGGTGACGGCGGCGGCAGTCGCACGGTGCTGGGCTGAGCGGGGGGAGGGCGGCATGCCGATCAGGACCCACCGCGGCCGGGCCGCGGTCTACCGCACCCTGTGGGGCTGGCCGCTGCGTTCGCCATGGCACCTCGTGGCGGCTCTGGTCGTGCTCGCGGCCGTCGGCGTCGGGATCGCCACCGCGCTGCCCGGGGGCTCCGGATCCAGCACGACGGCCACCGCGCCGAGCACGGAGCGGGCGAACCCGTTCGACCCGGCGTCGCGCTCGTCGGTACCCGGAGCCGCGGCCCCCTCGCTCAACCAGTTCGCGCGGGAGGCGACGCCGGAGGCGCTGTCCGTCGCGGACGGCTGGGCCCGCGCGTACCTGACGACCCCGGAGGGCATGACCTCCGAGCAGTGGGTCGAGCAGTTGCGGCCCCACAGCCTCACCGAGCTGGTCCCCGAGCTGCGAACGGTCGATCCCGCCAACGTGCCGGATGCGAGGGTGGCGGGGCCGCCCCGCACGGTCTCGGCGTCCGAGGACGCCGTCGAGGTCGATGTGCCCACCTCCGCCCTCGTACTGCGGCTGTCCCTGGTGTCGACCCCGGCCGGGTGGCGGGTCTCCGGCTACGAGCGGGCGGGGTGAGACGTGTCCGATGGCCGATAGCCGAGCAGACCCGGAGGTGGACGCGTGTACTCGTCGGATCCCATTCCGCGCCCGGCCGGTCCGCCGGCTTCGGCGACACCGCTGCAGGACCATCTCGCGGCACAGCGCTCCGGCTTGATCAGCGACGACGCCGGCTACGTGGTGCTTCCCCGCTCGCTGGTCGAGTCCATGCCGCTGCCGTGGCAGCAGCAGATGGCCCGCCTGCTGGGTGAGCTGGACGAGGTGTACGGCACCCTTCCGTGGCCGGTGTACCGCGTGCTGCCCAGCCGCACCGAGCGGCTGGTGAACCTCGACGAGGGGCAGCTCGCCGAGGCGGGCTACGTCGTCGAGATCGACGCAACCGGAGAGCTGGTGTACCGGGAACGTGACGGCAGTGTGGTCGCCGACCCGGAGTCGCACGAGGTGCTGGTGTCCTGCCTCGATCCCATCCCGCGATCCCCGCAGCAGCCCGGCGACGGGTGAGGGGCGGGCGCGTCCCCGTCCGGCTCGTCGAGTCGGACCCGGCGCGCCGTACCGTCGCGTTCGAGACCGCCTGACTACCTGTGAGTGGCGATACGAGTCCCGACTCGTCTCGCCACTCACGAGCCGCAACGGAGGAGACCGCGTGACCCAGCCCGACCTGTCCTCGCTCACCGTCGGTGTGCTCGGCGGCACCGGCCCGCAAGGCCGCGGCCTCGCATACCGGTGGGCCGTCGCCGGGCTGCCGGTGGTGATCGGCTCGCGGGACGCGGAACGCGCCGACAAGGCCGCGGCCGAGCTCGCCGAGCGCTCCGGTTCGGACCTGCCGCGCGGTGCGGACAACGCCGCCTGCGCCGCGGCCGCGGATGTCGTGCTGGTGGCGGTGCCCTATGACGGCCATGCCGCCCTGCTGGAGCCGCTGCGTGACCCGCTGGCCGGAAAGATCGTCATCGACTGCGTCAACGCGCTCGCCTTCGACTCCCGTGGCCCCGCCGCGCTGGCGGTGCCCGAGGGCAGTGCCGCGCAGCAGGCCGAGTCGCTGTTGCCGGAATCCCGGGTGACGGCGGCGTTCCATCACGTGTCCGCCGTGCTGCTCGACGACCCGGCGGTGAGCAGTGTC
>WHSY01000085.1:21328-21802 GCA_009379815.1 Pseudonocardiaceae bacterium
GGAGTGTCGGCGCCATCCATGCGATGTATCGGCCACGATGGCGACGTCCGGGGTCGCGAAGCGGACGTCCATCAGCTCGAAGGTGGAGTGGAGCTCGCGGAGCGGGGACGCCGGTCACGCCCCATGGTGTGGAGTGCCAGCAGTGCGTTCGGGGTCGTTCTGCGGTTCCGGGGCCTGCGACACGAGGCCTCGGATCGCCTGCTCGTCAATGTCGGATGTGCTCGTGGTTTCAGCAAGTGCCACGCTACGAGCGGCTCTACTCCGGCCTACTCCGGCGGTGCCTGCAACCCCATTCTACCGGCGTGACCTCGTCTCCAGGGTGGCGCGGCTGGCCCGGCCACACGGCCTCGGAGCGGCGGAACCGGGGAAGGCGCGCAGCGGGCCGCGAACGGGATAGCCTCGCAGAGGCCGCGCCCCGCATTGTCGCCCCGACATGCCGATCGAGGAGATCCGAGGAGACCGCTGTCGTGATGC
>WHSY01000086.1 GCA_009379815.1 Pseudonocardiaceae bacterium
CCGCGCGGCCGAGCAGGTCGCCCGCAAGGAGGTGCCCACCGCGTTGAACACGGGCAGGGCCTCGCTCGGCTCCGGCTCCGGTGGTGGCGGTGGCGGGTCCGGCACGGCCCTGGACGCCGGTCCCGGTGCGGCGGCACCGGCGACCCCCGCGGACGGCGGGCGACCGGAGCCGGTCGAGCCCGAGCCGCCGCAGGGCCGCGACGGCTGACGCGGCCGCGGTTCGTCCGAGCTCGCGGCTCGGCGGCCGTACTGCGTCAGTCCACCGCGAGCGTGAAGCCGTACGGCAGTTCCAGCCGGTGCCGGGCCAGCAGGTCGCCGTCGCTGAGCAGCTCCCGGGTCGGCCCGTCGGCGACCACCTGGCCGCGGTCGAGCACGATGCTGCGCGGGCACAGCTGCAGCGCGTAGGGCAGGTCGTGGGTGACCATGAGCATGGTGCGCTCCAGCCGCAGCAACACGTCGGCGAGCTCCCGGCGCGCGACCGGATCGAGGTTCGAGGACGGCTCGTCGAGCACCAGCACCTCGGGGTCGCAGGCCAGCACGGTCGCCAGCGCCACCCGGCGGCGTTGGCCGTAGGACAGGTGCATCGGTGAACAGTCGGCGTGATCGGTCATGTCCACGGTGGCCAGCGCGGCGTGCGCCCGGGCGTCGAGGTCGGGGCCGCGCAGCCCGAAGTTCGCCGGGCCGAAGGCGACGTCCTCGGCGACCGTCGGCATGAACAGCTGGTCGTCGGGGTCCTGGAACACGATGCCGACCCGGCGACGGATCTCTCGCAGGGTCTGGCTGCCTACCGCCAGCCCGCCGATCTCGACCTCGCCCGAGGTGGCGCGCAGTACACCGTTGAGCTGCAGTACCAGGGTGGTCTTGCCGGCACCGTTGGGCCCGAGCAGCGCCACCCGCTCGCCCGGTGCGACCGCGAGGTCGATGCCGTCGAGGGCGCGGCTGCCGTCCGGGTAGCTGAAGGTCAGCCCGGAGACGTGCAGCGACGGCGTGCTCACGCGGCCCACCACGCGCCGACGACGAGCGCGAGCGCGATGCCGACCGGTAGCAGGCCCAGCGCCCACTCCCGCCTCGTCACGGGCGCCTCGGCCAGCACCGGCATCGCGCCGGTGAAGCCGCGGGCCAGCATCGCCAGGTGTACCCGCTCACCCCGCTCGTACGACCGCAGGAACAGGCTGCCCACGCTGCGCGCGACGGCGCCGGCCTGCCACAGCAGGCGCGGGTCGTGCCCGCGGGAGATCCGTGCGATGCGCATCCGGCGGGCCTCACCGATGATGACCTCGACGTAGCGCAGCATCAGGGTCGCGATGGTGGTGATCGTGGCGGGCACCCGCAGCCGCTGCAGTCCGAGCAGCAGGTCGCGCGGCGAGGTGGTCGCCGCGAGTGTGAGCGATGTCAGCACGCCGAGGGTTCCCTTGACGATGATGTTCCAGCCGGCCAGCAAGCCGTCGATCGACAGCGACAGGCCCGCCACATCGAGGCGCTCGCCACCCTGGGCGAACGGTAGCAGCACCGCGAGCACCACGAAGGGCAGCTCGATCAGTGCGCGGCGTCCGATCCACCCCGGCGGGATCGCAGCGACGGCCCACACCGCGGCCAGCAGCACGAGGTAACCGCCGAAAGTCCCGAAGGCCTCCCGGGGAGTGGCGACCACGCAGCACACCACGAGGAACGCGGTGAGCACCTTGACCTGCGGCGCCAGACGGTGCACCGGCGAGGTCCCCGGCAGGTGCAGCGGGTGAGCATGGCCCGCGCCCATCGGCGGCGCTCAGCCCGTGTCGCCGTCGCGGGATCGATCAGCCCGGCGCGGGCGCAGCAGCCAGAACAGTCCGCCGGCGACCACCAGCGTCACCAGCACCCCGACGACGCCCGACACCCCGAGCAGCCCTTCGTCGCCGCGGACGGTGTAGTCGGCCAGCGGGCTGTCGGCCAGCGCGTGGTCGTCGGCACGCTGTGCGATGCAGTCGCCGGAGAGCTGCTCACCACCGGTGACCTCGGTGCAGCCCTGCAGGATGACGGTGTCCAGCCCGTCCGGGTGTGGGTAGGCGAAGTAGGACAGCAGCCCGGCGATCAGCAGGGCGACCACGCCGAACCCGGCGAACAAGAGCAGTGGGCGGCGCCGCGGGTGCGCTGAGGTCGTCACGACGCACTCCCCTCCGGGCTGACCTGCGGGGCAGGTGCGGTGCGTGGCCGCGGCGCCTTGCCGCGCAGCAGGTACACCAGGTCGGGCCGCGCCGAGGCGACCGCACCGACGGTGAGCGCGGTGATGATTCCCTCGCCGATCCCGATCAGGGCGTGGAGGCCGACCATGCTGACGGCCACGGCGCCGAGGGAGGCGCCGCCCGCGCCCCCGATCGCGTACTGCAGCACGAACCCGAGTGACGCGACCACCGTGTTGACGAAGGCCGAGACGAACGCGACTGCCACCAGCCACCGTCGGCCCCGGGCGGCCAGCGGGCGCAGCGCCAGGGCAACGCCGAACCCGACGGCGGTACCGATGATCGCCATGTTCGTGATGTTGGTGCCCAGCGCGGTGAGCCCGCCGTCGGCGAACAGCAGCGCCTGCACGATCAATACGATCCCGACGCAGACGCTGCCGAGCCACGGCCCGACGAGGATCGCGGCCAGTGCCCCGCCGAGAAGATGGCCGCTGACGCCGGGCAGGATCGGGAAATTGATCATCTGCAAGGCGAAGACGAACGCGGCGACCAAGCCTGCC
Source organism: Pseudonocardiaceae bacterium (assembly GCA_009379815.1). Classification (GTDB taxonomy): domain Bacteria; phylum Actinomycetota; class Actinomycetes; order Mycobacteriales; family Pseudonocardiaceae; genus WHSY01. The sequence goes on from WHSY01000086.1 coordinate 2,717, forward strand.
ATCGGGGCGGTGCGCTCGTCGAGCTGCGCGCGGGCACGGACCAGCGCGTAGCCGAGCCCGCCGGCGGCGATCAGGCCGAAGACCGCCGAGGTGGGTGCATCGACGATGCCGTCGCTCATGTGCATCGCGATGGAAGCCCCGCTCATCGCAACCCTCCTCGCTACCGCCGGACGGAGACCACCCGTCACAGTAGTGCGCGCTGATTGTTGTTGCCAATTGTATGCGACAAATCGCCGGATCTCGCGAGGCGGGCTGCGATGCCGCGAAGGGGCCTTACGCCTCAGCCGATCCTGCGAAGGCCGCCTTCGCGGCGCGGGGTGACTGTCAGAGGTCGAGCAGCGGCGGGCGGCGGTCCGCCCATGGCCGGGTTCGCTCGAACGCGGCGCAGGCCGCGAGCACCCGCGCGTCGGAGTGCCGCGGGCCGATCACCTGCAACCCGATGGGCAGCCCGGTGACCGACCAGCCGCAGGGAACCGATGCGGCGGGCTGCTGGGTCATGTTGAACGGGTAGCTGAACTGCGCCCAGCTCGTCCACGCCGGCGAGTGCCAGCCCTCGGGCGCGTCGTGACCCGCAGCGAACGCGGTGATGGGCATCGTGGGAGTCAGTAACAGGTCGTAGCGCTCGTGGAAGGCCCCCATCGTGGTGCCCATCGTCATCCGGGTGGCCGTGGCGGTGAGATAGTCCAGCGCGGTGTAGCGCTCGCCGTGCGCGACGATCGTCGCCAGGCCCGCGTCGAGCAGTGCTCGGGACTGCGTGTCGAGGTGCTCGACGGTCTTGGCCGCACCCGAGTTCCAGAGCACGTTGAAGTCCTCGACCGGGTCCACGAAGCCCGGGTCGGCGAACTGCACCTCGGCGCCCAGATCGGCGAGGACCTCGGCCGCCGTCTCGACCGCGGCGACGATCTCGGGGTCGGTGTCGACGTAGCCGAGGGTGGTGCTGACGGCGACCCGCAACCCGAGCACGCCCGACTCGAGCGCGGCTCCGGAGAAGGAGCCCGACGGCGCCGCCAGCGCCGACCAGTCCCTGCTGTCGAAACCACACACCGCATCGAGCAGCAATGCGGTGTCGGAGACCGTGCGGGTCATCGGTCCGGCGTGCGCCAGCGTGCCGTAGGGGCTCGCGGGCCAGTGCGGGATCAGCCCGTAGGTCGGCTTCAGGGCGACCGTGCCGGTGAACGAGGCGGGGATGCGCACCGAGCCGCCGCCGTCGGTACCCATCGACAGCGGCCCCATCCCGAGCCCCACCGCGGTCGCACTGCCCCCACTCGAACCGCCGGGGGTGCGCCCGGTGTCCCACGGATTGCCGGTGACCCCGGTCAGCGGGCTGTCGGTGACGGCCTTCCAGGCCAGCTCGGGTGTGGTGGTCTTGCCGACGAGCACCGCGCCGTGCTCGCGCAGCCGCGCCACCGGTGGCCCGTCGGTCGTCCACTCCTGGTCGGGCGAGATGGTCTTCGAGCCGCGCAGCGTCGGCCAGCCCGCGGTCAGGAAGATGTCCTTGATGGACGTGGGCACGCCGTCGACGAGACCGGCAGGCTCACCGGCCTGCCAGCGCCGCTCGGACTCCGTCGCCGCGTGCAGCGCACGGTCGGCATCGACCAGGCAGAACGCGTTGACCTCGGGGTCGAGGCGCTCGATGCGCTCGAGTACGTCGCGGGTGGCCTCGACCGGGGACAGCTCACCCGCGCGGTAGGCGGCGAGCAGCTCGGTGGCGGTGAGATCGGCGGGGGTGGTCACGCGGTGCTCCCAGAGTCCGGGGTGGCTGTCTCCGTGGTGACTGAATCCGTGGTGACTGAATCCGGGGTGGCTGAATCCGTGGTGACGTAGCCGCGGGCCTTGTCCACGACGTTGCGCAGCGGACGGCCGGAGCGGTACCGGTCGAGGTTGTCGGCGAACAGTGCGGCCAGCTCGTCGCGCCAGCCCAGCACGTCGCCGGACATGTGTGGCGAGACGATCACCCCGGCAAGCTCCCACAGCGGGGAGCTCTCCGCGAGCGGTTCGGACTCGAACACGTCGAGTGCCGCGCCGGCCAGCCTGCCGTCGGCCAGCGCGGCGATCAGGTCCTCGGTGACCACCAGCGGGCCGCGGCTGACGTTGATCAGCCGCGCGGTGGGCTTCATGCGGGCCAGCGCGGCGGCGTCGATCATGCCACGGGTCTGCTCGGTCAGCGGCGCGGCGAGTACGAGAAAGTCGGCTACGGGAAGCAGCCCGTCGAGCGCGCCCGCGGCGTGCACGGTGCCGAACTCGGGGTCGCCGTCACGCTCGACCCGCCCGACGAGCTCCACCCGTAGCCCGGCGGCGGCCAGCACCCGCCCGACGGCCCGCCCGATCGGCCCGCTGCCGACGACGACGGCGCTGCGCCCGGCGACACGTTCGGTCTCGCGGTGCTCCCAGCGTCGCCGGTCCTGGCGCCGCAGCGTTCCCGGCAGGTCCTTGGCGAACGCGAGCACCAGCCCGAGCACGTACTCGGCCATCGGCACATCGAACACGCCGCGCGAGTTGGTGAGCACGACCTCGGACTCCAGCAGTTCCGGGAACGCCACGCGGTCGACCCCGGCGCTGGCGGTGTGCACCCATCGGAGCGCGTCGGCGGCCGGCCAGGCCGGGCGGACGGCGTCGGACAGGAAGTCCCAGACGAGCAGGACGTCGGCGCCCGGTAGTGCCGAGGAAAGCTCGTCGGCGGTCACGGTACGTAGCGTCGCTGGAGAGGTGATCTCCTCGAGGCCGGTGGGAAGATCGCCGGAGTGCAGCACCGCGACGATCGAGCCAGCATTGTGAACTGGGGAAACGGACAATCGGACGGACCTCGGGTGAGAGCAGGGCAACAAGCCGGGCGAGGTTGACACGCTAGGAACGCCTCGTATGATTGTCAACAATCCGCGACGGTCGCAGTTCGCGCGAGAGCACAATCGACAGTAGTGCTGTAAGGCCGTCACCCGAACTGCGAACCGGGTTGAAGGGTCCCCAAAGCGCTCTGCGGGCCATGGGGCTCCGGGTGCGTGAGTGCCGCACGCCCGACAGCTCCGACACACCCGAGCCCATAGGGGTTGCTGAATGCCGAGGTTCCTGAGCATCACGCTGGCCAAGCGCGGGGTCAGCTGCGTGGCAGAGCTACTGGACAAGGACGCCCCGCGTACCTGCGAGGCGGTATGGCAGGCGCTGCCGCTCGAGGGGCCGGCGCAGCACGCCAAGTACGCGCGCAACGAGGTCTACGCGATGGTGCCCCGCTTCACGGAACTCGTCGTCGGCCAGGAGAACCCCACGGTGACGCCGATACCGGGCGACGTGGTGTTCTTCGACTTCCCGGGCGGCATGCTCGACCGTTCCTTCAAGGAGGACGTGGGGGTCTCCGAGCTGCCGGGCGTCATCGACCTCGCGATCTTCTACGGCCGCAACAACCTGCTGCTCAACGGCGACGTCGGCTGGGTGCCGGGCAACGTGTACGGCACCATCGTCGAGGGCCTCGCCGACATGGCCGAGGCATGCCACGACGTCTGGCGGTCGGGCAGCATCGGTGAGCGGCTGGTGTACCAGCGGAACACCAGCTGATCGGCGGACGAGAATGCCCGCCGACCTGCTCGGGGGCTTCGCCGGGCCGACCCTGCTCAAGCAGCACGGCATCGGCATGATCGCCCCCTTCGACTTCGCGCTCGATCGGGAGCTGTGGCGCTGGGCGCCCGACGACGTCTCGCTGTACCTGACGAGGCTGCCCTACGTCCCGGTGCCGATGACCGTGGAGATGGCCTCGGCCATCGCCGACGTGGACGCAGTCTACCGGGCCAGTCGTGACGTGCTCACCCCCGAACCACTGGTGGTGACCTATGCGTGTACCAGTGGCAGCTTCATCGACGGCGTCGCCGGCGAGCGTGCCCTGGTGCAGACCATGCGTGCTGCCGGCGCACCGGCCGCCGTCACCACGTCCGGGGCGCTGACCGAGGCGCTGCACCTGCTCGGCGTCCGCAGGCTGGCCATCGCGACCCCCTACATCGAACCGGTCACCAAGCGACTGATCTGCTACCTCGACGAGCGCGGTATCGAGACGGTGTCGGCGGTCGGGCTCGGGCTGCTGTCCCACATCTGGCGGGTGTCCTACGCCGAGGTCGTCGACATCGTGGGTGCAGTCGACCGCAACGACGCCGACGCGATGTTCATCAGCTGCACGAACCTGCCGACCTACGACATCATCGAGCCCCTCGAACGGGCGCTGGGCAAGCCCGTGCTCACCGCCAACCAGGTCACCATGTGGGCGGCGCTGCGGGCCATGGGCCGCGAGGCGATGGGCGCCGGGCAGTGCCTCGTGGAGGCGAGCAGACCCGCGGCCGCGTGAGTTGGTCACTCTCCCAGTACAGCCGACCCCGACTGCACCGGCTCGCAACCGCTGCCAACCTCGGCTCGGTGGGCCGTCCTCTTGTAGGATTGTCGACAATGAACGAGCCGAAGACCGTCGGCATCCTGTACCCGGGCCACAGTGCCGAGGACGACTACCCGACCGCGCAGCGGCTGCTCGGCCCCGATGTGCGCCTCGCGCTGGTGCACACCGAGATGCGCGAGGACGCGCACCGGCTGGACGCGCTGCTCGACATCGGTGGCGACGACGTACTCGCAGCGGGGGCCGCCCGGCTGCCCCGCCTCGACTCGATCGTGTGGGCCTGCACCAGCGGGAGCTTCGTCTTCGGCTGGCATGGCGCGACGCAGCAGGTGGCGGCGCTGCGGCGGGCCGCCGGGGTCCCGGCGTCGAGTACGTCGTTCGCGTTCACGGATGCCGCGGCGGCGCTGGGAGCGCGGCGGGTCTCGGTCGCCGCCACCTACCCGGGTGAGGTCGCGGAGCGGTTCGTCGAGTTCCTGGCGCACGCCGATATCGACGTGGTGCGGCTGTCGAGCCGTGGCATCGTCACCGCCGCCGAGGTCGGCAGCCTCGGCCGCGACGACGTGCTCGACTTCGCCGAGGCCAACGACCACCCCGACGCCGATGTGCTGCTGATGCCGGACACCGCGCTGCACACCGTCGGCTTGCTCGGCGACCTGGAGCGCCGGGTGGGCAAGCCGGTGCTGTCCGCCAACCAGGTCAGCATCTGGCAGGGCCTGCGGCTGGCCGGCGCCGACCTGCAGCGGGGCGAACTGGGCACGCTGTTCGCACGTGCGCTCGCGCAGGAGCTCCGGTGACCGGTTCCGAGCCCGAGGCGCTGGAGCCGGTCAGCCGGGAGTCCACCGCCGCCATCGTCGCCGACCGGTTGCGGTCGGCGATCACTCGTGGATCGTTCCCGCCGGGCACGCAGCTGGGCGAGGTCGACCTCGCCGCACGGCTCGGTGTCAGCCGCGGCCCGCTGCGGGAGGCGATGCAGCGGCTGGTCCAGGAAGGGTTGCTGCGCAGCGAGCGCCACCGTGGCCTGTTCGTCGTGGACCTCGGCCTCGACGACGTGTGCGACGTCTACGCCGCCCGGCTGGCGGTGGAGCAGGCGGCGGCGCGGATGGTGCTGCGCGGCGACCGGGCCGGTGCGGTCGCGGCGTTGACCGTCGCCCAGCGAGACATCGTCACGGCGGCCGCGGTGGGGGAACCGGAGGCGCTGGCCGACGCCGATGAGGCATTTCACACCACCCTGGTGCGGGTGTCGGGCAGCCCCCGACTGCAGCGGATGGCGCAGACGTTGCTCGCCGAGACCCGGATGTGCCTGGCAGCGCTGCAGAACACCGGGCCGGAGCCCACCGACCTCGTCGCCGAGCACCGGGTGCTGCTCGAGGCGCTCGGTGACGGCGACGAGTCCCGGTTGACGGCGCTGCTCGAGGAGCACATGCACGACGCCGTCGCCCGCATCGAGCACGACCTCGGGGGACGCGGTCGTGACCATGACGGCGTCGCCCTGGCACGCTGAGCCGGGCTGGATCGTCGCGACGGCGGCGGGTCAGCCCGTCGCGACGGCGACGTACTTCGTCTCGAGGAACTCGTCGATGCCGACCGAGCCACCCTCGCGACCCAGCCCGGAGTGCTTGACGCCGCCGAACGGTGCCGCCGGGTTGGAGACCAGGCCCTGGTTGAGCCCGACCATGCCGGCCTCGAGCCGCTCGCACACCCGCAGCGAGCGCTGCAGGTCGCGAGTGTAGACGTAGCTGACCAGGCCCAAGGGGGTGTTGTTGGCGTCGGCGAGGGCCTCGTCCTCGTTGGTGAACGTGGTGATCGGCGCGACCGGGCCGAAGATCTCGGCCTGGGCCATCTCGGCATCGGTGGGCACGCCGGTCAGCACGGTCGGACGGTAGAAGTGGCCGGGCCCTTCCACGGCCTCGCCGCCGACCAGCACCCGCGCACCGCGGCCGACCGCGTCGTCGACGAGCTGCTGCACCTTGTCCCGCGCCTTGCTCTCGATGAGCGGGCCCACCTGCACGCCCTCGTCGGTGCCGCGGCCGATCCGCAGCGCCCCCATGCGCTCGGCCAGCCGGGCGGAGAACTCGTCGGCGACGTCGGCGTGGACGTAGAAGCGGTTCGCGGCGGTGCACGCCTCCCCGATGTTGCGCATCTTGGCGGTCATCGCCCCCTCGATCGCGGCGTCGAGATCGGCGTCGGCGAAGACGAGGAACGGGGCGTTGCCACCGAGCTCCATCGAGGTCCGCATGATGTGCTCGGAGCACTGCTCGAGAAGCGTGCGCCCCACCTCGGTGGAACCGGTGAACGACAGCTTGCGCGCGCGGCCGTCGCGGATCAGCGGTTCCATCATGCGGCCGGAGCGCGAGGTGGGCACCACGTTGAGCACCCCGTCGGGAAGGCCGCACTCGCGCAGGATGTCGGCCAGCGCCAGCATCGACAGTGGGGTCAGGCCGGCCGGCTTGATCACCATCGTGCATCCGGCGGCGACCGCCGGGCCGATCTTGCGGCTGCCCATCGCGGCCGGGAAGTTCCACGGCGTGATCAGCAGGCAGGGCCCGACGGGCTGGCGCATGACCAGGAACCGGCCCGACCCGCTCGGTGCGGTGGCGAAGCCGCCGCTGATGCGGACGGCCTCCTCGGCGAACCAGCGGAAGAACTCCGCGGCGTAGGCGATCTCGCCCTTGGACTCGGCCAGCGGCTTGCCCATCTCCAGGGTCATGAGCAGCGCCAGGTCGTCCTGACGGTCCATCATGACCTGGTAGGCGCGGCGCAGGATCTCGCCGCGCTCGCGCGGCGGATGATCCGCCCAGCTGCGCTGGGCGGCGACGGCGGCATCCAGCGCGGCCACGCCGTCCTCCGGTGAGGCGTCGGCCACCGCGCACAGCGTCTTGGCGGTGGCGGGGTCCTCGACGTCGAAGGTCTGCTGCCCGGCGGCGGGCCGCCACTGGCCACCGATGAACAGGTCGGTGGGAACGGCGTCGACGACGGCCTGCTCGCGGTCGGTCATGGCGGTGTGACCTCTTCCCTTGCGTGCCTGTAGGATTGTCGACAATCTTACAGGCACCCACAACCGGCACCACCGGTACCCGTCCTCGATGAGGGAGCGCGTCATGGCCCAGCTGTCCCCGGTCCTCAAGCAGGCCACCCCCATCCTCGCCGCGCGCGGCGAGGGGGTGTACCTCTACGACACCGAGGACCGCCGCTACCTCGATTTCACCGCCGGGATCGGCGTCACCAGCACCGGGCACTGCCACCCGCGGGTGGTCGAGGCCGCGCAGCGCCAGGTGGGCACCCTCATCCACGGGCAGTACACGACCGTGATGCACGAGCCGCTGCTGACCCTGTCCGAGCGGCTCGGCGAGGTGCTCCCGGAGGGGCTGGACTCGCTGTTCTACGCCAACTCCGGCAGCGAGGCGGTAGAGGCCGCACTGCGGCTGGCCCGGCACGCCACCGGGCGGCAGAACGCGATCGTGTTCTCCGGCTCGTTCCACGGCCGCACCATGGGTGCGGCCGCGCTGACGACTGCCGGCACCAAGTTCCGCGCAGGGCACGGGCCGCTGATGCCCGGGGTGGCGGTCGCGCCGTTCCCGTACGCCTACCGGCAGGGCTGCAGCGAGGAGCAGGCCGTCGAGTCCGCGCTGCGCGAGCTCGACTACCTGCTGACGACCGTGAGTTCCCCGGCCGACACCGCGGCGATCTTCGTCGAACCGGTGCTGGGGGAGGGCGGCTACGTCCCCGCGCCGCCGTCGTTCCTGACCGGGCTGCGAGAGCGTGCCGACCGCCACGGCATCCTGCTGATCGCCGATGAGGTGCAGACCGGATTCGGGCGCACCGGGAAGTTCTGGGGCCTCGAGCACGCCGTCGGCGTGCGCCCGGACATCGTGGTCACGGCCAAGGGGCTGGCCAGCGGGTTCCCGCTGTCGGCGATCGCGGCACCCGCCGCGATCATGGCGAAGGCCTGGCCGGGATCGCAGGGCGGCACCTACGGCGGCAACGCCGTGGCCTGCGCCGCGGCGCTCGCCACGCTCGACGTGATCCGCGACGAGGATCTGGTGGCCAATGCCGCCGAGCAGGGCCGCCGGCTGGCCGACGGGCTGCGTGAGGTCGCCGCCGACCACCCGGTGATCGCCGACGTGCGCGGACTCGGACTCATGGTCGGCAACGAGTTCACCACCCCCGAGGGCAAGCCCGACACCGCGACGGCGCAGCGCGCCCAGCAGCAGGCCGCTGCCGACGGTCTGCTGCTGCTGACCTGCGGCGCACACGGCAACGTGGTGCGGATGATCCCGCCGCTGGTCGTGAACGCGGAGCAGATCGACGCGGGCGTGCAACTGTGGGGCAAGGCCGTCGCGGCTGCGGTGTCAGGCTGACGGCCCGTGCCCCCTGGCGTCCGTGAGCTCGACACCAGCGGGGTGCTCCGGACCGCCGAGCCCCACCGTGTCCAGTTCATGGACGGGGCGGCGGCGCATCCCGCGGACGACCTGATTCAGTGCTCAGTGCGGTAGCGCGGGCAGCCGCGTCCGCATGTCCACGAACAGCCCCGCCACGCCGATCGTCGCGCACAGCACCGAGACCGCGATCAGGCTCGGTGACGTCCTACCGGTCAGGGCGTCACCGAGCAGCACCACCGCGATGGTGCCGGGAACCACCCCCACGGTGCCTGCCAGGTAGTGCTGCCACCGGATAGCCGACAGCGCGCTGCAGTAGTTGAGCACCGAGAACGGCACCACCGGAATCAGCCGCAGCGAGGCGACCGCGAGCCAGCCCCGGCGGCGCAACCGCCCGTCGATGCTGCGCAGCGTGCCGTGGTCGAGCAGCGGCGCGACCAGGTCACGGCCCAACGCCCGGACCAACCCGAAGGCCAGCCCGGCGCTGATCGTCGTCGCCGCGAGTGCCGCACCGACTCCGCCGACCGGGCCGAACAGCAGGCCGGCGGCGAGGGTGAACACGGTCCGGGGGACCGGTGCGACCGTGATGAGCGCATTGCCCAGCACGAAGAGCGCGACCCCCGCGGGCCCGGCCGTGGCTGCCCAGGAGCGCATCTCGGACGGGCTCGGCACCGGCAGGACCAGGGCGGCCGCAGCGAGCAACGCCAGCGTGAGGAGCGCGAGCAGCAGCCGGTGGCGTCGCCTCCGATGGTCACGGGATGGGGCCGTGCGAGGCACGGGCGGGGTGGCGCTGCTGGGCACGGTCCTCCTTATCCGATCGCGCAGCCTACGCGGGGAACGCGGAGGCAGACTTAGGCTGAGCGCATCCGCCACGCGATCCGGCCCCGGGAGGACCAGTTGACCAAGTACGTCTACGACTTCGCCGAGGGCAACCGGGACCTCAAGGAGCTACTCGGGAGCAAGGGCGCGAATCTGGCCGAGATGTCGAACCTGGGACTACCCGTCCCTCCCGGGTTCACCATCACGACCGAGGCCTGCAGGGCATACCTCGCGTCCGGCGAGCAGCCACCGAAGCTGGCGGGGGAGATCTCCGAGCACCTCGACGGGCTGCAGCAGGCGATGGGCAAGCGGCTCGGCGACCCCGCCGACCCGCTGCTGGTCTCGGTGCGCTCCGGGGCGGCTGCCTCGATGCCCGGGATGATGGAGACCGTGCTCAACGTCGGGCTCAACGACGACTCCGTCGACGGCCTGGCCCGCGTCTCGGGTGACGACCGCTTCGCCGCCGACTCTTACCGCAGGCTGATCCAGATGTTCGGCAAGACCGTGCTGGGCATCGCGGGCGAGCACTTCGACGACGCCTTCGAACAGGTCAAGCGTGACAGCGGCACCGCGGACGACCTCGATCTCGACACCGGGGACATGCGCCGCATGGTCGAGGTCTACAAGGGGGTGGTGCGTGAGCACGCGGGCAGGGACTTCCCGCAGGAGCCCGCTGAGCAACTCGAGCTGACGGTTCGCGCGGTGTTCGACTCGTGGAACTCACCGCGCGCGATCACCTACCGCCGCCAGGAGCGGATCCCCGCCGATCTCGGCACCGCGGTCAGTGTGGTGTCGATGGTCTTCGGCAACCTGGGCTCCGACTCGGGCACCGGGGTGGCCTTCACCCGAGACCCCGGCTCGGGCGAGCAGGGCATCTACGGGGACTACCTGCCCAACGCGCAGGGCGAGGATGTCGTGGCCGGGATCCGCAACACGCTGCCGCTACACCGGCTGGAGGAGTTCGACAAGGCGTCCTACGACCAGTTGCTCGAGATCATGGCGACGCTCGAGCGCCACTATCTCGACCTGTGCGACATCGAGTTCACCATCGAGCGCGGCACGCTGTGGATGTTGCAGACCCGGGTGGGCAAGCGCACCGCGGCAGCCGCGTTCACCGTGGCCATGCAGCTCGTCGACGAGGGTCTGATCGACATGGACGAGGCGCTGCGCCGGGTCACCGGTGCGCAGCTCGCCCAGCTCATGTTCCCCAGATTCGACCGCGACGCCGAGGCCGAGCTGCTGACCACCGGGACGAACGCATCGCCGGGGGCCGCCAGCGGCCAGGTCGTCTTCGACAGCGCGACGGCGATGCGCCATGCCGCCGCGGGGCGGGGCGTGATCCTGGTGCGGCGTGAGACCAGCGCCGACGATCTCGACGGCATGATCGCCGCTCGCGGGGTGCTGACCAGCCGGGGCGGCCGCACCAGCCACGCCGCCGTCGTCGCGCGCGGCATGGGCAAGACCTGCGTCTGCGGCGCGGACGAGCTCGAGATCGACGTCCACGAACGGCGGATCAGCGGGCCCGGCGGCGTCGAGGTCGCCGAGGGAGACGTGCTGTCGGTCGACGGATCGACCGGTGAGGTGTTCCTGGGTGAGGTCCCCGTAGTGGCCTCGCCGGTGGTGGAGTACTTCGAGGGCCGGCTCGACCCGGCTGGCGACCGTGCCGACGGGCTGGTGCGCTCGGTGCACGCGGTGATGTCGCACGCCGACAGGCGGCGGGTGCTGCGGGTGCGGGTCAATGCCGACACCGGGGACGACTCGCAGCGCGCGCGCCGGTTCGGCGCCGAGGGCATCGGGCTGTGCCGCACCGAGCACATGTTCCTCGGCGACCGGCGTCACCACGTCGAGCGCCTCGTGCTTGCCGAGACCGACTCCGAGCGGCAGCAGGCGTTGGACGCGCTGCTGCCGCTGCAGCGTGACGACTTCCTGGAGGTGTTCGGCGCGATGGACGGGCTGCCGGTCACGATCCGGCTGCTCGACCCGCCGCTGCACGAGTTCCTGCCCGACTACACCGAGCTGTCCGTGCGGGTCGCGCTCGCCGAGGAGCGCGGCGAGCAGCCGGGTGCCGACGCCGAGCTGCTCGACGCGGTGCGCCGGCTGCACGAGACGAACCCGATGCTGGGCCTGCGCGGAGTGCGACTGGGGATCGTCGTACCCGGCCTGTTCGCGATGCAGGTGCGTGCCATCGCGCAGGCCGTGGCGACGCTGCGCGAGCGCGGTGGCGACGTCCACCCCGAGATCATGGTGCCGCTGGTCGGCACGGTCCAGGAGCTGCAGACCATCTCGGACGAGATCGACGCGGTGCTCGCCGAGGAGTCGCAGGCCTCCGGAGTATCGCTGGACGCCGAGATCGGCACGATGATCGAGTTGCCTCGTGCCGCGCTGACCGCCGGTCAGATCGCGGAGGCGGCGCAGTTCTTCTCCTTCGGTACCAACGACCTCACGCAGACCACCTGGGGTTTCTCGCGCGACGACGTCGAGGGTCTGTTCTTCGCCTCCTACCTGGAACGCGGTGTGTTCGGGGTCTCGCCGTTCGAGTCGATCGACCGTGAGGGGGTGGGCCGGCTGGTGCGCCTCGCGGTACAGGAGGGACGGGCCACCCGACCGGACCTCACGCTGGGGATCTGCGGCGAGCACGGCGGCGACCCGGACTCGGTGCATTTCTTCCACGAGGTGGGCCTGGACTACGTGTCCTGCTCGCCGTTCCGGATACCCGTGGCACGGCTGGAAGCAGGGCGGGCAACGGTGCTCGACTGAGCGAGGTGACGGCAACGGTGCAGGTGCAGATCAAACGCGCCCGCGAGGGCGCCGCGCGGTCCGACGGTTACCGGGTGCTGGTCGACCGGATGTGGCCCCGCGGCGTGTCCAAGGACACCGCCCGGCTCGACGAGTGGGCGCGCGAGCTGGCTCCCAGCGACGAGCTGCGCCGCTGGTACGGCCACGATCCGGACCGCTTCGACGAGTTCAAGCGCCGCTACGTCGACGAACTGCGCGGGCAGCGCGACACGCTGTCGGGGCTGCGCCGTCGTGCCCGGCAGGGGCAGCTCACGCTCGTGGTGGGGGCTCGCGACGTGGAGCACAGCAACGGGCAGGTGCTGGCCGACGTGCTCCGCCGCGGGCTGCCTCGCTGATTCGGTAGACCACCGCTCGCGGTTACTCGCCCGACTCGCTGTGGCGGTAGGTGACGCTGATCCGCGGGCCCCCGCGCGCCGACTTGGGAACGCTGTGCTCCCAGTCGTGCTGGCTGCGGCCGCCCATCACCAGCAGGTCGCCGCCGTCGACGGCGAACCACCGGCCCTGGCCGCCGCCGCGCGGCCGCAGCCCGAAGCGCCGCCTGCTGCCCAGCGACACGATGGCCACCAACGGTCGTTGCGCCACGAGCCGCACCCGGTCGCCGTGCCAGGCGACCGAGTCGCGGCCGTCCCGGTAGTAGTTGGCGGCGACCGTATCGAGGTCGACGCCGTAGTGCTGTGACAGCAGTGCCGCCATCGTGCCCAATGGGCTCGGTGCCTGCTCGAGGGACCAGGAACAGGTCAGCCGCGGTTCGAGGACGCGGTGGTCGTACATCCACCGGTCGCGCTGCTGCCACGGGGCTGACTCGGCGAGCTGGAGGAACAGGGTGTCCGCGCCGGACAGCCAGCCGCTGGCGACATCGATCCAGCACTGTTCGTCGAGCTGGTGGCGCTGCAGTCCGGTGAAGGACGCATCGGGCTCCGGGTCGCCAGCGCCGAACAGCGAGGGCTGGAAGTGCGCGGTCATCGGTCCTATTGAACCCTTGACGCGACGGCGCTGTGCTCGGATTGACCGGGCCACAGTCACATCGAAGGCGGGAGGACCGATGCCGACGCTGGGTGAGCTCGCCGACAGTGGTGACCTGCGCGGGCTGCGCGAGTACGTCACCGCGCTCGACGTCGGCTGGATCGTTCACGCCGCTGCTCGCCCGCCGCGCGGGAGTCGACCCGGCCGTGGTCAGCGCTCCGTTCATCACGACCTTCGTCGACGCGACCGGGCTGGTCATCTACTTCCTCACGGCCCGAGTGATCCTCGGGATCTGAGCCTCCGTGCCGGTCACGGTCGGCCGGAGTCCTCGGCGTCGTCGGTCCGGGGGGTCGCGAGCAACCACACGGTGCCCTCGGGGGTGTCGCGGACCTCGATCCCGGCGGCGACGAGCCGTTCGCGGAGGGTGTCGGCCAGCGCCCACGCGCCGTCCTGGCGGGCCTTGTCCCGCAGTTCGAGGAGCGCGTCGACCAGCGGTGCCACCTGCTCCCGTGGGTCGCGGGCACCCCTCATTGCGAGCTCGCCCAACCGCATCACCATCCGGCGCAGCATCGCGCGGGGCATGTCGGTCCCGTCTTCCTCCTCGGTATCGGCCGACCAGTCGACGATGGTCTGCTCGAGCTCGAGGACGGCGGTGACGGCTGCCTGGACGTCCCGGCTGCGCAACCCGGCATCGAATGCCTCTTCCAGCCGGTTGGCCTCGGACCGCAGCGAGGGCAGCGGGGGCGGCTCCCGGTCTGCACCCGGCGCTCGGACGAAGGGGGAGGTGGTGGCACCGCCCGCTGCGACCGCCCGCAGCTCATCGAGCGTGACCGTGGCGCCGGAGCCGAACACCGTGCTCACTCCCTTCGTGCGGAGGGTGAGCGCACCGCGACCCAGGACGGTGACCGTGTCGGCATCGAGGTCGAACATCGCGGCGGTGTGCTCGTCGACGCCGAGCACGAACGCCCCAGCCTCCAGCATCGCCTCCATCGCCTGCAACCGCCGCTCACCGAGGTAGCAGAACCGGGTGTCGTGGTTGCCGCCCTCGGCGTTGTCGTAGTGTGCGATGACCGCCGCCCGCAGGCCGGTCACCGCCAGCAGATCCATGCCCTCGACCCAGTGCGGGGCGGAGCCGACCTTGTAGATCTCGTACACCGGGACGGTGGCGACTCCCAGCGTCAGTGCCGCGGCGCTGGAGAAGGCGATGCAGCCGCCGTGGACGAGCTTGTGAGCCAGTACATCTCGCAACCGGCTGCCCTCCCAGACAGCCAGCGCGTACGTCGGACTGCCGGGGCCTGCGAAGACGTAATCGGCGTCGTGGATCCGCGCCAGCGCCTGCTCACGTCGCACGACATCGTCCGAGGCGCTACGCCACGCCGCGACCTCGAGCGGGGCCGGGGTGTTCCGCTCGAAGTAGCCGACGGTACGACGGGAGATCTGCTCGGCGTTCTCCTGGAAGCCGTACGGGGTGTCGAGCAGCACCGCGTCGACCGGTGGCGATCCGAGACGCTCGATGAGCAGGCGATGGACCTTCGCCATCGTGGGGGCGGTTTCCCCCGACCCCATGATGGTCAGCAGCCGCGGGCGATGCGCCACGAACCGCCAGGGTAGAGCACCGCCCGTACCGGCCAGTAACGACGGCCGGCCCGGTGTAGGGCCACCGACCGCGGGCTGCTGGTGGCGATTCGCTGACACCGCCGAGGTTGGACTTCCGTGCCACCGAGGGGGCACGCTGTCAGCCATGTCGTTGGGATGTCTGCTGACCGCGATCGTCACCCCGTTCGACGACGCGCTGGCCGTCGACGAGCAGGCCTTCGTCGAGCTGATGGGCCATCTGTCCGCGCACGGTTCGGACGGGTTCGTGGTGTGTGGCACCACCGGGGAGGCGTCGACGCTCGATGACGACGAGCATCTGCGACTCATCGAGCTGGCCTGCCGGTACCGGCCGGCGGGGGCGACGGTGGTGGCCGGTGCCGGGTCGAACAACACCCGGCATGCCTGCCACATGACCGAGAAGGCCACCGAGCTGGGTGCGGATGCGATCCTGGCCGTGACGCCGTATTACAACAAGCCCAACCGGCGCGGCATCGTGCGCCACTACGAGGAGATCGCCGCCGCGACCGACAAGCCGGTGGTGCTCTACAACATCCCGTCGCGGGTGGTCGTCGACCTGCCCAACGAGCTGCTGGCCGAGCTGGCCCAGATCGAGCGGGTCGACTACGTCAAGCAGGCCAACAACGCCAACCTCGCCCCGATCGACGGGCTGGGGCTGTACGCGGGCAACGACGAGATCTTCGCCCGGACGCTGGACCTCGGCGGGTGCGGGGGTATCTGCGTGGCCAGCCACATCGTCGGCGACCAGATGCGCCGCATCGCAGACGAGCCCGAGCGCCGCACCGAGATCAACGACTCGTTGCACGAGATCTACCGCGCGATGGGCGTGACCACCAACCCGATCCCGGTGAAGGCTGCACTGAATCTGCTCGGTCACCCGGTCGGAGGGCTGCGGCTGCCCCTGACACCCGCCGACGAGGCCGAGACCGCGGTCATCAGAGAGGCGCTGCACGGCCTCGGGCTGCTCACGAGCACCGCAGCCTGAGCTGCCCGGCAGGGCCCGGCTGTGGGCTAGCTGGGCAGTTCGTACACCAGCGCGAGACGGTCGCCGGCCAGCACCATGTCGGTGACCTCGACCGGTATGTCACTGGTCTCGTAGGCGATGCGGGTGATGACGAGCATCGGGCTCGCAGGGCTGACCCGGAGGGTATCGGCGTCGGTCCGGGTGGCGAGTCGACTGGTGACGCGCTCGACTGACTTCCTGACCCGGTGGCCGCTCTCGGCGAGGCGGGCATGGACACCGCCGGGCCCGGCGTCGGGGTACTCGATGGGCGTGCCGGCAGTGAGGCGCCGGGGAAGCCGACTGACAGCGACTTGAATCGGCTGGTCCCCGGCGCTGGTCACGCGCTCTCGGACGAGCAGCGCTTGCCCCAACGGGACACCCAGCGTCTCTGCGGTGCGGGCGTCGGCGGGTTCGACGCGGATCTGCACCCGGCTGGTCGGAGCCCAGCCGGTGGGGCCGGCATCGGTCAGCACAGCGCGACGAGTGGCGGTGCGCCCGTGGTCGCCGCGCTGGGGTGGTTGATGGGGTGTGCCATTCTGGTCACTGACGAACCGGCCGGCGCCGTTGCGGCACACGACGTGACCCTCGGCGCGCAGCGTGTCGAACGCGTGCTGCACAGTCTGCCGAGCCACGCCATAGCGGGCCATCAGCACACTGCTGGTGGGCAGCTGGTGGCCAGGGCCGTACTCTCCACGGCAGATCGCCTCGCGGAGATCATCAGCGATACAAACGAACGGCGCCGTCTCGGACACTGTCGGTAGCCTAGACTCACCCCCGCGTGCCTGCAAACCGCGCCGACAGTTGGGGACATCGGCGCGAGGTGCGCTGGTGTCCGAGGGGGGACTTGAACCCCCACCCCCTGTCGGGGACTAGCACCTCAAGCTAGCGCGTCTGCCATTCCGCCACTCGGACATCGCGGACACCGGAGCGGGCTCACGATGCGCGCCGCACGAGGGTAGCCGATCGGCGTGTGGCGCCCCAACTCGCCTGCGCGACCGGCGCAGCAGGGGTGGTAGGAAGGCCGGATGAGCGAGCGAGCCGGCACCAGCACGGCGGAGGACGAGGTCGTCGGCATGGCCAGCGACCTGATCCGCATCGACACCACCAACACCGGTGACCCGGAGACGGTCATGGGGGAGCGGGTCGCGGCGGAGTACGTCGCGGCGAAGCTGTCCGACGCAGGGTACGAGACCACCTACGTCGAGTCGGGCGCGCCGCGTCGGGGCAACGTCTTCGCCCGCCTTCCCGGCGCGGACCCGGGCCGCGGTGCGCTGCTGGTGCACGGCCACCTCGACGTGGTACCAGCGGACCCGTCGGAGTGGTCGGTGCACCCCTTCTCCGGCTCGGTCGAGGACGGCTATCTGTGGGGGCGCGGCGCGGTCGACATGAAAGACATGCTCGCCATGGCGCTGGCCGTGGCGCGCCGCTTCAAGCGCGAGGGTGTCACCCCGCCGCGCGACCTGGTGTTCGCGTTCCTCGCCGACGAGGAGGCAGGCGGGTTCTCCGGGTCGCAGTGGCTCGCCGACCATCGCCCGGAGCTCGTCGAGGGCTGCACCGAGGCGATCAGCGAGGTCGGCGGCTTCTCGCTGACCCTGCCCGGGGCCACCGGAGCCGACCGCAGGTTCTATGTCGTCGAGACTGCCGAGAAGGGAATCTCCTGGATGCGGCTGCGCGCCCGCGCGCGGGCCGGGCACGGCTCGATGGTGCACGGCGACAACGCGGTCACGGCATTGTGCGAGGCGGTCGCGCGGCTGGGCAGGCATCGCTTCCCGCTGGTCATGACCGACTCGGTCCGGGAGTTCCTCGACGTCGTCGGCGAGGAGACCGGCCTCGACTTCGACGATGACGACATCGACGGCGCGGTCGCCAAGCTCGGCGGCATCGCCCGTATGGTCGGGGCGACGCTGCGCGACACCGCCAACCCCACCATGCTCGACGCGGGCTACAAGTCCAACGTGATCCCCTCGACCGCGGCGGCCGTGGTGGACTGCCGGGTGCTGCCCGGACGCCAGGCGGCCTTCGAGCGCGAGGTCGACGACCTGCTCGGCCCGGATGTCAGCCGCGAGTGGGTGGCCAACCTGCCGCCGGTCGAGACGACCTTCGACGGCGATCTCGTCGCCGCGATGGAGGCGTCGATCCTGGTCGAGGACCCCGGCGCCCGCACCGTGCCCTACATGCTCTCGGGCGGCACCGACGCCAAGGCGTTCAGCAGGCTCGGCATCCGCTGCTTCGGGTTCGCGCCGCTGCGGCTGCCCCCCGACCTCGACTTCGCCGCGCTGTTCCACGGTGTCGACGAGCGGGTGCCCGTCGACGGGCTGACGTTCGGAACGCGGGTACTCGACCACTTCCTCCGCAACTGTTAGGAGACCGATGACGGCGACGATGCGCGCATGGCAGGTCACCCGGCACGGGGAGCCCTCCGACGTCCTGGAGCTGGTGCAGCTCCCGGTGCCCGCACCGGGACCGGGTCAGGTGCTGGTCCGGGTGGCGGCCTCGGCATGCAACTTCCCTGACGTGCTGCTGTGCCACGGCACTTACCAGGAGCGCCCGCCGCTTCCCTTCACCCCCGGCCTGGAGATCTCCGGTGAGGTCGTCGCAACCGGGCAGGGTGCCGGCGCCGCCGCCGGTGACCGGGTGATCGGCACGCCGGCCCTGCCGTCCGGCGGCTACGCCGAGCACGTCCTGCTCGACACCTGGTATCCGTGGCCCGACGGGATGACCCCCGGGCAGGCGGCCGGCCTGTTCATCACCTACCAGACCGGGGTGTGCGCGCTGCATCACCGCGCCGGGCTGCGCTCGGGTGAGGTGCTGCTCGTCCACGCCGCCGCGGGCGGGGTCGGCTCGGCCGCGGTGCAGGTCGGCAAGGCGGCCGGGGCCACGGTCATCGGCACCGCGGGTGGCGGGGACAAGTGTGCGACGGCCCGCACGCTCGGCGCCGATCACGTCGTCGACTACCGCGACACCGACGTCGTCGCCGCGGTCAAGGAGATCACCGGAGGCCACGGGGCCGACGTGGTGTTCGACCCGGTGG
>WHSY01000087.1 GCA_009379815.1 Pseudonocardiaceae bacterium
ACCTTGGCGTGACCGTGCTGTTCATCACCCACGACATCGACGAAGCGGTATACGTGGGGGACCGCGTCGTGGTGATGTCGCACCGGCCGTCGACCGTCGTCGAGTCCATCGACGTCGACCTGCCGGGCCCGCGCGACCAGCTCGCGACCAAGAGCATGGACCGTTTCGTGGAGCTGCGGTCGAGGGTCCTGCGGCTTATCCGGGAGCAAGGGCAGGGAGGCGGCGGGCCGGAGGTCGCCCTGGCCGACCACCTCAGCGACCGATGAGCCCCGAGCTGACGTCCCGCGACAGCCGACAGTCCAGCACGAGCGGGCCGTCGAGCCCGGCGCGAACCCCGTCCGCCACCTTCGCCAGGTCCTCGAGTGCCGTGATCGACGCTGCCTCGCACCCCAGCGAGGCGGCGACCGCGCTGAGGTCGGGTGTCTCGAACATCGCCGGCTGCGGGTCGAACCCGGCGTGGCGCAGCAGCTCCGTCTCGGCGCCGTAGCCGCGGTCGTTCATCACGACGACCAGCAACGGGAGTCGTTCGCGGACGGCGAGATCCAGATCTCCCAGCGTCATGAAGAACCCGCCGTCGCCGATGAACAGCGTCGTGGCGCTGTCGGGCCGGCCGATGGCCGCTCCGATCGCGGCACCCATCGCCCCGCCGACCGCCCCGAAGTCGAGCATGTAGTGCAACTGACCGGGCGCCGAGACCGACAGGTGACGCACCACGAAGTGCGAGAAGTGGCCACCGTCCACCACGAGCGTGCGCTCCCGCGGCAGCAGCGCGTCCAGCTCGACGCACAGCGCACGGGGATCGACGACCCCCGCACCCGACGTGTCGTCGAACTCGTCGCCACCCTCGACCCCGAGCGAGTGCTGCACCACGGGGTCGTGCTCGGACGTCGACGACGACGTCCCGTCGGCGCGCAGCCGTTCCAGCAGCGCCGCTGCGGTACAGCGGGCATCACCGGTGATCCGCAGCGCGGGCGGACCTTGATCGGCGAAGGCCGTCGGATCCGCGTCGCAGTGGATGATCTCGGCCTCGGCGAACAGCGCGCCCTTGTCGCTGGTGAACTCGTTGAGGCTCGCGCCCACCGCGAGCACGCAGTCGGCTTGGGCCAGCGCAGCGTGCACGGCCCGCGGCGCGAAGCCACCCGAGATGCCGACGTCGTGGGGATGTCCGGCGAACAGCCCCGCGGCGCGCAGCGACGTGCACAGCAGCGCGCCCAGCTGCTCGGCCACGCCCTGCAGCGCCTCCTTGGCCTGCGCACGCACCGCGCCCAGCCCGGCCAGGACCACCGGACGCCGCGCGGCACGCAGCACCCTTGCCGCCGCCTCGATCTGGTCCGGCTCGGGGGCGACCGGCATGTCGTGGCGGGGACGGACCGGGGCCTGCTGCGGGAGGGGGCTGGGTGCGCTCTCGTACTCCGCAGGCAGGGCCACGGCCACCGGCATCGACTGCTCGATCGCGGTGTCGATCGCGCGGTCCAGGTCGGCGGCGGCGGTGCCCGGACGTGGCCGCACCGTGGGCACGTCGAGCGCGGCGAGGACCGTGGACTGCGGAAGTGCCTGCACTCGCGCGAAGGGCTGGCGTGGCTGGCGGACGCGCGATGAGTCCCCCATGAACAGCAGCAGGGGCGTGCCGGCACGGCGAGCGGTCACCAGGGAGGTCAGGGCGTTGGTGAACCCGGGGCCCTGGGTGACCAGCGCCACCCCGAGCCGGTCGGTGCTGCGGGCGTAGCCGTCGGCAGCGGCAACGGCGCCGGCTTCATGGCGGGAACTGTGGAATGCGACCCCGTGATCGTGTAGCAGGTGGTTGATCAAGCGCAGATTCCCCGACCCCATCAGCCCGAACGCGTCGCGGGCGCCGCGCGCCGCGAGCGTGTGGGCGAGCGCCTGCGAGTAGTTCATCATGAGCCGCCTCCAGTTAGCGTCGATACACCACCGCGCCGCGTCCCGAACCGTCCGCGCCGACGGCTCGGGTGCCGGCCGCGCGCAGCACGGTGAGATCCAGATCGCCGGTCGAGGGCCGGCCCACCAGGGCCAGTGCGCGGTCGATCTCGGCCTTGAAGAGGTCGACGACGGCCGCAGGCCCGTCGCCGCCGAGCGCGGCGAGCCCGTAGATCCAGGGACGGCCGATCAGCACCGCGTCCGCTCCGAGGGCCAGGGCCTTGACCACGTCGGTGCCGCGCCGCACGCCACCGTCCAGCAGCACGGTGACGCGGTCGCCCACGGTGGCGCGGATCTCGGGCAGCGCGTCGAGCGTGGCCAGCGCGAAGTCCAGCTGGCGCCCGCCGTGGTTCGAGACCACGACGCCGTCGACTCCCCGCCGCGCGGCGCGCCCGGCGTCCTCGGGGCTCAGGATGCCCTTCAGCAGCAGGGGACCGGGCCACTGGTCGCGCAGCCAGTCGACCTCGTCCCAGGTATGCGACGGGTTGATCATCGATTGACCACGGGCGGCCAGCATGGGGGTGTGGCGCCCGGTCGCTGCAGACAGCTCGGACAGGACGGCCGGGACGATCCGCTCGTGGCGGAGGTAGTCGACCAACCACCGGGGCCTGCGCAGCATGTCCAGGCACGTCCGCGGGGTCGGGCGGAACGAGGAGGTGATGCCGTTGCGCAGGTCGCGTTCCCGGCCTCCCATGATCGGCACGTCGACCGTGACCACCAGCGCCTCGAACCCGGCCGCCCGCGCCATGCGCAGCAGCGTCGACGTCAACGAGCGATCGCCCCAGGGGTAGAGCTGGAACCACTGCGGCTCGTCGGCCGCCTGCGCGACGGCTTCGTACGGCACGCTCGACGAGGTGCTGAGCACCGAGACCGTGCCGGTGTGTACGGCACCCTCGGCGGCGGCGAGCTCTCCCCGGCTGCCCGCGATCCGCGCGATCCCGACCGGAGCCAGCAGGACCGGCGTCGACAGCCGGCGACCGAAGAGCTCGACCTGCTGGCTGCGGTGGGACACGTCGACCAGGACGTTGGGGATCAGGTTCCATGCCGTGAACGCGTCGAGATTGGCCCGCGCCGTGTGCTCGGTCTCCGCTCCGCCCTCGACGAAATCGAAGACGACCCGCGGGAGCCGGCGCCGCGCCCGGTCCCGCAGGTCGCCGATGCTGACGGGATCGCGGCGGGTCACGGCAAGGCAGCCATCGTCAACGCCCCCACACCTCGGTGGCGATGTCGCAGACCAGCTCGATCTTGCGCCACTGCGCCTGCTCGGAGATCACGTTGCCGCCCATGTCCGAGGCGAACCCGCACTGTGGACTGATCGCGAGCTGGTCGATGTCGATGTACTGGGTTGCGTCGTCGATGCGGCGAAGCAGGCAGTCCCTGGACTCGAGCTCGGATCGCTTGGTGGTCACCAGCCCGAGCACCACCGTCTTGCCGTGCGGCACGTACCGCAGCGGCGTGAAGTCTCCGGAGCGCTCGTCGTCGTATTCGAGCAGCAGGCGATCGTGGTCGAGCTCGCTGAACAGGCGCTCGGCGATCGCGTCGTAGGCTCCCTCGCGGTGCCATTGGCTGTGTCGGTTGCCGCGGCAGATGTGGATGCCGAAGGTGAGATCGCCGAACGCGGCGATCACCTCGTTGTCCGCGGCGATCGCCCGCTCGAGCAGCGCGTCCGGGTCGTCGCCGCGGGCCCGCATGGCCGCCAGCGAGTCGGCGTCGACGTAGGCGGTGTAGCCGGGCGCGTCGATGTGGACGTAGCGGCATCCCGCCTCGCGGAGCCCGGCCACCATCTCGCGCTCCATGCGCACCACGTCGGCCAGCAGGTCGGTGATTTCCGGGTAGATCGAGCTGCTGGCGTCGAGGTCCACGCTCTGCAGGATCCGATCCGGATTGATGAGGGAGGCCTTGCCCGGCAGTCGGGTGAGCCCCTGCAGGTACTCGTACTCCGCGCGGGGCCCGTTTGCCCGCAGCTGGAGCCGCTGGGTCACCGGCTCGTTGCCGGCCAGCACCGGGTTGACGCCCTTGCGGCCGGTAGCGGTCTCGGAGCGCTGCTCCTCCTCCAACGTCTTGATCTTGTCGGCCCACCGGCTCTTCCATCGGTCCATCCCCGCGACGTCGGAGAAGCTCTCCATGAACACCGCGCGGCGGAACTCCCCGTCGGTCACCACCGGCAGGCCGTGCGCTTCCTCCTCGGCGACCAGGTCCGCGATCGCGTCGTCCTGCGCGCGGGCCAGCGCCGCGTCATCGATCGCGCCCGCGGCGTGGTGGCGGTAGGCCTGCTTGAGGCCCGCCGGTCGCAGAAAGCTGCCGATGCAGTCGACACGGAGCTGGTGCAACGACGGTGCCTCCGGGCGAGCGGTCATGATCACCCTTCCTGGTCGAGGACGGCAGCGTGCGGTCGCGACCCCGGCCGGTCGCCCAGCAGCGCGGTGGCGTTGTCGCGGTTGATCTTCCGGCGCAGCTCGTCGCCCAGGCTCGTGTCGGTGTCGAACGCGGCGGCGAACTCCTGCGGCAGCGGGCTCGGGGCGAACGGGAAGTCGCTCCCGAACACGATGCGGTCCGGGCCCGCAACCGACAGCAGGCTCGGCAGCGCCCTGGTGCCGGTCAGCGCGATGTCGTAGTAGCAGCGGGACAGCTCCGCCTCCACCGTGTGCCGGGTCTCGTCGTCGGGACCCACGTATGCAAGCAGGGACGCGAGGCGGTCGACGGCGTAGGGGAGGAACCCACCTCCGTGGGAGAGCAGGAACCGAGCCTGGTGGTATGTCGACATCACGTGCGCCTGCGCGAGTTTGCACGCCGCGCGGACCGTGTCGAGCAGGAAGTCGGCGATCATGGGGGGCACGCCGTCGACCAGCGGCCCCGGTGGGTGGGTCGGATGGATGAACAGCACGCTGCCACGGCGGTGCAGCTCCGCGAACAGCGGCTCGTAGCGCACCGGGTCGAGGTAGTGTCCGTCCACATTGGTCAGTACCACCGCGCCGCTGGCACCGAGCGCGTCCAGCGCGTACTCCAGCTCGACCAGCGACGCCGCCACGTCGGGCAACGGCAGCGAGGCGAAGAAGCCGAACCTGTCTGGCCGGTCCTTGGCCAGCTCCGCGCAGAACTCGTTGACCTGCCGGGCGACCTGGGGCGCATCCGAGCCGTCCCCGAGCGTGACGCCGGGGCGCGAGACGGAGGTCACGGCACGGTCGATGCCGAGCTCGTCCATCACGGCGAGCGAGCCCGGGACCGACCAGTCCGGCAGCGGGCGCCCGGCGTCGTATCCGCGGCGCTGCAGCCAGCGGCGGTACTCCGGGGGAATGATGTGATGATGCGTGTCGATCCTGCCCACACTCGCTCCTCTACCCTAGTGAGCTCTCGGAACCCGCCGGCCTGGCCGATGAGCCCTCGAACTCGGCGGTCACGGCTTGCGGGGCGGCCAGCTCCTCGGTGAACCGGAGGCCGAGCGCATCGAGCACCGGTGCGTCGGCACCGCGAACAGGTCGCTTTCCTCGGTCGCGTGAGGCTCGGCCGCGCGCCATGACGGCACCACGAACATGTCGCCGGCCGCCGGCGGGGGTTCCGGTAGCGAAGACGTCGTCATTCCCGACGAGGCCGACACGCCACCGGTCGAACAGGCACAGCTTCATGCCCCGTGCCCCCTGCAGTCGTTGCCCACCCACGTACTGGCCGCCGCGACTTCCGGCTCCGACGGCTCGGCCGCGGCCGACGGAAGGGCCAGGTCATAGGAGTACAACCAGTCGAAGTAGGTGAAGTCGTCGGACGCGCGGTTGCGGAGCAGGTCGTCACGCAGCATGGCGCTGACGCCATCGAGGTGGACGATCTCTGCCATGTACCGCGCCCAGGTCTGGACGCGTGTCGTGCGCGGCAAGCGCTCCTGCTGATAGCACCTGAACGCGGTCTCGACGTCGTCGGGGTGCCGGGCAAGCCACTCGGCGATACAGACGGCGTCCTCGAGTGCCTGACACGCACCCTGCGCCATGTACTGCAACATCGGATGAGCGGCGTCGCCGACCAGCGTCATCCGGCCCCGGGTCCAGTTGTCGACCGGATCCTTGTCGTATATCAACCATCGCCGGTCCCGGCTGATCAGCCGGACACCGGCTTCCACGAACGGGTTCTTGTTGCTGAAGCGGTATTCCAGATCGTCGACGTAGGTCGAGTGCGGATCGTCGGGGCAGAAGTGGTCGACCTCCACGACGGCGACCTGGTTGAGCAGCCCCCCTGCCCGGATGGGGTATTGCATCAGGTGCATCTTCGGGCCGATCCACCACATGACGGTCTGATCGCCGGCTCGGTCCGGGACCCGGTCGATCGGGACCGTGCCGCGAAAGGCGACGTGATGCGCGAACACGAGCTCATCGACGCCGACGGTGTGCTCGCGGACCTTGGACCAGATGCCGTCGGCTCCGATGACCGCCGCCGCGGCGAACGCCGTTCCATCGGCACAGGTCACGACCGGATTGCCGTTCGGCGCCTCGACGGATACGACTTCCTTGGCATTGTGCAGGGTGACCAGTGGATTGGTGGAACACGCATCGAGGAGCGCATCGAGCAGGTCGCTCCGGTGCATCACCGCGTACGGGTAGCCGTACCGTTGCTGGAATTCCGTGCCGAAGTCGAGTCTGGTCAGGCACTCACCGGTGACCGCATCGAGCAGCAAGCCCTGGCGCGGGTACACCGCATGGGGAGATATCGCCTCGAGCACCCCGAGGCGGTCGAGCATCCGGAGCGCGTTGGGGCCGAGCTGGATACCCGCGCCGATCTCGGCGAACTCGGGCGCCTGCTCGAGAACGTCGACAGCGATACCGCGTTGAGCAGCGGCGGCCGCCGTGGCAAGCCCGGCGATGCCCCCGCCGGCGACGAGCACGTTCACTTCCGCAGCGTTGGTCCCCATCAACGTCCTCGAAACGACGTCGCACCCTCGAAACCCCTACCCGCCTCAGGCGGGAACCGATCCCCGTGCAGCTTCGTACCGATCTCCTGCGCGGTGGCGACCGCCGCCGCCAGGACTCGCCGTTCCCACTCGGCCCCGGCCCGGGAGGTCGGGGCGGTGACGACCAGCGCCGCCACTGCATGGCCTCGGGAGTTGCGCACCGGCACAGCCAGCGAACTGACATCGGGCTCGTTCTCGGCGTGGCTGACCGCGTAACCCTGCTCACGGACCTGCGCCAGCTTGCGCTCCAGCTCGTCGCGGGAGGCGATGGTCGCCGCCGTCTGGCGTGGTAGTTCAGCGGGATAGCGTGCCCGGATGTGCTTGCTCGGCTGCTCGGCCAGTAGCACCTTGCCACCGGAGGTCGCATGCGCCGGCAACGAGAGCCCCACCCGCAGCCCGACGCGCAATGACTGCATGCTCTCGATCCCGCCGATGTAGACGATCTCGTTTCCGTGCAGCACTCCGACATGGACGGTCTCGTTCAGCTGGTCGCGAAGGTCCTCGACGGAGGAGTGAGCCTGCTGCCACAGATCCAGCTGGCCGACCACCGACAGCGCCAGACCGAGCAGGTTCGGCCCCGGCACGTACTGCCCGGTGGCGTCGTCTTTGGTCGCCAAGCCGTGGTACTCGAGCATCGCGAGCAGTCGGGAAGCCGTGGACTGCGCCACCCCGAGTTGTTTACTGGCGGTGCTGACCCGGATGGCGTCCTGCGAGCGGAACGACATGAGCAGCTTCAACGCGTTGTCAACGGAAGCGATCGGGTAGGGGGGAGACTTCCGCTGACCCGGTGTACCCACGTCCTGCGTTCCCGCTTCGTCTGGCAATGGGGGCCGCTCCTTACGTCCAGGCCGCATGGTGACCGGGTAATTCATCTTCCGATCGGTGAGGCTAGCCGAGACAGGAGCGGTCCCCCGGCCGCGGCGGAGCAGAGCCGGCGGCGAGCAACGCCGCCCGGTGACACCGGGAGCCCCCTCGCATGGTTGCCGGTCATGGAGCGCCAGGACACGAGCATCCACCTTCACCATGATTCTGCTGCACAGAAGTGACGTTCTGCACTGCGCACGCTAGGCGCTGCGCCCGCCCTCGTCAAGGCGGCTGCCGGAGTTGACCTTTGCCCGGGACGGCGGTGTGTGCGATCCAGGCGCGCCGGTCGAGCGTGCGGCCGCGGCCCAGGGCGGGGATGGGTGCCCGGGGATGGGTGCCCGGTGTGCGCGGTCGAGCGTGCGGCCGTCAGGCGATCGGCGAGCCGAGCTCGGCGTCGCCGTCCGGCTGCAGCAGCACCACTCCCTGCTGCGGATCCATCGCGCCGAGCAGCAGCACCTGCGACGGGAGCCCAGCCAACCGAAATCCACCAGTGGCAGCGGGGCTCGTTCTCCGATCTCAGCGTCGGCTGGGACGAGGCCGACCGCTCGGTTCGCCGGCTACTTGCGGCGTTTCGCCGACGACGTCGGGGGCTGACCGTCCGGCGCGCCCCCACCGGCCGGCGCGGTCGCGTGGCACGCGCCGCGGCCGTCGGCGCGGGCGACGATCCGGCTCGCCTCGACGCGGACGGCGGCCTCGGTCTCGTCGCTGACGGCGGGCACGCCGGCCGCTGCGGCGACGGCGCCCGACTCGTCGTGGACCACCTGCAGGCGCGGCCATCCCGATGGTGGGAAGGCCTGGCGCAGGTGGCCGCAGAGGTCGGCGATGGCCAGCCGTGCCAGCGGTGCCAGCTCGTCGGGATCCCCGGTGACCAGGACGGTGGTGACCGTGACCCCGGGCGGTGTGGCCCGTACCGCCTCCTCGGCGGCCTCGAGCCGGTGCAGCCCGAGGATCGCCACCACGCCGTCGCCCGCGAGCCGCGCCGGCTCGCCACGGACCGCGTCTACCGCGCGCGGCGGGGACCACGGCTCGTCGGCGGGCCGCGCCTGCGGTATGTAGGGGATGTGGGGTGGGGGCCACCCGTCGTCGAGGTCGAGGCCCGCCAGCTGCTCGCAGGCGCTGACGACATTGAACGGCTCGATGAAGCCGGGCGCGGCGTCGGCCATCTGGCTCGCACCGTGCAGGGTCGTGAGCGCGGCCTCGGCAACGCGCACCAGGCGGACGGGCGGCGCATCGGGTGGCCGCAGCCGCTCCAGGGCCAACCCGAGCAGGATCGCGTCCAGCTTCATCAGCTGCGCGAAGGGCCGCCGGGTCCGCTCCTCGGCGAGGACCTCGGGCATCAGGTACATGCCGAGCCGGGCCGAGCCGTGCCGCTCGTCGGTGGCGAGGGGGAGTCGGGCGACCCAGGCGCGGGCGAGCGCGCCGAGTGCCTCGCGGCCGGTGCCGCCCGGCTCCGGGTGCGGCGGCTCGGGCGCGCGCTCGGCGTCCTCGGCCAGGACCACGAAGTAGAGGGCCCGCTTGCCGGGGAAGTTGGAGTAGACCGCGCCGCGGGTCAGCTCGGCGCGCTCGGCGATGCCGTCGATCTTGGCGTCGCGGAAGCCACGCTCGGTGAACTCGTCCCGGGCCGCGGCCAGCACCTTGGCGCGGTTGCGCTCTTGCATCTCCGCCCTGGTGAGCCGGCCCATCGTCCTCCTCGCTGTGGCATTGCTGTCCGTCCCGGTCCAAGATACCGTGACCATACAAATGATGAGAGCATCTGATTGGACCATTCGAAGTTCGGGAGGATCGATGACCGGAGTCGACCAGGAGGTGAGCGGCGTTCCCGAGATCGACCTCACCGACGCCGAGGTGCTGCGCGATCCCCATGCCGCGTACGGGCAGGCCCGGGAGCGCTCGCCGCTGGCACGGATCCTGATCCCGGGTCTCGGCCAGGTGTGGGTCGTTACCCGGCACGAGAGCGCCAGGGCGGTGCTGGGTGACCCGCGGTTCGAGCTCAACGCCGACAGCTTCCTCCGGCCTGACGTACCCGAGCACTGTCTGGCCTACATGCGGACCATGTCCGAAATGAATGGGCCGGAGCACACGCGGCTGCGCAGGCTGGTGTCGCCCGCGTTCACCGCGCGCCGCGCCGCCGAGTTCCGGCCGCGGATCGAGCCGATCGTCGAGAACCTGCTCGACGA
The DNA here is from genome assembly GCA_009379815.1 of Pseudonocardiaceae bacterium. Lineage (GTDB taxonomy): Bacteria > Actinomycetota > Actinomycetes > Mycobacteriales > Pseudonocardiaceae > WHSY01. Next base: position 9,907 of record WHSY01000087.1, read on the forward strand.
CCTGCCCGGCCACGCCGAGGACGGCTCGGTGGACCTCCTGCGACACTTCGCACGACCGCTGCCGATGGACGTGATCTGCGAGCTGGTCGGCATTCCCGAGCCCGATCGCCCGCAGTGGCGGGAGTACGGCGCCGCCGTCGCGGCAGGCTCCGGTCAGGGGTTCGCCGAGGCCATACCGGGCATCATGGCGGGCGCCGAGGCGGCGATCGCGCGCCGACGGGCCGAGTCCGGCGACGACCTGCTCGCCGACCTCATCCGCGTGCAGGCCGAGGACGGCGACCGGCTCGACGACACCGAGATGGTCACACTGGTCTGGCACCTGGTCATCGCGGGACAGACGCCCACGAACCTCATCGCGAACGCCGCGGCGGCCCTGCTCTCGCACCCTGAGCAGCTCGCCGCGCTGCGTGCGGACACCGGGCTCATGTCCCGCGCCGTCGAGGAGCTGATGCGCTGGTGCGGTCCGACCCTGCTGGCGATACCCCGCTACGCGCGGGAGGACGTCGAAGTCTGCGGCGCGCTGGTAGGCAAGGGCGAACCCGTCACCGTCGCGATCGCCGCCACCAACCGCGACCCGCGCGCGTTCACCGAGCCCGATCGGCTCGACATCGGCCGAGCCGCAGGATCGCCGGGCCACCTGGGCTTCGGCCATGGGCCGCACTTCTGTCTCGGGGCCTCGCTGGCCCGTGCGCAGACCGAGGTCGCGCTCGCGGCACTGCTGCGCCGCTTCCCCGACCTGGCGCTGGCCGTCGCCCCGGAAGACGTGCGCGTCCCCGACCCGGGCACCTGGCGGCTGGCCTCGCTGCCCGTGACCCTCTGACGCCCGGTGACAACGAGCCGACCCGGTGACAACGAGCAGAGCCGATGCCAGCATGCGACAACGCAAGGATGCTCGCCGGGGCGACTGACGTGAGGGAGTCCGGATGCCGATCAGGACGCCAGCGACGGAGCTCCTCGGTATCGAGATTCCGATTGTGCTGGCGCCCATGGACGGCGTCTCGGGTGGTGAGTTGGCGGTCGCTGTCAGCCGTGCGGGTGGGCTCGGCATGGTCGGTGGCGGCTACGGCGATGCAGAATGGTTGACTCGTCAGCTCGACGCGGTGGCCGGTGCTCGCGTGGGCTGCGGTTTCATCACCTGGTCTCTTGCTCAGCAACCGGCGCTGCTCGATCTCGCCCTCGAGCGCGGACCGGTAGCCGTCATGCTCTCGTTCGGTAATCCGGCTCCGTTCGCTGCGAGCATCAAGGCCTGCGGTGCGTCGTTGTTGTGTCAGGTACAGAATCGCGAGCAGGCCGAGCACGCGCTCGACTCGGGAGCCGACGTACTCGTCGCGCAAGGCAGCGAAGCGGGCGGTCACGGCTTCGGTCCCCGCACCACCTTGACGCTCGTACCTGAAATCGCCGACCTTCTCGTCCGGCGTGGCAGCGATGCTGTGGTGCTGGCGGCGGGAGGGATCGCTGACGGCCGTGGACTCGCGGCCGCGCTGACGTTGGGAGCATCGGGCGCCCTGGTCGGTAGCCGGTTCTATGCGGCCGCCGAGGCCTTGACCACACCGCAGGCTCGCGAACGAGTCGTGGCCGCCACGGGCGCAGACGCGCGCCGGACCACGGTCTACGACGTCGTGCGGCGACGCTACTGGCCGGCGGGCCACACCATCAGCGTGCTCGGCAATGACTTCGTTTCCCGTTGGCACGGTGCGGAAGCCGAGCTTCAGCAGAACCTCGAGGCAGCCGCGGTCGACTACTGGCAGGGTGTCCGCGACCGGGACTACGATATCGCCAACGTCACCGTTGGCCAGGGGGCAGGTCTCATCGGCGCTGTTCTTCCCGCCGCCGACATCGTCATGGGCATCGCCAGCCGAGCCGACGCCATCCTCACCCGACTCGCCAACCCGTAGGGGTTGGCACGTGCCCGAATCTCCGGGGTGAGGCGTCGTCTCCCCGATTCTCGTCGTGCTCTCCCGGCGCGATGCTTCCTCCGCGGCGCTGTCGACGTGGATCCGTGTCACGCACGCCGCGCGCTCAGCAACCCAGCGGGAGGTTTCCTTTGGCGCTCGCCGGTATCGCCGTAGCCACCCTGGCGCTCGCCACCCTGCTCGCCCGCGAGTATCCCCGCTGGCTGTGCTGGCTCGGCCTTGCCGCCGGCACGGTCTGGGCCGTGGCGGGGCTACTGATCTTCTCCCAGGTCCCCGGCGTCGGGTTCTGGCTCGTGCTGATCCCGGCACTGCCGGTCAACATCTGGATGATCGGAATCGGCTGGATCTGCTGGCGGAGCGGAGCAGGCCCGTTGTCTCCGGCGGGCGTGCGCTCTGATTCCGTGGGGCGGCCGATGACATGACCAGCACGGACCTGCAGCGAGCGGTCGGCTCGGACCCGTTGCGGCCGCCGGCCGGGAGGATGCGTGCCGCCGTGCGCGAGTTGTGGCCGTTGCTGGCCTTGGCGGCTGCGGTGCTCGTGGCTTTGGTGGCCTCCGCCCGAGGCTACGGTTTTCACCGGGACGAGCTCTATATCCTGGAGTCGGGTCGCCACCTCGCCTGGGGGTATCCGGACCACCCGCCGCTGAGCCCGCTGCTGGCCCGGATCGCCGACGAGCTCGCACCCGGCTCGCTGCTGGCACTGCGCCTCCCGGCGGCCCTGGCCGCGGCGCTGACGGTGCTGCTGCTGGGTCTGATCGCCCGGGAGATGGGCGGTGGGCGTCGCGCCCAGCTGATCGCGGCCGGAGCAGGGGCGAGCTCGGCATTCGTCCTGGCCATGGGTCACCTGCTGACCACGGCCACCCTCGGCCTCGCCTTCGCCGCCGCGCTGGCCTGGGTGTTGGCCCGGGTGCTGCGCACCGGTGATCCGCGCTGGCTGCTGCTCGCCGGGGCGGTGCTCGGGGTCGGGATGCTGAACCGGCTGTTCCTGGGCGTGCTCGCGGTGGTCCTGGTCGCCGGCGTCGTGGCGGCCGGCCCTCGTCGGCTGCTGCGCGGCCCGTGGCCGCTGCTGGGCGCCGGGCTGGCTGCGCTGCTGGCGGCGCCCACGATCTGGTGGCAGGCGACCCACGGCTGGCCGCAGTGGGAGATGGCCGGCGCGATCGGTGATCGCAGCAGCCGGCTGGACTTCGTGCTCTACCAGTTCGTGGTCCTCAGCCCGCTGCTGGCGCCGGTCTGGCTCGCCGGCCTCGTGCGGTTGCTGCGGACGCCGCAGGCTCGGCCCTTCCGCGCCTTCGGGGTCGCCTTCCTGGCGCTCGCGGCGTTGTTGCTGGTCACCAGCGGTCAGGAGCACTACCTCGTGCCCGCCTACCCCGCGCTGCTCGCCGCGGGCGGCATCGCCACCGCCGACTGGCTCGAGCGTGGCGCGCGGCGGTGGCGCACTGCGACCCTCAGCGCCGGAATGTCCCTCTCGCTGGCCTCGGCCGTGGTGCTGGCGCTGCCGGTGGTCCCGGTGCATGCGCTGGCAGGCACCCCGCTGGTGGAGATCAACAGCGAGATCGGCGAGCAGATCGGCTGGCCGGACCTTGCCCGGACGGTGGCGGGTGTACACGACCGGTTGCCGGAACGCGACCAGGCCCGGACGGTGGTGGTGGCGGACAACTACGGGCAGGCAGGCGCCCTCGCCCACTTCCAGGCGGAGCTCGGTCTGCCGCCCGTCTACAGCGGCCACAACGGTTTCGCGGCGTGGGGCCCGCCGCCCAGCGGCGCCGACATCGCCATCCTGCTGGGCACCGGTGGTGGCGAGCGCTCCGTCGCGCCGGCGTGGGCTCGGTGGGCGTGCCCGGACCTGGTGCAGGTCGCCACCGTGCACAACAGCGCCGGGATATCCAACCAGGAGCAGGGCACCCGCGTGTTCCTCTGCCGCCAGCTGAACACGCCGTGGCCGCAGCTGTGGCCACACGCCCGGCATCTCGGCTAGCGTCGTCGTCTCCGACACGCTCACACCGGACGAGACCACGCCCTGGCCGAGCACGACCCGCATCGTCGCGCGTTCCGCCGCCCACGAGGCGATCGCTGAGCTCAAGCGTGCGGCCGGGACGATCACGGTGTCCGTCTCGGCCACCGCACCTGGCCCGTGTGTGACCTACGGGGCGCTCGAGCGCAGCCGCGCACGGTTCGGCTCACGGGACGGGAAGGGGCCCCTCGTTCGAGACCCCTTCGTCGCGACGCCGACAGGCGCCGTCGGACCGACTTGAGGAAACCGGCGTCGACGACCCAGTCCGAGCCGGTGGTGCTGGCCGAGCGTGGCGAGACGAGCAGGGCGATCGCGTCGGCGACCTCCTGCGGATCGACCAGCCGACCGGTGGTCAGTTTCATCATCTCCGGTGCGACGGTGTCCATCACGGCATCCCGGTCGGTGCCGGTTTGGGCGGCGATGATGTCGGCCGCGCCACCTTCCTCGGTCCACCAGGCGGTTCGCACCGGCCCGGGGGACACGGTGTTGACCCGGATGCCCTGGGGCCCGTACTCCTCGGACAGCGCCTGGGTGAGGTTGTTCATGCCCGCCTTGGCCGCCGAGTAGTCGACGTTCATGTTCGGCCGTCCTCCATAGGCGTCACTCACCAGGCGTTCGCGGACACCCCCGTTTGGTTTCATGAGTGATACCATCGTGGCATGCCGATGACACTCCGCCTTTCCGATGCCGAAGCGGCCGCTCTGCGTGCTCGTGCCGAACGCGAGCACCGCTCGATGCAGGAGGTCGCCAGAGAAGCGGTCCGTGAGTACGTGGAGAACCACAGCAGGGCCGAGCTGCTCGACCAGGTGCTCGACGAGGAACTACCGCGCTACGCCGAGGCGCTGGAGCGACTCGGTCAGTGATCTACTTGACCATGCCCGAGCTGATCCACATCGCCGAACGAACGCTCGGAGGCGAGGCCGTCATACGCGACCACGGGTTACTTGAGTCGGCGTTGGCTCGGCCACAGACCAGGGTGTTTCGCGCCGACGCCTACGACAGCCTGGAGGAGAAGGCTGCGGCCTTGCTGCATTCCCTGACCCGCAACCACGCCCTGGCCGACGGCAACAAGCGATTGGCCCTCGCAACCACGATCGCCTTCCTCGGGATCAACGGGCGAAGGCTGACACTCTCGAACGACCGCGCCTACCATCTCGTCATCGCCGTTGCGGCCGGCGAGCTCGATGACGTTCCCACAATCGCCGACCACATCAGCCACGCGACCGAGACCCGCTGATGGGGGTGACCCATCGTGGTGAAGCGGCCGTGCCCGCTGACCGATGGGCAACTGGACGGTCAGGCGATCGGCGAACCGAGCTCGGCCTCCCCGTCCGGTTGCAGCAGGACCACACCCCGCTGCGGGTCCATCGCCCCGAGCAGCAGCACCTCGGAGGCGAAGCCCGCGACCTTGCGCGGCGGGAAGTTCACGACCGCGACCACGAGCCGCCCCTCCAGCGCCTCCCTCGGATAATGGGTGATCTGCGCAGCCGAGCGCTTGACGCCGACCTCGGCGCCGAAGTCGATCTCGAGCTGCCACGCCGGTGTCCGCGCCTCGGGGAGCTCCTGCACCGAGAGCACCCGGCCGACGCGAACGTCGAGTCGCTGCAGGTCCTCGATGGTCGCCATGGTGAGCCTCCCGTGTCGGCGTTCCCGAGCCGCGACGACCGTACTCCTGAGGACCGGCGGCCCGCGGGGGCTGGACCGGGGCTGCAGGCTGTGCGTGGATGGTGGGTAGCCCAATGCGGTCCGAGAGGAGATCGATGGTGAGTGAGGGGAACGGTTCGGTCAGCCGGCTGCACAGTCGGATGGCCGGTGGCGCGTTCACGGTCACGGCCGAGCTCGGGCCCCCGCGGGGAGCGCAGACCACCGGCGTGCGCGCCAAGGTGGCTGCCCTGCGAGACTGTGTCGACGCGGTGAACATCACCGACAACCAGTCCTCCTACGTCCGGCTCGCGAGCTGGGCCGGCAGCATGGTCGCGCTCGACGAGGGCGTCGAGCCCGTCATGCAGGTCGCATGCCGCGACCGCAACCGCATCGCGCTGCAGTCGGATCTGATGTCGGCCGCGGCGTTCGGGGTGGTCAACGTGCTCGCGCTGACCGGCGACGACCCCAAGCAGGGCAACCATCCGGATGCGACCCCGGTGTTCGACCTGGACAGTACGGGCCTGCTGCAGGCCGCTCGCAACATGCGCGACGAGGGCCGACTGCTGTCCGGCGAGGTGCTCGACCCCGCTCCGCAGCTGTTCCTCGGAGCGGTCGAGAACGCCGTGCCCTCGTCGGCGGGCCCGGGCGCGCAGCGGCTGGCGAAGAAGGTGGACGCGGGCGCGCAGTTCGTGCAGACCCAGTTCGTGTTCGACGTCGCGGAGTTCGCCGAGTGGATGCACGAGGTGCGCGATCTCGGCCTCGACGAGCGGTGCCACATCCTGGCCGGGGTGGGCCCGATCCGCTCGCTGCGAGGGCTCGAACGGATGCGCGGGATCCCGGGCATACGCATCCCCGACCAGGTCGCCCACCGCCTCGGCGGTGTCCCGCCCGATCGGGTCGCCGACGAGGGACACCGGATCTGCGCCGAGGTGATCGCGCAGCTCCGCGAGGTCGACGGGGTCGCGGGAGCCCATGTCATGGCCATCGGCCAGGAGGAGGCCATCCCCGGGATCCTCCAACAGGCGGGTGTCGTCCGGTAGCCCGGCGTTCGCGTAGCCGCCCACCACCGTCGGTGACTCCGAGTAGTCGCCGATTGGGGCGTGCGGGTGGGCGGAAGACAGGCAGCTACCATCAGCGCGGCCACGAGGACCTCGCCGCAGGACCGGTCACCGGTGGCCGCGGCCCCGCACGCAGAGTCCGGACGAGAACTCAGGAGGCAGCAGTGACGGCCGTCGCGCCCCAGCCGATCGCCACGCGTCCCGACCCGGTGCGCACCACGGTCAAGGGGTCACGCCTGCTGTACGTGCTGCGTACCACGGATCCCAAGGACATCGGGATCCTGTACCTGACCACCTCGCTGGCCTTCTTCATGATCGGCGGCGCGATGGCGATGCTCATCCGCGGCGAGCTGGCCCAGCCGGGGCTGCAGATCGTGTCCAACGAGCAGTACAACCAGTTGTTCACCATGCACGGCACGATCATGCTGCTGCTGTTCGCGACCCCGATCCTGTTCGGGTTCGCCAACTACATCCTGCCGCTGCAGATCGGCTCGCCGGACGTCGCCTTCCCGCGGCTCAACGCGTTCTCGTACTGGCTGTTCCTGTTCGGCGGGCTGCTGGTGGTCAGCGGCTTCCTGACCCCGGGCGGTGCGGCCGACTTCGGCTGGTTCGCCTACACCCCGCTGTCGGATGCCGTCCACTCGCCCGGGGCGGGCGCCGACCTGTGGATCTTCGGGCTGGTCATCGCCGGGCTGGGCACCATCCTGGGCGCGGTCAACATGATCACCACGGTGATCTGCCTGCGCGCGCCGGGCATGACCATGTTCCGGATGCCGATCTTCACCTGGAACATCCTCGTCACCGGGCTGCTGATCCTGCTGGCGTTCCCGATCCTGACCGCGGCGTTGCTGGGGCTGGCCGCCGACCGGCTGCTCGGCGCGCACGTGTTCGATCCCGCCAACGGCGGCGCGATCCTGTGGCAGCACCTGTTCTGGTTCTTCGGCCACCCCGAGGTCTACATCGTCGCGCTGCCGTTCTTCGGCATCGTGACCGAGATCATCCCGGTGTTCTCCCGCAAGCCGCTGTTCGGCTACAAGGGCATGATCTTCATGACCCTGGCCATCGCCGCGCTGTCGGTCGTGGTGTGGGCCCATCACATGTACGCCACCGGCGCGGTGCTGCTGCCGTTCTTCGCGTTCACCACGTTCCTCATCGCGGTCCCCACCGGGGTCAAGTTCTTCAACTGGATCGGCACCATGTGGCGGGGGCAGACCACGTTCGAGACGCCGATGCTGTTCTCGGTCGGGTTCCTGGTCACCTTCCTGTTCGGCGGGCTGACCGGCATCCTGCTCGCGGCGCCCGCAGTGGACTTCCACGTCAGTGACACCTACTTCGTGGTGGCGCACTTCCACTACGTGCTCTACGGCACCATCGTGTTCGCCGTCTTCGCGGGGATCTACTTCTGGTTCCCGAAGGCGACCGGGCGGATGATGGACGAGCCGCTGGGCAAGCTGCACTTCTGGGCCACCTTCATCGGATTTCACCTGACGTTTCTGGTGCAGCACTGGCTGGGCAACGAGGGCATGCCGCGCCGCTACTCCGACTACCTGCCCACCGACGGCTTCACCGCGCTGAACACCATCTCCACGGTGGGGGCGTTCGTGCTCGGCGCGTCGACGCTGCCGTTCCTGTGGAACCTGTTCAAGTCCTACCGCTACGGACCGATCGTCGACGTCGACGACCCGTGGGGTTTCGGCAACTCGCTGGAGTGGGCGACGTCGTGCCCGCCGCCGCGGCACAACTTCACCGAGCTGCCGCGGATCCGGTCCGAACGGCCCGCCTTCGAGCTGCACTACCCCCACATGGCAGAAAGAATCCGGCTCGAGGCCCATGTAGGAGGCCAGGGTCACCCGCCCGGCCCGGACGAGATCGCGGCGCATGCGGTCGGAGGCGACGAGACCGGCGGCCACGATCCGCGCACCAAGTGAACGCGCCGGAGCCCACGTCGGTCCTCGTCACGGTCACCGGCATGGACAAGCCGGGCGTGAACTCCGTGCTGTTCGCGGTGCTGACCCGACATGACGTGGACGTGCTCGACGTCGAGCAGGTGGTGATCGGCGGGCGGATCGTGCTCGGCGTGCTCGCCGCGACCAGCGAGGATCCGGAGGGTCTCCAGGAGAGCGTCGAGCAGGCGATGGCCAGCATCGGGATGCAGGTCGACGTGGCGGTCGGCGCGGACACGGTCGGCTCACCCGGGCGGGACTCCACGCACGTGGTCATGGTGCTCGGGCGTCCGGTCACGGCGCGTTCGTTCACCGAGGCGGCGCGAACGCTGGCGGGCCTCGACGTCAATATCGACAACATCCGGCGCATCGCGGACTACCCGGTGACCTGCCTCGAACTGCAGGTCTCCGTACCCGACGACACCGCGGCCGCCGACGCCGAACTGCGCTCCGCGCTGATCGAGGTGGCCGCGCAGAGCCAGGTCGACATCGCCGTGGAGCGCACCGGTATCGCGCGGCGGGCCAAGCGCCTGGTCGTCTTCGACGTCGACTCGACCTTGATCCAGCGCGAGGTCATCGAGTTGCTGGCCGAGCAGGTCGGCTGCGCCGAGCAGGTCCGCGAGGTCACCGAGGCAGCGATGCGCGGTGAGATGGACTTCGCCGAGTCGCTGCAGCGCCGGGTGGCGCTGCTCGCCGGGATGCCCGAGGGGGTCCTCGACGAGGTCGCGCGCGGTCTGGAGCTGACTCCGGGGGCGCGGACGACGATCCGCACGCTGCGGCGGCTGGGGTTCCATTGCGGCGTGGTGTCGGGGGGCTTCGCCCAGATCGTGCAGCCGCTGGCCGACGAGCTGGGCATCGAATTCTGCATCGCCAACGAGCTCGAGGTGCGTGACGGGCTGCTGACCGGACGGATGCTGGGGCCGATGGTGGACCGCGCGGAGAAGGCCGACGCGCTGCGCCGCGCCGCGGAGGAGTTCGGCGTCCCGATCGAGCAGTGCGTGGCGGTCGGTGACGGCGCCAACGACATCGACATGCTCTCCGCGGCGGGGCTGGGCGTCGCGTTCAACGCCAAACCCGCGCTGCGCGAGGTGGCCGACACGGCGATCACCCAACCGTTCCTCGACATCGTGCTGTTCGTGCTCGGCGTCACCCGCGACGAGGTGGAGGCCGCCGACGCCGCCGATGGGGTGCTGCGCCGGGTCCCCATCTCGTGATGGCTCCGGCCCTGTGAGTGGCGATACGAGCCATGACTCGTATCGCCACTCACGACTCCTGGGTCCGCTGGCGGCACAGCCGCAACAGGGCGGCGCGCGCCACCTCGGGGTCGGTGGTGGGCCAGTACGGGGGCAGCGAGGCGCGCAGGAAACCGCCGTAGCGGGCCGTCGCGAGCCGCGGGTCCAGGACGGCCACCACACCCCGGTCCGCGGTGGACCGCAGCAGCCGCCCGGTGCCCTGGGCGAGCAGCAGCGCGGCGTGGGTGGCGGCGACGCCGAGGAATCCGTTGCCGCCGCGGGACGCGACGGCGCGCTGCCGTGCGGAGGACAGCGGGTCGTCGGGCCGGGGGAACGGGATCCGGTCGACGACCACCAGCGACAGTGACGGGCCCGGAACGTCGACGCCCTGCCACAGCGACAGCGTCCCGAACAGGCAGGTCGCCTCGTCTTCGGCGAACTGCCGCACCAGCAGGCCGGTGGCATCGTCACCCTGGCACAGCACCGGCACCTCGAGCCGGGACCGCAGCGCCTCGGTGGCCTGCTTCGCCGCGCGCATCGACGAGAACAGCCCGAGTGTGCGACCGCCCGCCGCGGTGACCAGCTCGGCGAGCTCGTCGAGATACGACGGTGCCAGCCCGTCGCGTCCCGGGGGCGGCAGATGCGCGGCGGTGTAGAGGATCCCGGCGCGGCGATGCTCGAACGGCGAGCCGGCGTCGAGTCCGGTCCAGGCGGGGCCGTCGTCGGCAGGTGGCGGCTTCTCGCTCGCGGTTGCCTCGGCGGGGGCGGCGATCGGCTTCGACGCCGGGAGTGGACGGGTGGGTAAGCCCCACTGCCGTGCCAGCGGGTCGAACGTCCCTCCCAGGGCCAGCGTCGCGGAGGTGAGCACCACTGTCCGGTCGCCGAACAGCCGCTGGCGCAGCAACCCGCCGACGGCCAGCGGCGCGACCCGCAGCACCTGGCCGCGGACGGTCTCCTCCGCCAGCCACACCACGTCGACCCGGTCGGCCTCCTCGCCGGGGAAGGCGCCGAGCACCCGCTGCGCCGCATCGTGGACCTGCTCCAGCAGGGCCAGCGCCATGCGGCGGGCCGCCGCCGCCTCCGGTTCCTCGCGGCGCTCGCTGCCCAGCGCGGTGATGCAGCCGTGCGCGGCGTCGCGGACCGCGGCGAGCCCGCCGGTGATCTCCCGGCCCAGCGTGTCCCAACGCCCGACCGTGGCATCGCCCAGCAGCAGCGAGAGGCCATCGCCTGCCTCGTCGAGCCGCTCGGCGATCTGCTGGTCGACGAGCCGGCCGCAGCGGCGCGCCGCGGTGCTGACCATCGCCGACGTGAGCTCCTCGGTGGCTGCGCCGGTGACCCGGTCCACCAGGTCGTGCGCCTCGTCCACGACGACGACGCCGTGCTCGGGCAGCACCTGGTGCT
>WHSY01000088.1 GCA_009379815.1 Pseudonocardiaceae bacterium
ACGTGTCCACCCGGGTCGTCAGGCCGGCGTGCGCCCGGTCCCCGGTGCGGATCGTGACATCGCCCGAGCCGGTGTCGAGCGCGACGACGTCGATCCCCGCGTCGAGCTCCTCGCGATGCTCGGTCACCGACCCGGACGCCCACGACCACGACTGGGACGACCACGACCACGTCGGCCAGCCCGTGAAGATCATCGCAGCGACCGCGATCAGCGCCAGCCCTGCGACCGCTTTGCCCCGCTGCACGTCCGCACCCCTCCCGGTCGACTCAACGGGAGACGCTATTGCGACCCGGCGCCGGCGAGTACCGGGAATAACCCGGGGGCGACCCTGAGAGCACCCCGAGACCCCGGATCCTCACGGGGGGTCGCCCGAGCCGGGACCGGGATGAACCGAGGGTGGCTGCCGTCACTTCCGGACCGTCTGGCTACTCACCAGTAACACGTCCTACGGTGCACGGGCACCGGCGTGGGCTGTCGGCGTGCACGTCTAGGCTGCTACGCAGACGTGACAGGGACGCGGAGGTGACAGCGGTGATGGCATGGCGACTGGTGATCGGCCTGGGGCTGACCGCCCTGACGCTGGTCATCGCAGGCCGGCGGATCTGGTGGCTCTACAGCTTGATCCGCTCGGGCCAGCCCGACCACGGCCGCTCGGCGGACCTCGGCAAGCGGATGTGGACCCAGGCCACCGAGGTGTTCGGGCAGAGCAAGCTGCTCAAGCGGCCGATCCCCGGCCTGGCGCACTTCTTCACCTTCTGGGGCTTCGTCCTCCTGCTCACCGTCTACATCGAGGCCTACGGTGCGCTGTTCGACCCGGACTTCGCGATCCCGCTGATCGGGCGCTCGGCGGTGCTCGGGTTCCTGCAGGACTTCATCGCCCTCGCGGTGCTGGCGTCGATCATCGCGTTCGCGGTCATGCGAATCCGCCAGGCGCCGGAGCGCCGGCACCGGTCGTCGCGCTTCTACGGCTCGCACACCGGCGGTGCGTGGCTGATCCTGTTCCTGATCTTCAACGTGGTCTGGACGATGTTCCTCTACCGGGGGGCGGCCTCGGCTTCCGGTCACCTGCCCTACGAGTCGGGCGCGTTCGTCTCGATCGGGGTCGGCAACCTGCTGGCGCCGCTCGGCCAGGGCGTCAACGAGGTGCTGGACACGATCGGGCTGCTGGCCCACATCGGCGTCATGCTCGGGTTCCTGATCGTCGTGCTGTACTCCAAGCACCTGCACATCTTCGTCGCGCCGATCAACGTGGCAGGTAAGCGGATGCCCAACGGGCTGGGGCCGCTGCTGCCGATGGAGTCGCGCGGCAAGGAGATCGACTTCGAGGACCCCGACGAGAACGACATCTTCGGCCGCGGCACGGTGGAGGACTTCACCTGGAAGGGCATGCTCGACTTCGCGACCTGCACCGAGTGCGGCCGCTGCCAGGACCAGTGCCCGGCGTGGAACACGGGCAAGCCGCTGTCGCCGAAGCTCGTGATCATGGACTTGCGCGACCACCTGTTCGCCAAGGCACCGTACCTCATCGGCGGCCAGGACATGCCGGAGGAGGGCGCGGTCACGCTGCCCGGCACCAAGGAGGCCGGTGACGGGCACCACCACGGCGTGCCGGAGTCGGGCTACGGCCGGATCACCGGGTCGGGCGCCGAGCAGGCGGTGCGCCCGCTGGTGGGCACCGCCGAGGTCGGCGGTGTCATCGATCCGGACGTGCTGTGGTCCTGCACCACCTGCGGCGCGTGTGTCGAGCAGTGCCCGGTCGACATCGAGCACGTCGACCACATCGTCGACATGCGCCGCTACCAGGTACTCATCGAGTCGGAGTTCCCCACCGAGCTCGGCACGATGTTCAGGAACCTGGAGAACAAGGGCAATCCGTGGGGGCAGAACCAGTCCGCGCGGATGGACTGGGCCAAGGGCCTCGACTTCGAGGTGCCGGTGCACGAGGGCGAGACGCTCGACGACGACGTCGAATACCTGTTCTGGATCGGCTGCGCGGGCGCGTTCGACGAGAATGCACGCAAGACGGTGCGCGCGACCGCGGAGCTGCTGCACCGCGCCGGCGTGAACTACCGGGTGCTCGGCCAGGGTGAGACCTGCACCGGCGACCCGGCGCGCCGGTCGGGCAACGAGTTCATCTTCCAGATCCTGGCCCAGCAGAACGTCGAGACGCTCAACACGGTCTTCGAGGGTCGCGAGGCCGGTCGCCGCAAGATCGTGACGACCTGCCCGCACTGCTTCAACACCCTCGGCCGGGAGTACCCCCAGCTCGACGGGCACTACGAGGTCGTGCACCACACGCAGCTGCTCAATCAGCTGGTGCGCGACAAGAAGCTGGTGCCGGTGGCCGGAACCGACGGGCCCGACGTCACCTATCACGACCCGTGCTACCTCGGGCGGCACAACGAGGTGTACTCCCCGCCGCGGGAGCTGGTCGGCGCCTCGGGCGCGCAGCTGTCCGAGATGCCCCGCCACGCCGACCGCGGACTGTGCTGCGGCGCCGGCGGAGCCCGGATGTGGATGGAGGAGCACATCGGCAAGCGGGTCAACCTCGAGCGCGTCGACGAGGCCATCGCCACCGACACCACGAAGATCGCCACCGGTTGCCCGTTCTGCCGGGTCATGCTGACCGACGGTCTGACCACGCGCGAGAGCGAGGGCGAGGCGCGCAACCAGACCGAGGTGCTCGACGTCGCGCAGCTGCTGTTGGCGGGAGTCACACGCGGCGGCCCGTCCGACGGCCAGGTCGACCGGGACGACTCCGACCCGGAGTAACCCTCATCACGTACCCCGAACGTGACGCCGACGCGCAGCTGAGCCCGGCTTCGAGCACAATCATCGACGAACGGCCGCTGCGCCAGGAGTCGGCGTCGGTGCACAAGGGGAGACGACATGGAGTACGCACTGCTCTGGGCAGTATTCGGGTTGCTGTGTCTGGCGGTACCCGCCATCGCCTATCTCGGTTGGTTGATCAGCTCGCCATGGGTGGAGATCGGCTTCACCACCGAGAACGAACCCATCGTCAGCAAGTTCAACCGGCACCGCCACACGGTGGCGGAGATCTGCGTGTGGCAGTCGACCCGCGACCTCGACCGCGAGTACGAGCGCGAGTTCGGGCCCGTGTGAGTGGCGCGGTTGCGGCAACTACGCAGCGCTGGGTGGCGGTAACCTGCAGCAAGCACTGCCGACGGGGAGACCGTTGATCAGAAGCTTGAACCTCATCGATCGGGCATGGCTGCTGGCGGACCGGCACGACATGCCGATCCACGTCGCCGGCCTCGCGATCTTCGCTCCACCGGACGACGGTGGCGACGACTTCGTGCCGAACCTGATCAGCGACTTCCGCGCCACCCGCACCTTCGCGAGGCCGTTCAATCAGCGGCTGCGGCAGTCCCGCTTCCCGACGCTGACACCCGCGCGGGAGGTGCTCGCCGACGAGGAGATCGACCTCGACTACCACCTGCGGTATTCGGCACTGCCCAGACCCGGCGGTGAGCAGGAGCTCAACACACTGGTCTCACTCCTGCACACACAACCGCACGACCCCACCCGGCCGCTGTGGGAGTTCCACGTCATCGAGGGCCTCGACGACGGTCGCTTCGCGATGCTCTTGAAGATCCATCACGCCCTGATGGACGGCGTCAGCGGCATGCGGCGGCTCATTCGCATGGTGACCAGCGACCCGGCCGACCACGGCCGTGTGCCGGTCTGGGCGGTCGGCGCCACCGATCCCGCGCGTGCCACCCGCCGACCCGCCCCGCGCGCATCGCTTGCCAGGCGGGTCACCAGTCGCGCCCGGTTGACCTCGGAGTTCGCCAAGGCGGCCGCCGGCCTCACCCGAGACGCCGTGCGGCCGCCGGATTCCCCCGCGGCAGCCGTGTTCGGCGCGCCCAAGTCGATGCTCAACGAGCGGATCACCCGACAGCGACGCGTTGCCACCCAGACCTTCGAGCTGGCTCGGATCAAACGGACCGCGGAAGCCACCGACGGAACCGTCAACGACGTGTTCCTGGCGATCTGCGCCGCGGCGTTGCGCCGCTACCTGTCCGAACTCGACGCGCTTCCCGAGTGGAATCTCACGGCAGGGACCCCCGTGTCGATGCGCGACGCCGGCGACGGCACCGCGGGTAACGCCTTCGGCCTCATCCTGGTCAACCTGCACACCAGGGTCACCGACCCGGCCGAGCGGCTCAAGGCGATCGGCCGCTCCAGCCGGATGGCGAAGGACGGACTCGCCGAGCTGCCCACCATGGTCGCGAACAACTCGGGCGTGCTGCTGTTCGGTCCGTTCATCATCGAGCAGCTCACCAGGCTGGCCGGGCACACCCGGCCGCCGTGCAACCTGATCATCTCCAACGTCCCCGGCCCCGACGGCCCGCTGTACTTCAACGGCGCATCGCTGGAGCGCCTCTATCCGATCTCGCCGATCTTCGACGGGCTCGCGCTGAACATCACGGTCATGAGCGCGAGTGGCCGGTTGAACCTCGGCATCGTCGGTTGCCGCGACTCCGTGCCACGCATGCAACGGCTCGCGGACCACCACGGTCAGGCGCTCACCGAGTTGGAGGAGTCGCTGAGCCTGGCCGCATGAGCATCTGCGCGGGTCACCGCGGTGTCACTCGCGTCGGGTCTCGACCCGGTGAAAGCCCCGGTGGGCGCGGGAGGGGGTCGGGCCACGCTGGCCCTGGTATCGGGAACCGGCCCGCGCGGAGCCGTACGGGTGTTCGGAGGGGCTGGAGAGCCGGAACAGGCACAGCTGCCCGATCTTCATGCCCGGCCACAGCGTGATCGGCAGATTGGCCACATTCGACAGCTCGAGTGTGATGTGACCGGTGAACCCGGGGTCGATGAAGCCCGCGGTGGAGTGCGTGAGCAGCCCGAGCCGGCCGAGGCTCGATTTTCCCTCCAGCCGGCCCGCCAGGTCGTCGGGCAGCGAGACCTGCTCGAACGTGGCACCGAGCACGAACTCCCCGGGGTGCAGCACGAACGGTTCGTCGCCGTCCGGCTCGACCAGCGACGTCAGGTCGTCTTGCTGCTGGGCCGGGTCGATATGGGTGTACTTCGTGTTCACGAACACCCGGAAGAAGCGGTCCAGCCTGACGTCGATGCTCGACGGCTGCAGCATCTCGGCGTCGAACGGATCCAGGCCGAGCCGCCCGGCGTCGAACTCGGCCCGCAGGTCGCGGTCGGACAACAGCACCGCGCCACCCTATCGGCGCGAGCACGGGGTGCGGGCGGGACGCGGCCCGCTCAGCCCGCCAGCACCAGGACCAACGGCAACACGCCGAACGAGGCGTTCACGACGAAGTGCGTGACGATCAGCGACGGCAACCTGCGCTGCCAGCGGTAGATCAGACCGGCGCCGGTACCCCAGACCAGGAAGGCCACGAAGTACACCAGCATGGCCGCGCCGGTATAGGCGTAGGTGATGTGCTGGGCGGCGAAGCCGACGGCCGTCACGCCGACGCCGACCCAGCTACGGCCACTCAGCGCGGCCAGCCGCGGCTGCACGTAGCCCCGGTAGTGCATCTCCTCGACGACCGGGTTCAGCAGCGAGAACGACGCGACGGTCAGGATGGCCCACCACAGCGGGAACTCCACTGCCGCCAGGGCCTGGTCGGCGCGACCCGCGAAGACCTGCTCGAAGCCCTCCCCCACGGCCTGCGCGTCTGCAGGCCTGGTCAGCGCCACGGTCGTCAGCATGATCGCCACCACGAACGGGACGTTGAGCACGACCAGCCACAGCAGCCCGAGACCCACGTCGCGGCCGAACAGCGCGCGGTCGAAGCCGATCAGGTCGCGCAGCCGGATGCCCTCGCGCGCCGTCAGCCGGGCCAGCAGCGCCAGGCTGATCAGGTTGACGAGGAGCATGAGGAACGTCGGCGTCGTCAGGCTCAGCAGGAACGGCTCGGCGTACCCGCCGAGTGCGAAGAAGACGTACGCGAGGCCGATACCCACCGCGATGAGCGGCAGCCGCAGGAATGCCATCAGCAACGGAGCGCCCCAGCCGATCGAGCCGCCCCGGACCCGATCGCCGATTCGCTCCGGCGCGTTGGCGGCCGCGTCGAGCACCGCCGGGTCGGCCTCGCTCGGTACGCCCACGACCGCTCCCCTCGCCGGGCCGATACTGGCAGTCCGGCGCCGTCCGGGCCACCGTCCGCGGCCGCCGGCCGCCCACGGATAGGGTCGCAGTCGTGCCGCTGTTCAGCTTCGAAGGTGCCGAGCCCACCGTCGCGCCGTCGGCCTGGATCGCCCCCACCGCCACGCTCGTCGGTGACGTGCGTGTGGAGGCCGACGCGTCGATCTGGTACGGGACGGTGCTGCGCGCGGATTTCGGCCCGATCATCGTCAGGGCCGGGGCCAACGTGCAGGACTGCTCGGTGCTGCACGGCGGCGACGACCCCGTCACCGAGATCGGGCCGGGCGCGACGATCGGGCACCTGTGCGTGGTGCACGGCTGCGTGATCGGCGCCGAGGCACTGATCGGCAACGGGGCCACCGTCCAGGACGGCGCGCGCATCGGGGACCGCGCACTGATCGCCGCCGGCGCCGTCGTCGCCCCGAACGCCGAGATACCACCCGAGCAGGTCGTGATGGGCGCCGCCGCCCAGGTGAAGGGACCGCTGTCCGGGTCGGCACAGTGGTGGGTCAGCAACAATCCCGAGGTCTACCGCGAGCTTGCCCGTCGGCACCGCGCCGGCGTGCGGCCCGTACCGACACAGGAGGGACCGTCATGAACGACGACGCGGTGATCGTGGTGGCCACGATCACGCCCAAGGAAGGCCAGGAGGACGCCGTCGAGTCCGCGCTGCGCGAGGCGGTGCGAGGTGTTCACCTCGAGGAGGGCTGCCTTCGCTACGCGCTGCACCGCACGCTCGACGATCCCGCCCGCTTCGTCATGATCGAGAAGTGGGAGTCGGCCGCCGCACTCGACGCGCACAGTCGGGCGGCGGCGTTGGCCGAGCTCGGCGGACGGTTGAAGGGCATGCTGGCCGGACCGACCGACGTCGTCCGGTTGACGGCACTACCCGATGGCGACTCCGTGCTGGGACGGTTGTGACGCCGACTGCGCCGCGGTGTCGGGTGGGCCATCGTGTAGGCTGACGCCCGCTGCGGATGTAGTTCAATGGTAGAATGAGAGCTTCCCAAGCTCTAGACGCGGGTTCGATTCCCGTCATCCGCTCCACCCCTCTCACCAGCAAAAACGGCGGCGCCGCCCGATCATGGGAAGCGCCGCCGTCGCTGTTCGTGCCACACCCGTGCCATTATCCCGCTGGAACAAGTGCGCCCGCAGGCCCGTCATCGTCCTCGTCGTCATCCGGGTCGGCGTCCTCGTCGGACTCCCCGCGATGGGCCTCGACGAGCCCGCTCAGCCGGTCCGCGATCCCCTGATCCTCGACGGTCGTCGCGTGCTGGTAGATCATCGCGGCCCGCGGGCTGTCATGACCCATGCGCGCCTTCCAGGAGTTGCCGAACGAACGCGGCGCGCTCGGCGCGGTGATCGTCGAGGGTCCTGTTCGACCACTTGCGGGAGACCAGGACGCGGCGCCCGGCGATGCCGAGGTGTTCGGGCTTGTGCGCGTTGCCCTTGCACCGCCCCGGCACGGTGGAGTACTTCGCGCCGCGGGGCTGCACCCCGTACCGAAGCCAGACCGGGCAATGCGGGGAGCACGGAGTGATCTGTAGTTCGGTGTGCAGGCGGCGGGCGTGCTCGCGCTGCCGCTCAGTCGCCGTGTCCTGGTCGAGCCCGGCGGCGTGCCCGACGGACTTGGTGAGGTACTTGGTGAGGTAGCCGACGTGGCGCCCGGCTTCTTCGGTGCCGCCGAGGATGCCCTTCACGTGCACCTGCTGCCCGAAGGTGACGACGTGCGCCGGGTCGTCCAGCTCCTCGGCCGCCTCGTCGAACGCGGGCAGGACTTGGCTGGTGTGGGGTCGACGAAGGCTTTGGCGCGCGAGTCCCACACCGACCCGCGGTCCCCAGCCTCGTAGACGAGCTGATCGTGGTTCGGCCACCACACGTGGTGGTAGGTGGCGACGATGATCTGGCGCAGCTCGGCGCGGGGGATCGAGCCGCGCAGCGCGGCGTGGAAGTGCGGAGCGCCGCGGCGTTGGGGTTCGACGGTGCCGAAGTACTGGACGTTCCAGCCGACACAGCGGCGGGTGTTCTGCCAGAACCGGTCTAGCAGCGCCGGGAAGTGGATCGCATCGCGTGCCGCCCGCCGGTAGTCGTACGAGTCCGGGTCGAGGGCGGCCCCATCGGCGTCCACCCGTCCGTAGGAGTCGAGGGTAAGCGTGACGAAGGTGGAGGGACGGTAGCGGCCGCCGAACACCTGCCCCACCGTCCGCTTCTGGACGGGCCGGCGCGGGAGGTTGGGGGCGTCCTGCCGGCGCTTCGTCGACCGTCGCTTCGCGATGGCGGATGGCGGGTCGAGGGGGGCGAGGCGGCCGCGGACCCCGGGGGCGCGGAGCGCGGCGTCCAGCTCCGTGACGGACTCGGCGATCTGCTCGCAGGCCTCCATGTCGCCGTTCGCTTTGCACTCGGTGTGGGCGACGAACAGGTCGGCGCGGGCTGCCAGCAGCTCCCGCTGCTCGGCGGTCGGCGGGTTGCGGTCCTCGAGGGGTTCTTCCTCGAGGTGCCAGCCCTGGCGGCACTGCACCGCGCGGAGCCGCCGGGCTTTGTCGGCGCAGGGGCGGCACTGGTCCTCACGCGTCGACCCACACGGCACGGGAACGACGTCCACCCGTCCCGTGGTCGTGTCGATCCGCCGCCGGGCCAGGGGCCGGACGCAGACGCCGTGCTGCTCGGCGAGGTCCTGTGCGACGTCGGTCGTGAGTGCGAGGGTGGCGCGCTCGGCGCGGGTCATCCGCTCCTGATCCACCGCGCCCGTCTCCGCCGCGTCCGCGATGCCGAGGTTGGTTTCAGTGCTCGTCATGGGTTGCTCCCTTCGCGGTGCTCGGCGGCGCGGGCGCGGTGGATCAGTGAGCAGATCGAGGCGACGGTCGGGGCGTCCCATCCGGCGAGCCAGTGCAGGGTGCGCAGGTCCCAGGAGCCCAGCTCGACATCGCCGAGTGCGGTCAACAGGGCGTCGTAGAAGTCGTGCCGGTCCGGGTAGTGGTCCCAGGTGTCGGGGCGCTGGCGGAACGGCGGGTACAGGCTC
Source organism: Pseudonocardiaceae bacterium (assembly GCA_009379815.1). Lineage (GTDB taxonomy): Bacteria > Actinomycetota > Actinomycetes > Mycobacteriales > Pseudonocardiaceae > WHSY01. The sequence goes on from WHSY01000088.1 coordinate 9,156, forward strand.
ACCGGCTCGGCGTGCAGCGGCCCCAGCCCGCCGGGGTCGGTCGGTGTGCTCATCAGGCACCCCTGCTTCCGACGAGCACCAGCGGCGCCGGGGCGTCGGCGCGCCCGCCCGTCACGTAGGCCGTGAGTTCGTCCAGCTCGTGGTCGGTGGTATGGAAGGCGCGCACCCGGTCGGGTTCGCGGCGGCCGTCGACCTTGACCCAGCCGACACCGGCGGTGTCCTCAGCGATCCGGTGAGCCTCGGCGCCGCGCTCGCGTACGCCGTCGCCGAGCACCATGTCAACCTGCTCCGCCTCGTCGAGGCGCAGCGCGATCCGGGTGGGGAACAGGTGGCGAAACTCCACGACCGCCTTGCGCGGGTCCTGAATCTGGCCCACCACGCAGACCCCCGGCGCCCGGCCTTGGGCGACAATGGACTGCAGCGCCATCGCGGCGCGCTTGCGGAGCGCGGTGTCAGGTTGGTACGCGATGAGCTCGGCGAGCTCGTCGACGACCAGCAGCACGAACGGTTGGCCACTGCTCGGGTTCCACTTGCGGACGTTCTGCTCTCGCAGGGCCTCGGCGCGCTGCCTCGTGAGGGTGGCGACGTGTTCCAGCAGCCCGACGGCGTCCTCGCCGTTGCCGTAGACGAGCGGGTGGAAGAGGCCCGAGGCGCGGCCGAGTTCCATGCCGCCCTTGGGGTCGATGCCGAACACCTGCACCCCGCCAGAGCGGATCAGCGGCGCCAGCCCGCGCAGCAGCGACCACACCACCGACGACTTCCCCGCATCCGTGCAGCCCGTCACCAGGAGGTGTCGATCCAGGAGCCGCAACAGCCAGGAACGGCCCTGCTCGGTCCGGCCGACTGGCACGCGGGTCAGATCCACGGCCGCGCCGGGCTCGGCCAGCGCCGGAGCCGGGATCCGACTGCTACCCGAACCCGGCACGAGGAACGGGCACGACCACGCTCGCGGCACTCTGACCCCAGCCGGCGACCGGCACCCAGCACAGCGCCCAACACGCCGACGAGCCCGGTGACGCGGCTCAGGTGCGCTGGCGTTCGTTCTGCGGCCGGGCCAGCTCCTCAACCGCGCTCGGGAGGGGCGTCTCGAAGTCGGTCAGCTTCGCCGGAGTCGGAGCCACGACGATCCAGACCATGCAGTCGTAGAGCGAGCGGACCTCAGCATCCCACTCGGCCCGCTGCTCCGGCGTCATCGTGCAGGTTGCCAAGTCCACGTGCGCAGGGGCAGCCGACCTTCAAGCCGTGACTCGACTGGGCTGGTAACGCAGAGCCACCGCCCCCGACCGGAACTCCTGGCGCCCCACGAGCCTCAACTCGAGCCGCTCGCTCAGGCCGGCGAACAACGTCGGCCCGTGGCCCGCCAGGATGGGCTGCACGACGAACTCGTACTCGTCGATCAATCCCAGTTCCGCCAAGGCCAGCGGGAGGGTCACGCCTCCCACGAACAGGCCTTCGCCAGACTCCTGCTTGAGCTGCTGAACGGCTTTCCCCAGGTCGCCCTGCACGAGTTCCGCGTTCCAATCGACCCGGTCCAGCGTGCGCGACACGACGTGCTTCCTTGCCCCATCGATCGTCCGGGCGAAGGGGATCATCCAATCAGCCATCCAGTCAGGCCACGTTCCCGCCGCCGGCTGCCGCCAGGCTTCCTCCATCATCTCGTAGGTCACCCGGCCAAGGAGCAGGGCATCGGCTCGTTCCAGATTGGCGGCGTGATGGCGATGCAACTCCTCGTCCGGGATGCCCACCCGGTGGTCGCAGCAGCCGTCGAGGGTGACGTTGATCGAGTATCGGAGCGGTCTCATAGGTTGCTCTCCCCTTGCTGCCGTCGCAAGCACCCGGCGGACCCGTACTCACACCTGCTGGGCCAGCCCTTCCAGTCTCCCGTTCATCCCTGCCCCCACCTCGGCGCACAGGGTTCGCCAGTAGTGACGGACAACGAGGCCGAAACTCATCGCCTCCGGCGGGCCTCCGCTCCGGGATGGGGGACGAGTTGCGCCGCGAAGGTGGGGGTCACCCAGGAGGGGCGGGCACCCACGCCACGCCGGCGCCGAAGGCGAGCCCGCCGACGCGACGGGATGCCCGCCTCCGGCCCTCGTCTGTCCTGTCGAGGACAACGCCGACCGTGCCACGCGCGTGCCACAGCGCGGGGTCAACAGGGGTCAGATCAGGGCAGCACTGACCACCGCGACCCGCAGGTCAGGCACGTCGTCGAGGTACCGCTACGGGGTTCCCAAGCTCTAGACGCGGGTTCGATTCCCGTCATCCGCTCGCACGGTTGAGGCAGGTCAGAGGCGGTGTACCCATCCACAGGGGTACACCGCCTCTGATGTTGCGGCCCTTGGCGTGATCGCTGAGATCCTCACTGCACCCGCACCCCGGGCACTTCATCGGAGGCTGGGAAGGTGGGTGCAGGTTCCACGTCGGCGCCACACCCCGTAGTAGCCGGTTGCGGCGCGCAGGCCGATCACCTTGCGGCACTGCGCGTGGGCCCAACCAGCGTTCGTCGGCTCAGCCAGGCCTGCGCCCCGCGCCGATGACGACGGTGGCGTTGCGCTCGTCGGAACTGGCGACCCGCGGGATCAGCCCGCTACGGGCGAAGGTGTCGACAGCCTGCGGTATCTGGCGCTCGCTCGTCTCGAACAGCAGGTGTCCGCCCGGTGCCAGCCATCGCGGCGCCGCGGCGGTCACCCGCCGCAGGACGTCAAGCCCGTCCGGGCCACCGTCGAGCGCCACCCGCGGCTCGTGTACGCGGGCTTCCGGCGGCAGCAGCCCGACCTCCCCGGTGGGTACGTAGGGCACGTTGGCGACCAGGATGTCGACGCGGCCCCGCAGCGTAGCGGGCAGCGGCTCGTAGAGGTCGCCAACGTAGGCCTGACCACCGCTGGCGGCGAGGTTGCGGCGGGCGCACCGCACCGCGGCGGGGTCGATGTCGACGGCGTACAACTCGACCCGGTCCAGGGCCGCGACCAGCGCGGCGCCCACCGCGCCCGAGCCGCAGCACAGGTCAACGACGACAGCTCGTGGCCGGGCGAGAGCCTGGCCGGCGAGGGCGGCAGCCTGGCGGACGAGGAACTCGGTGCGGCGGCGGGGTACGAAGACCCCGGGGTCCACGGCTATCCGCAGGCCGCAGAACTCCGCCCAGCCGAGGACGTGTTCGAGGGGCAGGCCGTCGGCTCGCCGATCCACCATGGCGGCGAGATCGGCCGGCGTCCGTGCCGCGGAGATGAGCAACCGCGCCTCGTCCTCGGCGAAGACACAGCCGGCGCTTCGAAGCCTGGTGACGATGACGGATCGAGGGTGAGATGGCGGGGAAGGCGAAGCGCACCCCCTACTGTGACCGGGCGAAGCGGTCGGTCGCGGCGACGACGTGATCCCCGAGATCGGCGGACGTGTGCCCGGAGTGGTCGAGCACGACCAGCTCGGCGCTGGACCAGGCCCGGGTCAACTCCCACGCGGTCAGCAGCGGGCCGCCGAGATCGAGCCTGCCGTGGATCAGCACGGCCGGGATGCCCTCGAGCCGGTGCGCGTCCCGCAGCAACTGGCCCTCATCGAGCCAGGCACCGTGCCGGAAGTAGTGGGTGACGATGCGGGCGAACGCCATCCGGAAGCGGGCGTCCGCGAACCGGGGGCGCGGCGCACCACCCGACTCCAGCGAGACCACCGCATCCTCCCAGTCACACCAGTCCTGGGCGGCCTGCTCCCGGACCGCCGCGTCGGGGTGGTCGAGCAGCCGGGCGTAGGCCGCCACGAGGTCGCCGTCGCGGTCGGCGGGCGGAACGCCGTCACGGAACCGCGCCCATTGCTCGGGGAAGAACCGGCCGACACCGTGGTACAGCCAGTGAACCTCCGACCGGCGGGTCATGGTCACGGCTGGGATCACCATCTCGGTGACCCGGCCGGGATGCCGCTGAGCGTAGGTCAGGCCCAGAGTCGAGCCCCACGACCCCCCGTACACCAGCCAGCGCTCGATGCCGAGGTGCTCGCGCAGCCGCTCGATGTCAGCCACGAGGTGGTCAGTGGTGTTCACACACAGGTCGGTGCCGGGATCGCCCGCGTGGGGGATGCTCCGGCCGGCGCCGCGCTGATCGAACAGCACGACTCGTTAGGCCGCCGGATCGAAGGAGCGTCGCGCGCCAGGGGTGCAACCGGACCCCGGACCCCCGTGCAGCACGACCGCCGGCTTGCCGTCCCGGTTGCCGCAGGTCTCCCAATAGATCTGCTGTCCGTCCCCCACGTCCAGCAGCCCGGCGTCGAACGGTTCGATCGGCGGGTAGCGCGCAGGCACCCGCGCGAGCATAGACGACCTGCAGTGGCCACGGTGCGGTCCCGGGAACGGCTATGCCGACGACAAGCACCCTCCGGCGGGCCTGTGCCCCGGGGTCGGCCGGGCCGGGCGCGAGGGGCGATGGTAGCTCGGTGGGTGTCGGCGTGGGCCGCCCGGGAACCGGAAGGATCCGATGCCCGGACGGAGCCCCGGGAACAATAGGCCATCCGGCGGCCCCGGGGGGAAGGCCTCCGAATCCCACGCCCGCGGCAGATTACGGTCTGATATCCGATCGCGCTACCCCACCCCCTACTTTTTTAGGTAGTACGCTGCAACGAAACCGAGCCATCCGCTGGTATACGCTCACGTCGTGGATGCGGACGGGCCGGCGCCGATCGTGGTCGATGCTGCGAGAAATGCTGTTCTCGCGACACATATGATCAGTTCACCGGAGGGGCGGATCACGGCGCTCGAGCATGCGCTCGCCAACACCAACGCCCTGGTCGCGGAGCTCGCACAGCTGCGTCGAGACGCAGCGCGGGAGATCTACGCCCGACCTGAGATGACCTACTCGAAGCTTGGCGAGCTGCTCGGGGTGTCAAAGGTCCGGGCCGCGCAACTCGTGAACCACGAGAAAGTCCGGGTCGAGCACCGAGAGACTGACCGTTCTTTCTCTGGGTAGCCGCCGCGAGGCTCATTGGACCCGTTCCAAAAATCGCCGGTCGCACCGCGAAACGAGCTCGATGCGGCCTATCGGCGCTTCGCTCACAATCCAGACAGAAGCGACGACAGGACGGCGGCCCACCATCGTCTGGCCACGCCGCGCGTCCTCGGACTCAGCGCGAGCCGGCCAACCTGGAAGGCGGCCAGTGCTCACCCGGGTCTGCGCGGCGAGCACGTCTCCGGTGTGCCGCTGGGGGCGGGGAGGAACTCTCGTAGCTGCCGGAGCACGGGCTCGGGTCGTTCTTCGGGAAGGAAGTGACCGCACGCCGGGATCGCCGCACCACTGACGTCGCGTGCATAGTCGCGCCAGATGTCCAGCGCGGGAAGTTGCCCGACCAGCCCAGCCTCGCCCCAGAGCGCGAGCGTCGGCATGCGCAGCTTGTTGCCTGCGGTGGCATCTGCGTCGTCGTGTTCGGCGTCGGTGGGGAACGCGGCGCGGTAGTCGTCGAACCCGGCACGCAGCGCGCCCGGCGCCGAGAACGCTCGCACGTACTCGGCGATGGCTTCCGGCTCCAGGCCGTGCCGGTTGTAGGTCCAGCGGTGGAAGAAGTAGCCGAGGTAGCCGGCGACATCGGCGCCGGCGAGACGTTCGGGCAGGTCGGGCTGAAGATGAAACAGCCAGTGCCAGAACCCGGCGGCGAGCCCGGCGTCCATGCGGCGCCACATCTCCCGGGTGGGGATGATGTCGAGTACCGCGAGCCGTTCGACCTGTTGCGGGCGGTCCAGCCCCCAGCGGTGGCCGACTCGCGCACCGCGGTCGTGGCCGACCACGCTCACCGCCGCGAAGCCGAGTGATTCGACCAGCCCGGCGACGTCGGCCGCCATCGTGGCCTTGTCGTAGCCCGTAGGTGGTTTGTCGGTCAGCCCGTATCCACGCAGGTCGGGAGCGATGACGGTGTAGGCGTGCGCGAGTTGCGGAATCAGGTAGCGCCAGCAGTGGCTGGTCTGCGGCCAACCGTGCAGCAACACGACCGGCGGGCCATGCCCAGCGCGCTGGTAGTGCATCCGCAGTCCGTTGACGGCCGCCACCTCCTGGGTGACGACGAGTTCCGTCATCGAGTACTCCTGTGGCCTGTGAGTGGTGATGCGAGCCAGGACTCGCGTCAGCACTCACGACTTGTCCACAGGAGTGACGACGTCCATCCTAACCGTCTTAGAGGGTTAAGATAGCAGGGCAGTAGGCCGCTCGGCAGCCCCGTCGGAGGTGTGGCATGAACGGCTGGGTGTGGGACGGCGGGAGCCGCTGCATCGATTTGATCAACACGGTGCGCGGGGGGTACCGGGCGGGCCGCGATCTGCTCGCCGACCCCCTGCTCCTCGCCGAGTGGCTGCGCACGGCGCAGCTCCTCGCCCGCGACAGCACTCCGCTGTTGCCCGAGCACGTCGAGCAGGCGCGGACGTTGCGGGAGGCCGTCGACCGGGCGGCCCAGGCCCATGCCGATGACCTGCCGATCGACCCCCGGGACGTCGCTGTGATCAATCACCACGCCGGGGCGGCGCATCAGCAGCACGTCGAGCTGCGCCTGCTCGCTGACGGGCGCCCGCAGGCGTGGACGCCACCGCCCGATGACCCGGTCGGCGCCGCACTGGGCGCGGTGGCAGTCGACGCGATCCGGCTACTGGTCCACGATCCCAAGCCGCGCCTATCGATCTGCGCCTCGCAGCAGTGCAGGATCAGGTTCCTTGACCGGTCTCCCGCCCAGAACCGGCAGTGGTGCTCCATGTCCCGCTGCGGCAACCGAGCCAAGGCCCGCCGGAACCACGCCCGGTCCGAGCGCACCGTGACGCGGTGAGGAACGCCCGCCCGTGCTGGTGACCGAGCGGTCGCTCCGCGAACGCCGCCAGCGGAGCGAGGCTGATCACCAGCTCGCTTCCCGCAGCTGCCCGGCGAGGATGTCGAGGTGTGTCCGCCAGGCCGTCAGGGCCGCGGGGCGTTCGTCAGCGAGCTCGCTCGGGCCCACCTGGGTGAGGACGATGCGCGCGCCTCCAGGACCGTTGGACAGCTCCCAACGGACGCGCCCGACGGAGCGCTTCTCGAACAGCCAGTCGAACTCGAGCACTGCAGGCGCCTCGACCGCGGTGACCGCTCCGGGCACGACGTTGTGGGTGGTGCACGCGGAGGGCGCCGATCCGCCGACCACCGGGCCACCCGAGCCCGGCACGGCCGCCGTCAGCGCCGCCCAGACCTTCTCGATCGGCTGCTGCATCAGCTGCCGTTCGAAACGCACCCGCCAGCCGCCCTCGGTGACCTCGGCGGTCCCTTGATTGAGGCCGAAGGCCTCGACATAGGCCTCGTGCCGTTCAGCCATGTCGTCCTGAGCCCACTCGACCGGCCTGCCATCCATCACCATCTCCATGGCGTCGAGACATCCGTGCCAGCCGGTGGCGTAGCTGGCCGCCGCGGGCCGGTCGTCGAAGGTGTGCGTGAACACCAGCAGGCAGCCATCGCCGTCGGGACGAAGCTCGAAGCAGACCAGATCATCGCTCTCGCGGACCATTTCCGCCGGCGCATGCTCGCTGAATGCGAAGACCCGAGGCGGATCGAGCTCTGTGATGGTGGCGTCCAAGGTGGTGCCCGCCCCGTCGTCGAAGCGGATCCTGCCACCGACCCGCAGCTCCATCTCCGCTACCTGGAACGGGTACCACTGGCTGAGGTGGGCAGCCTCGGTCAGGGCTCGCCAGACCTTCTCGGGCGGGTGCGCGAGGCGCCGCTCGAGGCACAGTACCGGGCGACCGTCAATGGTCCGAAGCGCTACGTTCACGGTTTCCCCTTGTTCTGGTCGGGATCGTCGGGCATCCCGTCGAGGTGGCGTTCGAGGGCGTCGAGACGGTCGGCCCACAGCCGCCGGTAGGGCGCTAGCCATGCGTCGACCTCGGCCAGCGGCTCGGGACGCAGTTCATACCACCGGCGCTGGGCATCCACACGCACCGTCACCAGACCGGCCTCGCGCAGCACCCGGAGGTGCTTGGAAGTGCTCGGCTGCGTGAGGTCGAGCCGGTCGGTGAGGTCGCCGACCGGACGAGGCCGCTCCAGCAGCAGATCCAGGATCCGCCGCCGAGTCGGCTCCGCGAGCACATCGAAGGGTGCTGACACAGCACCGAACATACTAGGCTACGTATATACGTGCAACGGAATTCATCCGAGATCAACCGGCTCTCCGCAGCTGCGCGTCACTGCCCGGGGCACCACAGGTGGTTGACCGCAGGGAGCGGCCATGACGATGCTCTGGACCACGCCGAGGGCTTTCCGATCACTCGCCGGCCGGTAGCCACGGTCGACACGCACCGAGTACGGTTTGCTGCGTAGCGGGACGTGCTCGCCCCACCCGGTGGCGTGCAGGAGCGAGTGCAACGGTGGCTGAACCGACTACCGGGGCGCCTGAGCCGCCCGCTGCCAGTGTGATCGGGTTTGCCACAGCTCTCTTGTAGCCGCACGATCTCAGGAGGTCCCAGCCGTGGGCATGGCAGCAATCCTGGCCGGTATGCCGGACATGTGGCGGACTGCCCTCGACGATCATGTGCCCGACCAGAACGGCCGCTGCCAGGCCTGCCGGGATTCCAGCGGTGCATCGGCGGACTGGCCCTGCCTGGCCCGGGAGGTCGCCGAGGAGGCCAAGTACATCCACGACGGCGGCCTGCCAGGCACGTTCACCGGGCGTCACGCCCGGCAGTGACCCCCGGTCACCGGTACCGGTCGGTCAGCCGCTCATGATGTAGGACTCGAGTCGCTCGTGCTTGGACTCGTCGCCGTCGGCGTGGTCTGTGCCGGGTTGTCGCCACCACGGACCCCCGGCTCAGGGGCTCCCGAGTCAGGTGTCCTGGAGTCAGGGCGCTCGCCCTCGCCCCCGCTCTCCTCGCAGGCCACGCCGTCCTCGTCGGCATCGAGTTCCACCCGGTACCCGGGATCGACCGAGTCCAGCGGAGCGGCACCGGCGTCGCGGGCGGCCTCGCAGTCGTCGTACCAAGCCTCGTCCGGCTCCGGCGGCTGCGTCGGTGGCGCGCCGGGGTCGCTTCCGGGCCGCGCCCGCTCGGGATCGGCGGGGTCGTCGCGGTCCGGTGTTGCAGGCTGATCGCCGGTGACATCTCCGGGCGGTCCACCACGGGGCACCCCGGGCGGCGGAACCTCGGGAGGCGGCCCCGGCGGCACGGCGAGGCCGTCGAGGCCGTCCGGTCCGTCGAGGACGAAGACCTGCACGACCCCGCCGTCGACCTCGAGGTGGGCCGCCGACCCGGGCAGCGCGGCGGCCGACGCGGTGAGCAGCGCAGCAGCGGCGGTCGCGAGCAGGCCGACGGACCACGTCGCCACGGCGCGGGGGCGGCTCATGAGGGGACCTCGTTCTTCGGAGCGGCCGTGCTGTCCTCGTCGTCGCGCCCGCCGCCGGCGACGATCACGAACGCCGTCAGCGCGGCGAAGGTGGCCCCGGCTACGAGGGGATCGGCCATCGTCATCACGACGCGACCGGCGCCGGGCACGTGCAGCCACAGTTCACCGGTGATGTCGTCGGGCCGGGGCCGCCAGGGGTCGTACCAGTCATTGTTGTCGCCACGCGTCCGGTAACCGGAATCGGCGCTTCCGTCGACGATCCGGTGGATCACGACACCGCCCTGCTCGCCGCCGTCCTTCGGGATGTGGAACGCGATGACATCACCGGGAACGTAGTCGCCGGTCTTGCGGACGATGGCGAGATCCCCGGTGAGCATTCCCGGTTGCATGCTGTTCCCGCTGACGGTGACGAGGGTGGTCGATCCGCCGAGGGCTTCGGGGCGCAACCAGAACCACCACCCGGCGAGGATGAGGGCGACGGTGAGCATCCCGAGCAGCCGGGACGGGCGCACCGCTGCCTTCGCCCGCTCCGGCACCCGTTCCTGAATGCTCACCGTCGCCCTCCTCGCCGCGTCCCGAGCCCAGGACGGATCAGTCGATGGTCAGCAGCACTTCCTCGATGGCTGCGACCTTCGGCGTCGCGCCGCCGTCGTAGGAGATCGACGTCTCGGGCGCGGTGATCGTGCTGCTGCCGCGGGCGAGCGAGTTCTCGTCACCGTCGAGCACGTGCACGAAGAGCTCTTCGCCCTCGCAGCGGTCGTTGATGTCCGTGATGCGCACGCCGCTGGAGATCGGGTCCGGTGGCTCGGCGTCGACCAGGTAGCTGGCGATGACGACCCTGGCATCGCATTTCAGGCTGTCGTCGGATCCGGACTGGACGGCTCCGCCCGCGACGTTCAGCGACGCCGCGGCGCCGAAGACACCGGCGAAGACCAGGCCAGCGGCCCCGAACGCTGCCAGATAACGCTTCTTGCTCATGTGATCACTCCACAATGGACTCGGAGCACGACACGGTGGTGCGCCCCTGAAGGTGAACTGCTGATGGGAGAACCGCCTTCGACGACGCTGCGGTCCGTGGGTCGAGGCCGACCTGGTTGGTCCGGCTCATTCCAATGGGACAATCGTGACGAGGAGCCGAAGCGTTACCGACCGCGCACGCGGCCGGCCCGCCACCCGAGAACCGCGAGGACGGCGACCACGCCGAGCCAGGCGAGGTGGCCGAGCAGGAAGTCCTCGCGGTAGTCGGGCAGCAGCGGTCGCAGCAGCTGGTAGGTCGCGGCACGGACCTCCCAGAACCCGCTGACCCAGGTGATCCGCCCGGCGTAGCCGTCGACGAGCAGCGCGACGTAGGTCGCCACCCCCGTCAGCCCGAGCAGCAGCGCCGTACCCCGCACGACCGGGGCGCACCGGGACAGCCAGCTCAGTATCGCCAGCAGTGCCAGCGGCAGCACCACCACGAGCTGCCGGCCCGGCCACCAGAACCCGTGCATGGTCAGTGCCACGAAGGTGGCGACCAGCCAACCCGTCAGCAGCGGCGACACGAGCACCGCCCACCCCGGCGGGCGGCGCCCCACGAGGAACGCCACCGCGCAGCAGAGCAGCAACCACGCGGGCTGCCACGCGGCGATCCCGAACTCGCGGTCGACGAGCAGGCCGACCAGCCGCACCGAGCGGCCGAGATAGTTCGGGTCCACGCCGACGACCGAGAACTGGCCGGCGCGCTCGAAATGATCCCCGGCGGCGTAAACGGTGAGCCCGCCCCACACCGCGCGGTGTACGGCCAGATACACCACGCCCGTGACGGCCAGCGCGGCGCCGAAAGCCACCGCGTCGCGCCGCCGCCCGGCGCGCCACCATCGCAGCGCACCGAGACCGGCCAGCACCGCGGCGACCGGGACGTACTTCACCGACAGCCAGGGCGCCGCGGTCACCGCCAGCGCGAGCAGGGCCAGGCTCGCACGCCGGGGCGGGCCGGTCAGCACCGCGACGCCGAGCAACACGAGGAGCGCGGCGGCCGACTCCGGGTAGACCTGCTGGCCGTAGACGGCCAGCGGTGCGGACGCGACCTGGTGGCCCTCAGCTGGTCGCCAGACCCGCCAGGCCGTCGGTGCTGATCTTGCCGTGGAGTTTGCGCAGGTTGTGGCAGGCAGCGAGCAGCAGCCACTCACCTCGTGCTCCGTCGAGTCCTCGCAACAGCAGCTGTTTGCCGTTCTGCAGGGTGGCCATCTGCCCGAACACCGGTTCCACGATCACCTTGCGTCTGGCATATGCCGTGTGACCTCGCTTGGTCTTCAGCTTGCGGGCCATCCGCTGCTTGTGAGTCACGTTCTTCGGGATCGGTCCGCGTGGGGCGACCGGGGCAGGGTCGTCATGCTTCTGCCTTCCGGGGGCGATGAAGAACTCGACCCCGGTCTCGGCCGAGACCTCCGCTGCCTGGGCGAGGTTGTCCTCGGAGCTGTAGCCAGCATCGGCCAACAGTTGCGTGGGTGCGTGGCCGGTGTTGTCGATGGTCTGTTCGGTCATCGGGATCAGGTTGCCCACATCGGCGGCACAGTCGTTGACGTCGGCGGCGACGATCACCTGGTGTTCGGCGTCGACCACGGCCTGGGCGTTGAAGCACTGGTGGAACG
>WHSY01000089.1 GCA_009379815.1 Pseudonocardiaceae bacterium
GGCGTACTCGGCCAGCGGCTTGTCCCAGCTCACCGCCAGGCGCGTGTCCGGGCCGAGCTCGGGGACCAGGTAGTGGTAGTTCGTGTCGAACCACTTCGTCATCTCCAGCGGCGCCGTCTGGGCACTGCCGCGCGCCAGCGCGAAGTAGCCTGCCAGGTCCACCTCCCGTTCGCGGCCCGCCACGTAGGGGGAGGCGAAGCGGTCGGGGACGGCGCCGAACAGCACCGCGGTGTCCAGCACGTGGTCGTAGAAGGAGAAGGTGTTCGACGGGATGTGGTCGAGTCCGGCGTCACGCAGCGTCAGCCAGGTCTGGCGTCGGAGCGACCGGCCGGCGTCGGCCAGCCCGGCGGTGTCGAGCTCACCGGACCAGTACGACTCGGTGGCCTGCTTGAGCCGGCGGCGTTCGCCGATACGCGGGTAACCGAGAACGGTGGTGCTCACCACGTGCGCCACCCCCCATCACGCGCGGCTTGCCGGGTGATGCGGATATCCATGACGTCCTTCCGTGTCGACTTCTGTCGCGCGAGCGGCTGGGGCTCCGGAGTCGCGGGCCCTGTCAGTGCCACCGCCGGCGCCACTGGCTGTCGCGCGTGTACGAGCGCGAAGTGACGGCGGTTGCAGCTCACCGCGATGGGACAGTCCCGGCTTCCTGCCGGCTCCCCCTCGCGTCACCCGATCCCCGCAGGGACGGATGAACCAGCCGTCCGTGCGAGTGTAGGTGCCACGAGTACGCCCCGCATCGGAGAGGCGACGACCAGTCATGACATCCCCCTGCAGCGGCCTACCGGGCGGGTGCTTGCCGCCGCGGTACTACCTGCCACTGGCCGACGTCCGCACCGAGCTGTTCCGGTCGTCGAAGACCCGGACGCACTGCCCGTACAAGGGCACCGCGACGTACTGGTCGGTCGTCGTCGGCCGGACCGGGCACGAGGACCTCGCGGCGCTGGAGGCCGCAGTTCGCCAGCTCGCCGATCACAGGTGACGGGCACCGTCAGGTCCTGCTCGCACCGGCGTCGCCCACTCCTCGGGCCACCGTGTCGTAGTCGCCATCGCTGCCGCTCCGTCGGGTAATTCCGCCGCTCGACGGGTGTTGCCGGGCCGCGTTGTCGGTGTCTCGTGGCACGCTTGGCCGATCAGGGAGCACCGCCGAGGAGAGACCCGATGACGATGTCGCCGAACCGTTGGCAGCCGTCGCGCGCCGGGATACTCAACGTCTACCAGTACGAGGACGAGACGTTGCACTTCGCGGGCGGCCGGCTGCTGCTGCGCGGCGTCAACGGCTCCGGCAAGTCGACGGCGATGAACATGCTGCTGCCGTTCCTGCTCGAGGCCGACACCCGCCGCATCGACGCCGCCGGTGAGCAGACCGGCGTCCTCAAGTCCTGGATGCTCGCCGACACAGACGAGACGCAGCGCACCGGCTACCTGTGGGTCGAGTTCAGCCGCTCCGATCCCGACGTCCCGGGCGAGCGCTGCCACCGCACCATCGGATGCGGGATCCGCGCCGGGCGGCACACCGACCGGGTCACCACCTGGTGGTTCTCCACCCCGCGCCGCGCGAAGATCGAGTTCTCGCTCACCGAGCGGAAGGTTCCGCTGTCGGCCGACGGGCTGCGCGCCGAGCTCGGCGCGGACGCTGTCTTCACCTCGCCCACGGACTACCGCGTCGAGATCGCCAAGCGGTTCTTCGGCGGCGCCGACCCGTCCGGCTACCTCGCGCTGCTGCACCAGGTCCGCAACCCCCGCGTGGGTGACCGCGTGGACGCCGACCTGCCCCGCCGCATCCGCGAGGCCCTCCCACCGGTGCCCGAGGAGGCGGTCGCCGACGCCGCGCAACCCCTCGAGGACCTCGAGGACCACCGCCGCAACCTCACCGCCCTGGAGCAGACCGACCGCGCGCTGACCGGCGTGCTCGACACCTACCGCGGCTACGCCCGCCGCGTGCTACGTGCCGCCGCCGACCGCGTTGCCGACGCCGTCAGCGTCGCCCGCTCCGCGCTGCAGCGCCGCGGCAAGCTGCGCACCGCCGCTGACGAGGCGGAAGCCGCCGAGCGACAGCTCGGCGAACGGCTCGCGCAGCTGCAGGACGAGCGGGGCCGCACCGACGCGCGCCTCGCCGGCCTCAAAGACACCCCGGCCTACCGCGACCACCAGGCGCTGCTGGCCCGCCGCGACCACGTCGCGAGCCTGCAGGCCCAGGCGGACACCCTCGACGAGCAGCGGACCCGCGCGCGCGACCGCGTCGACGGCGCCACCGCGCGGGTCGCCGACCGTCGAGGGCGCGTCGATGGGGATCTGGACCGGGTCGGTTCCGCCCTCGCCGACCTCGTCCGGCTCGGCCGCGCCGCCGCCACCGCCCTGCCGCTACCCGACCCGCCGGTGCTGCGGATCCGCCCCCGCACCGACGACACCAGCGGCATCACGGTCGAGGGACCTGATGGCGACGACCCGCTGGCGGCCGTCGTTCTCGAAACCGCAGGGGATGCGGTCCGCGCTCGCCGCGAGCAGGTCGACACCGTCACCGATGTGCTGCACGGGGCCACTGCCGCCGGTGACGCAGCCGAGCGGGCCGCCGCGGACGCGGACACCGCCGGGGAGCACGCCGACTCCGCCCGCGCCCGCGCCGCCGAAGCCCGCGGCACCGCCGAGCAGGCAGCAGAGCGGCACCGCACCGACGTCCTCGGCTGGGCCGGACACCTCACCGAGCACGCCGCCGCCGCCCCAGCCGCCGAGCCGGACGGCGCGGGCGGCTGGTTGCCCGAACCGCAACGCCCCGACCCCGGCGGCGACGACCTGCGCGCCGCCGCCCGTGCCCGCGTACAGGCCGCGACCGACGCGGCCGGCGAGCTGGAGGCCGCGCTGGAGCCCGCCATCGCCGCCGCCGGCCTCCAGGTGCAGCGCGCCGCCGCTGATGCCGAATCGGTGCGCGACGAACTCGCCGCGGTCGAGTCCGCCACCGAGCTGGCGCTGCCCCGCGCGCGCTGGCAGGGCGACGAGCCGCGCGACCCCGCGCTGTTCGCGTCGCTGGTCGACTTCCGTGACAACCTCGACGCCACACGCCGCGCCGGCCTGGAAGCGGCGCTGCAGGCCAGTGGGCTGCTCACCGCCACCATCAACGCCGAGGGCACGGTGCGCGCCGAGACCGGCGAGCTGGTCGTGATCGCCGGCGACCCGGTGGCGTCGAACCTCGCCTCGGCGCTGCGTCCCGCGCTGCCCGACGGGGCCCCCGGTGCGGGCGGAGGCCGTGGCCGCGGTGCTCGCCCACATCGGCCTCGGCGCCGGCTCCGCCGCACCGCTGTGGGTCGCCGACGACGGCCGCTTCGGCGCGGGACCGCTGCGCGGCCGGCACGGCAAGGACGCCGCCGAGCACGTCGGTGCCGGGGCCCGCGCCGAAGCGCGGCAGCGCCGGCTCGACGAGCTGCGCGCCCAGCTGCGGGCCGCCGGGACCCGCCACACCGCCGAGGACGCGACGCATCGCGCGCTGCGCGAACACCGCCGGCAGCTGCGGGAACTCCGCGACCACATCCCGCCCACCGCCGAGGTCGACGACGCCGCCGCGGCCGCCGCCGGCGCCACCCGCGATGCCCAGCGCGCCACCGAGCACCACGACGAGCTGCGCCGCGCCGCGGCGGTGGCATTCCGCGCCGCCGAGGAGCAGTGGGCCCGGGCGCAGACCGTCGCCGCCGACGCCGGCCTGCCCCTCGACGCCGCCGAGCTGCACACGATCTCCGCGGCGATCGCCGACGCCGCCGCGGTGCTCCGGGACCTGCCCGGGCTGCTCGGTACCGCCCGCCGGTCACTCGGCGACTGGCACGCCGCCGTCGACGACTGGAACACCGAGATCGGCGCACACGCCGGTGCCGCCGCCGGCGCGCGGGAGTCGACGGCGCAGGCCGAGCACGCCGCCACCGAGCTCGCCACCGTCGAGGCCTCGCTCGGCGAGGAACCGGAGCGGATCGCCGAGCAGGTCGCCGAGGCGCAGCAGGCGCTGACCGGGCTGGACGAGGACGTCCGCGCCACCCAGTCCCGGCACACCGACGCGGGCAAGGCGGCCGCCACCGCCCGCGCCCAGGCCGACGGCGCCGAGCGGGAAGCGGCCACCGCCGAGGTCGCCTGCCGCGATGCCCGCTCCGATCTCCTGGCCACCTGCGAGGTCCCCGGGCTGCTCCCCGCCGCACGCGACCCGGACGAGGCCCAATCTGATGAGGCCCAGCCTGACGAGCTACCGGCCACGCCGGACACCACGGACGGTGCCGCGCGGTTGTTCGCCGCGCTGCGATCAGTCGTGCCGCCGCCCGAGCGCGACGTCGGCGAGGACGCGCTGGACCGCTCGCTGCGCGCCATCCGCGACTCGCTCGGCGCCGGCTGGGACGCCGAGGCCCGCCGTGCTGCCGACGGCGCCCCGGTCGCCGTCGAGGTCTCCGGCCCCTACGGGCGCCGCGCCCTGCTCGACGCCGCCGCCCAGGTCATTACCGACCTGCGGCGCGCCCGTAACCTGCTGTCCGCCAAGCAGGATCAGGCGCTGCGCAACCTGCTGCACGGCCGCGTCGCGCGCGAGGTCGCCACCGCACTGTTCGAGGCGCGCGAGCTCGTCGACCGGTGCAACGCCATCCTGGGTGACGTCACGACCAGCCTGGGCATCGGCGTCAAGCTGGACTGGCGCACCCGCGGTGACCTGGACGGCGCCACCGCCACCGCGCTGCGGCTGCTCGGCAAGGACCCCGACGCGCGGACCGAGGACGAGGACGCGGCGGTGCGCACCGCCGTGGCAGGGCTCGTCGACGAGGCCCGCGCGGCCGACCCCGAGTCGTCCTACCGCACGGTGATCGGCGAGGTGCTCGACTACCGCCGCTGGCACGAGCTGCGCCTCTACCTGCGCCGACCGGGGCGCAACGACGAACTGCTGTCGCGGCGCACCCGGCTGTCCGAGGGCGAGAAGAAGCTGGTCACGTACCTGCCGATGGCCGCGGCCGCCGCCGCGTCGGCCGCCGCGCACGACCCGCACGGCGTCGGAGCGCCCCGGCTGGTGCTGCTCGACGACGCCTTCGCCAAGGTGTCCGAGGACAACCACGCCCGGCTGTTCGGGCTACTGGTCAGCCTCGACCTCGACTTCATCGTCACCAGCGAGCGGCTGTGGGGGACCCACGCCACAGTTCCCGAGCTCGCCATCACCGAGGTGCTCCGCGACCCGGACCTGCGCGCGATCGCGCTGGTGCATTCCCGCTGGGACGGCCGGCAGCACACGGGTGTCGCGGCATGACGAGCACGGACGTCTTCAGCTACCTCACCGTTCCGGAGAGCGACGACTACCGGGCCATCCTCGGGATCTTCGCCGGCACCTTCTTCGCCGAGCTCACGCCCGACGACGTCGCCGCCCGGCTCGCTGCCGACGGCACCCCGATGCCCGGCGACACGGTGGCGAGCCGGCTGGAGAGCCTGCGGGCGTGGGGCAACCTGGAGGTCTCGGCCTCGGTGGGCGCGGTCAGCACCGTCGCCGACTACTACCGCCGCCGCAACCGCTACCTCATCACCCGCGTCGGCCAGGAGGTGCACGAGCTCGTCGAAGGGGTGCTCGCCCAGGTCGACGACGTGCGGGACGTGTCGCTGGGCCGGCTCGACGCGCTGGCCACCGCGCTGGAGTCGCTGTTGGCTCTCGACGCCGCCACCGCCGACCCGGAGCGGCTTGCCGACGCGGTCCGCGCGGTGTTCGACCCGCACCGCGCATTCTCCGCGGAGATCACCCAGTTCTTCGCCGCCATCAACCAGTGGCAGTCTCGATTCGACCTCGACGAGACCGAGTTCGCGTTCTTCTCCGAGGTGCTCGTCGGCTACGTCGGGGAGCGGCTCGAAGCGCTGGAACGCAAGGCCCGGCCGATCGCCGCGCTGCTCGACGCGGTCGCGCCGAGCGTGCCGGTGATCGTCGAGCGCGCCCGCGACGGGCTCGCCGCGCGGGTGGCCGACGCCGGGATCACCGGCGTGCGGGTGCGGGCCGGACACGGCAGCACCGTCGAGGACTGGGACAACCTCGCCGCCTGGTTCCGCGGCAGTCGAGGAAGCCCGAGCAGGGTCGCCACGCTGGGCCGCGACGCTGTCAACGCCGTCCGCACCCTCACCCAGAACCTCACCCGGCTGTCCCGCACCGGGCTCGGCGCCTCGTCGCGCCGCGCCGACTACCTGCGCCTCGCCGCGATGTTCCACGCCGCCGACCCCGGCGAGGCACCGGCACTGGCCGTTGCCGCGTTCGGCCTGTTCGGCTGCCGCCACCTCGGCGCCGCGGCGGGCGACGACACCGACCCGGTGCCGCCGACGACGTCGTGGTGGGACGCGCCGCCCGCGCGGGTACCGGTCAGCCTGCGCGAGCGCGGCGACACCGCCAACCGCGGTCCCGCCGCCCGGGTGGTGGACCGGTCGGCGCAGCGCGAGCACCTGCTGTCCCGCCGCCGCGAGGAGGAGCGCCGCGCCGCAGCAGCCCGTGCCGAGATCCGCACCGTGACCGGTCCGGATGGCGCGGTCCCGGACGGGGCGCAGCTGTCGGACCCGGGACTGCGCGAGCTGCAGCGCCTGCTCGCCCCGGCCATCGCGGCACTGGGCGCGGACCGCTCGAAGGGCGAGGCGGAACTCGGCGGGCTGCGCTGCGTCGTCGAACGCAGCGCCGGGCGCGACACCACGCTGTGCACCCCGGCCGGGCGGCTGCGGCTGCAGGACCTGCAGGTGGCGGTGATGGAACTATGACCGACCCGCAGCGCGCCGGGGAGCTGACCACCGCCGCGCGGGCGCTGCTCGCCGAGCCGTGGCGGCCCGCCGAAGCCGACCGCGACCTGTTCACGCTGATCCGGCGCCACGGCGACACCCTGGACCGCTGGTTCACCCAGCGCCTGGGCTACCGGCTGGTGGTCACCGCCGACACGGCGCGGTTGGTGAAGGCCGGGCACGTGCCAGGCGACCGGCCGCTGCGGGCGCGCACCGGCCGGGCGTTCGCCGCCCGGGAGTACACCGCGCTCGCGCTGGTGCTCGCCGCCACCGCGTCCGGCCCGGACCGGATCAGCCTGCGGGACCTGGTGCTGCAGGTCCGGTCCGCCGCCGCCGACGCCGGGCTGGTGCTCGACTCCGGGGCGGGGCAGCGGCGCGCCCTCGTCACGGCGCTGCGGTGGCTGATCGACCGTGGTGTCGTCCGGGAGCTGGACCGCTCGGTCGGCGGCTACGAGGCCGACGCCGAGGCCGACGCTCTACTCGAGATCCGCAACGACCGGCTCGCCATGTTGGCCGCCCCCGCGCTGAGCGGTCCCGACAGCGCGGCGGAACTGCTCGAGCGTGCCACCGACGCGAGCGGCAACCGCGCCGCGCTGCGCCGCCGCCTCGTCGAGGACCCCGTGCTGGCCGCGGCCGACGTGGCCCCGGAGGACTGGACCGAGCTGCGCCGCCGCTTCGGCGAGGAGGCCCGCTACGTGGCGGAGATGTTCGGCCTGGAGCTGGAGGCCCGCGCCGAGGGCGTCGCCGCGATCGACGTCGACGGCGGCTGCAGCGACCGCGAGTTCCCCACCGGCGGCACCGTCGGGCAGGCGGCGCTGCTGCTGCTCACCGCCCTGGTGACCCGGCACCGCGACGGCGCCGGCCGCGAGCAGGTCGACGCCGAGCTGGCCGACCTGCTCGCCGCACACGGCCGGCACTGGAACAAGGACGCCAGGCAGGCCCCCGGCAAGCTGCGCGACGAGGTGCTGGAGCTGCTGGCCGCGATGGCGCTCGTCGAGCTCCGCCCTGGCGGGGCGGTGCGCCCGCTGCCGCCCGCCGCCCGCTACGCACCCGAGGTCACCGTCGTCGAGCCCGGGGAGCCGGACCAGGCGACCCTGCTGTGACGGATTTCCTCGCCGACCAGGCTCTGCTGCCGCTGTGGCGCGAGACCGCCGCCGCGCTGGACCGCAACGGGCTCGACTGGCGCGGCCGGCTGCGGCTGCCCGAGCTGGTCCCGGAGGGACGGCGGCGCCTGGGCGTCCTGCTGGGCCACCGGATCGGTCCGCAGCGCCGGGCGGTCTCGCTCGCCGAGATTGCTGACGGGGTGCACCGGCTCACCGGCCAGGACCTACCGGCCGCGCTCGTCACGCTGGGATGCCCACCCGCCGGGCGTCGTGAGGCGAGTGACGCCCGGCGCGCCACGCGGGCCCGGCGCCGCGACGAGCTCGACGCGGCGGTGGCGCGGGAGTTCCCGGACGCCGGGTGGGTGTCGCAGTGGCGAGACGCCGTCTGGACCGACGGTCTGCTCGCCCGCACCGACCCGTCCGACGTCGCCGATCTCGCCGCCACCGTCCGGGCGGTCCTCGACACCGGCCGGGCCGATGAGGCGGGCGCCCGGAGCCGCTCGGAGGTCGCGGCGCAGCTGCTGGGTGACGCGCACGGGCTGGACTCCTCGACACCGCTGGCCGCGCTGGTCACCCGCGCGCTCCTCGCCCGCGATGGGGCCGGGGACGAGCGCGCGGTGTGGGAGCGTGCCGGGCTGCCACTGGATCTCGTGTCGGCGCCGATGCTCACCTGGGGGCTGCCGCTGCTGGGCGACTGCGGAGTCGCGGCTGCGGTGGGATCGATGACGGCAGCGGGCCTGCCGTTGCACCTGTCCACAGCGGCGCTGCGCGCCGAGCCGCTGGCGGTCGCACCCGGCACGACCGTGCTGGTCGTGGAGAACCCGCGGCTGGTCGAGGCCGCCGCGCAGCGCCGGCTACCGGCAGCCGTCCTCACCACCGCAGGCAACCCGGCGGCCGCCCCGACGCTGGCAATCGCGCAGCTGGCGGGCGCCGGGGCGGCGCTGCGCTACCACGGCGACTTCGACGCGGCGGGACTCGCCATGACCGCGCGGGCGGCCACCGCCGGCGCCTCGCCGTGGCGGATGGACGGCGCGGACTACCTCACCGCGCTGGACGCCGCGGCCGATGACGGTGTCGCCCTGCCCCGCGACCCCGCGCCCGCACCGGCCACACCGTGGGATCCGGCGCTTGCCGCGGAGTTCGACCGGCGCCGCGAGATCGTGCACGAGGAGCGCGTCATGGACGCCCTGCTCGCCGAGCACGCCCGCACCGCCGTGGGGTGACGAGGCTCACCGTGTCCGCGGAGGACTCTGGCGAGGGTGGTTCGGGTCAGGGGGTGACGAGCCCGACGTCGAGCAGCACCTCGCGCTGTCATACTCCGAAGTGGCCCGACGCTAGCTTGCTTGGCCCGGCGAAGCCGGGGTGATCGGAGGTGGCGCGTAGCGGCGGCATCGAGGAGCGCGTCGCACGGGCCGGGGAGGAGATCCTCGCCGTGCACCACGACGTCAGCGTGGTCGACGTGCTCAACCACCTGGGATGGTTGCCCGCGGCGCACATCGACCGGTGGCGCCAGGGGCGGGTCGACTGCCTGGAGGCCACGATGCAGCTGCGGCCGGCGAAGATCGCGACCGCGTTGCAGGTGCTGCGTCGCTGGGCGGACGAGCGTGGCCTGGTCGCGGCCGAGATGGACTACGTCGCGCGCACGCGCGACCGCCGGTCGCTGCGCTTCAGCGTGAGCGGGGCGGCGGACGTCGAGCGCGCCTACCGCACGCACTGGGTGTCGCCGGAGCTGTCCGAGGCGCAGCGCGCACAGCTGGTCGAGCGGCAGAGCGAGCCACCGGAGCTCGTCGTGATCAGTCCGCTGAAGGAGTGGACGTGTGCGACGTGCGGCGGGAGCGGTGACCTGCTGTTCATGCGGGAGGAAGGTCCCGTGTGCATGGCGTGCGCCGCGCTCGATCACCTGGTCTTCCTGCCCAGGGGCGATGCCGGGCTGACCCGACGTGCCCACAAGGCGAGCGAACTGTCCGCCGTCGTCGTGCGGTTCAGCCGGACCCGGAAGCGCTACGAGCGCCAGGGGCTGCTGGTCGAACCCGACGCGCTGGCCGCCGCGGAGCAGCGGAACTGATCACCCGGCCCATTACCCCAGCCCGGCGTGTTCGTGCGGCAGTGCCCGTACCACCAGTTCGTCGAGCCGCCGCTCGACGACCGTTCCCGCATGCCAGTCCGATACCAGCGCGAGCAGCTCCTCCGCCTCGTCCACGTAGCAGCACAGGCACGGATCCCAGCCCTGCTGCTCGAGGCTGGAACGAATCGCCTCGGCGTAGTCGTCCCGGCTCAGAGCCACCTCCGCGACCCGCGCGGTCGTCGTCGCCCGGTGTGAGCTCAACCCGCCGAAGCCCCGGCCGCAACCACACCCCCCGTCCGGATCCTCGCGGTCTCGCGGGCACACCTCGCCGACGCTCACCAGCTCGCCTTCGATGCACCAGTTGTAGTCGTTGTCCCGAGCGCCCTGCGTCAGGGACGTCGCCACCAGAACCTTCACCGCACACCTCCCGTAGTCGGGAAAGGAGTACCAGGTGACGCTGACAACACTGCCTCGTCGCGGCTGTAGCCGAAGAGCTGTTCGTCCGCTGGCCATGAAACCCTCGTTCGCGGGCCGGCCATGGGTCGCTTCGACCCGCACATCAGTGTTGCGATGACCAGGTGCGTTGCGTCCGACAAACGCGATGTACATGGCGCGCAGTAGTGCAACAGAACCGTTCCTCGCGTGGAGCTTCTCTGAAGGTAGGCGGCGTACCCTCGAGTTAAGCTGGACCCGTCCCCTACATCGGCTCCGGATGGCCTACAGTCGCGGGCGCGGCTGACGCGCTCGAAGCTGGCGCGAGGGTTCCCGGCCTGTAGCGGTTACCTACCCGGCTGGCCTGGTGTAGGAATGCAGCCGGTCGACCTCGGTGCAGCCACTGGTGTCGTAGAGCCGGTTGGCGGCCGTGCGGTCGCGCTCGCCGCCGAGTTCGTCGTCGTCGACGTAGAGGATCACCTCGCGTGCACCGTGGTCCGACAACACCTCCAGCGCGCGTCCGAGCAACGGCCGGGCCAGCCCATGCCCGCGGGCGGCGGGTTCGACACTGATCCACGACAGCAGCCCGATTCGCTGCACCGGGGTGGTGACGAGAACCTCGCCGACGAGCTGACCGTCGTCCCGGCGCTCGATACGCCATCCCACCGGATCCTGGCACGACGTAACCACGGCAGCGGCATCAGCCGGGACTTCGGGTGCGGGCAGCGTCCGGTGGGCGTAACGCCACAGGTCGCGGCCGGTGAAACCGGCCTCACGCAGCGCTCGGGCGGTGCTGGCGCGGTGCCGCACCGGCAGCGCCTCGAGCCCGAGTGACAACGCGCTGGCGAAGTCGAAGGCGTGCAACATCGGGCGGTCGGCGAGCCGCTCGATCGCCCGCCCGACCAGTGCAGAGACGATCGCCGGGTCCTCCCGACCGTGACACCACAGCAACACGCCCGGACCGTCGCGTGGCCGCACCGCGGTGGCCAGCACCCCCTGCACGATCCCGTCGAGGTCGACGATCACCTCGGTGGCCAGATCCGCCAGCTCGGCCCACCAGCCGCCATCAACCGCTGACCGGCCCGCCAGCGCCTCCGCGAGCATCTCCGGCGTCGCGACCGGCTGCCCCACCAACCGGTCGGTGTTGACCAGATCCAGAACCCGGCCCTGGTCCGACGGCCGGTAAGGCCGCACGGTCAGCACCGGCGACGTCGAGGCAGCCACAACTCGCCTCCTGTCAGCACCTGAATTCTCCGACACCAGTGTCGCAGTGGCCGGGAGTGTTGGCGCTGTCCACCCGTACGCGACATGACGTCGTCTCCCGGTTGACGCGGGTACATCAACGTGCGAAAGTCGCACACATGGACTCCTGGGAGGAGTGGCAGGTGCTCGGCGAGCGGGTACGCGAGGCGCGGGTCGCTGCTCAGCTGAACCAGGAAGACCTTGCGACCCGCATCGGTGTGGAACGCACCGCTCTCGTCAAGATCGAAGCAGGTAGTCGTCGGGTTTCGGCGATGGAGCTCTTCCGGCTTGCCGACGCACTGGATGTGCCGACGAGCTACTTCGTCGCGCAACCACGCGCCGCCGCTGTGTCGCGGCGCACCACATTGGTGGACGATCCGGATCAGGCTGAGCGCACGCGCTGGCGTCTCGACACCGCTCTCGATGCCCATGCGCGAGACGTCGAGCAGCTGGTCGGGTACGGCCTTCTCGCGACTCCCGACCACGGGCTGCCGCGTTCAGCCGTGACCTCGGCCGAGGGCGCGAGGCAGCTTGCGCGGGATGCCCGGATTGTCGCTGCGTGCGGCGACGATCCAGTGGGGTCACTTGGTGACTGTTGCGAACTGTTCGGCCTGTACTTGCTGGTTCTCGATCAGGACACCGATGGCGCTGCGGTGTTTGTCGACGGGCCAGGAGGGTTCGGTGCTGCGGTGATCGGCGGTCGGCGTGAACCTGGACGCCGTCGCTGGACAGCGGCGCACGAGCTCGGCCACCACCTGATGGGCGACGAGTACCACGCCGACGTCGGCGTGCACTCCTCGCGCGACGAGCGCGAAAAGTTCATCGACGTCTTCGCGGGCGAGTTCCTGCTGCCGGCCGACGGGCTTCGGCGACGCTGGATGACGCATGACTGCAGCGATGAGCGATCCCGCCTGATCCGCATCGCAGCGGAATTCCGTGCCTCGTGGACGGCGGTCGTCGATGCCGCGCAGCGCGCGGAGTTGCTCAGCGATGACTCGGCGCACCAGCTCCGTGCTGATCGACCGGTGAAGGGCGACTTCCTCGCAGTGGTCGGTAGCGAGCCGATGGAGGACCTGCAGGTCGGAACCACGGGCAGGCACTGGCGGCAGGCTGTCGCGGAAGCATACCACCGAGGTGTGATCACCGCGGCGAGGGCGGTCGAGCTGCTGCACGGCGCTCTCGACCAGGACGAGCTACCGGCAGTGGCGGGTCCCGCAGCGTGACCGAGCGGCTGGTCTGGGATGCATCCGCACTGCACCACGCGGCGCTGGCCGATCGCCTCGATGTGCTACACGACCTCGCGTGCGGCGCACCCCAGCGGCCGTGGCGGCACGTGACAACGGCAGCGGTGCTCGATGAGCTGTCCTCCCACGGCTTCAACTCGTCCGCTTTCGGCTGGCTGCAGACCGTGCACGTGGACGGGATCGATGAGCTGCACTGCTTGGTGACGTGGATGCAGCGCGTCGGAGCCACCGAGCGCTGGCACCGTGGCGAGGCGACCGTCTTCGCCTGGGCTGATCGGAACGATGCCGTCGCCGTTATCGACGACCAATCGGCGCGGCGCGCGGCTCAGCAGTATGGCCTCGAAGCACACGGCACGCTCTGGGTCATGGCCAAGGGTGTCGAACATGGCCGCGCTACGGTCGAGAGCGCGTCAAGCCTCGCCGATATGTTGCTCAAGCACGGCGCCCATTATCCCTTCGAGGTTGGCGGCTTCCGACACTGGGCGAAATGCCAAGGTCTACTGCCTCTGTGAGTCTGATGCACACCCGCAGCAGTGCCCGGCGAGACGAGGACCCCGCACCCTGATGACCGATCAGATCGGCTTCGACGGCGCCCGCATCTACGCCATCCCCATGCGCACCCGGTTCCGGGGGATCACCGTGCGCGAAGGGATGCTGATCGAAGGCCCCGCCGGGTGGGGCGAGTTCTGCCCGTTCGCCGATTACGACGACACCGTGTCCACCTCGTGGCTGGCGACGACCATCGAGCAGTGCACCCTCGGCTGGCCCGCACCGGTCCGCGACCGCATCCCGATCAACTGCACCGTTCCGCCGTCGGCCCCGAGCGCGCCCACGAGATCGTCGCCGGCTCGGGCTGCCGGACCGCCAAGGTCAAGGTCGCCGACCACCCCGATTCCCTGCAAGAAGACCTCGCCCGCGTCGAGGCCGTCCGCGATGCCTTCGGTCCCGGTGGCGCGATCCGCGTGGACGCCAACGGACTCTGGGACATCGACACCGCCGTGTCCCACATCCGCCGGCTCGACACGGCAGCCGACGGGCTGGAGTACGTCGAGCAACCCTGCGGCAGCATCGAGGAGCTGGCCGCTGTCCGGCGCCGGGTCGACGTGCGCATCGCCGCTGACGAGTCCATCCGCCGCGCCGACGATCCGCTTCGCGTCGCTGTTGCGGGTGCCGCCGACGTCGCAGTGATCAAGTGCACGCCGCTGGGCGGGGTGCGCCGCTCGTTGCAGGTCGCCGAGGCAGCTGGGCTGCCGTGCGTGGTGTCGTCGGCGCTGGAGACCAGCGTCGGCCTGGCCGCGCAGGTCGCTCTCGCTGGGGCGTTGCCGGAACTGGACTTCGCCTGCGGGCTGGGCACGCTCTCACTGCTCGACGGTGATGTCGTCGCCGGTCCCGACTCGCTGCGGGCTGTCGACGGGTACCTGCCGGTGCCGCGCACGCCACCCGCACCCGACCCCGCCCTGCTCGACGCCTACCAGCTGACCGACCCCGCGCAAGCCGCATGGTGGCGCGACCGGCTCGCCCGCGTCCGCGCCGAACACGACCGCACCCACAACGCGAATCGTCTCGCCTGAGCCGCTCGCAAGCGCACGCTCACACGCTCGTCATCCGCCATCGGTCCGCCTGCCCTACCGGGAAAGCTGCGGCGCATCACCCGCAGCGTGACGTCCCACAGTGCGGGTAGGGTCTGGCCGGAACGTTCAGAGTCACCAGGTTCGGGGGCTGCGCATGGGTGGAACGGACTCGCACCCCCGTGGGTTGTACGATGACTTTCGCGGGTATCGCGTGCCCAGTGAGGCTGAACTCGGCAGCGCGCTCCAGTCCGCTACGGTCGTGGTCGACGCGAACGTGCTCCTCAACCTCTACCGGTACAACGAGGCGACACGCGACGATCTACTGGGTGTGCTGCGCCGGCTCGATGACCGGCTCTGGGTTCCGCACCAGGTCGTCCGGGAATTCTGGCGCAACCGGCTTGTCGTGCTCACGAGCCGTGGGAGTGGAAGCGAGCAGGCGTTGAGCGCCTTCGCCAAGCAGCAGCGCGCGACGGTGGATGCGATCCACCAGTGGGCGAAGTCGACTGCGGCCGTGGCCCGCGAACGTGACGCGTGGATCCAGCGGGTTGAGGACCTGTACGCCGAGCTCGCGGAGACGGTCGAAGCCCACACCCCGCCCGCGGTCAGAGTCGCTGGCGGTGCGATGGACGAGCCGGTCCTGCAGGCACTCGAGACCCTGCTCGACGGCCGAGTCGGACCGGCACCTGCCGAGTCCGAATGGCAGAAGGCGGTGGCCGACGGCAGGGCGCGCGCGGGCCGACGGGAGCCGCCGGGCTACCTCGACTCGGACAAGGTCGACACCGATCTTCCCGAAGGCTCGGCGGGTGACTATTTGGTCTGGCGGCAGGCCATCGACGAGGTCAGTCGCCGAGGCGGTGACCTGCTCATGGTCACCGGTGACGAGAAGGAAGACTGGTGGTGGCGCCACCGCTCCGATTTCATCGGTCCTCGCCAGGAACTCGTCGCCGAACTCGCCGGTGAGTGCGGCGCCCAGCTGTTCATGATGCGCCCGACCGACCTGCTTCGGCGTGCTGGCGCTCTGAAGCTCCAGGTCCGCACCGAGTCCGTCGATGACGCGGAACGCGTCAGCCGAGAAACTTCCCGGCCGACGTGGTCGTTGGCGGGTGTAGACGCCCTCCTGGAGAGGTTGGAGACGGAAGGCTGGGAGCATGCGCTGGTGATCCGCGCGGCGGCAGAACGCGGTGGTCGCATCGACCGCGAGGCCATCTACGACGTCTGCGGCTACGACGACGACCGCATGCTTCGCGGTTTCACCCGACCCGCCGCCCGAATCACCCGTGATCTGCAGGAGGACGGGCTGGTCGCGCCGGACGTCGAGGCGCCACTCACGCCGATCTACGCTGGCGCCGGGGCGGCCGTGGCCTTCCGGATACCCGTCGAGATGGCGACGATCCTCGCGGGCGTCGACGGCGAGGCCGACGGTGATGGGCCGGTCGAGCAATAAGACCAGCGGACGTTATGAAAGCTTGCCCGAAGCCTTGGCCGTGTGGCGGATCACCGGCTGGCCTCATGCATAGCCACGCTGTCGCACGCCGCCGAGATCTCGTGGAAGCAGCTCGTCGGACGCTCGCCGCGAGCGTTGGGCCCGGGAGACGTGGTGGAGCTGGGCGTCGGCGAACTCTTCCTCGCTCTCGCCGCTACCAAGAATCTCGCCCGGCAGGCCAATCGGATGCTCGTACCTGCGCTGCCCGCCGAGGAGTGGGCAGACCTCATCGTGGGGGACTTCCGCGATCACGGACCGAGCACGGAGCAACCGAAACTCTGGCGCAAGCTTCGCGGCTGGCGGCGGTTCCACTTCGACTCGTCCGCCGGCGTCGGTGAGGTCGACGGCAGTGTAGTTGAGCAGTTGGTCGGCGGTGTAGCGACCGGTGGCCATGAGCCGGTGCCAGTCGGGCGTTCCGGGGTAGGGTCGGTATTCGAACGCGGAGACGCGGAACCTCCCAGGTAGCGGGTCGGTCAGCTCCCACAGGTCGTGGACCAGGCGGATAGTCGTGTCGATCTCCTGGCAGGTCTCGGTGGGGAAGCCGAGGATGAAGTAGCCCTTGACGTTGATCCCGCGCTCGGTCAGCCGCCGAACGACCGAGTGAGTCATGCTGGGGTCGATGCGCTTGTCGATCAGCTTGAGCATCCGCTCGCTACCGGACTCGATGCCGAGTGCGACCTCCCGCAACCCGCTATCCGCCAAGATGTCCAGGGTGTCGTCGGTGATGCGGTGCAAAACGTTGATTCTGCCGGTGGCATCCCACACCGCCCAGTCGCCGATCCCCTCGGTGGTGAACGCGGCCATCATGTGGTCGATCACTCGACGTGCTCCCAGGAAGAGATCGTCGACGAACCGGAACGCGGTCACACCGATCTCCCGGAGCTGCTGCATCTCGGCGACGATGTTGTACGGGTCACGGGTGCGAATGGTGATGTCGGGGTTGGCCGAGACCGCAGCGCCGCAGAACGAGCAGTTGTAGGGGCATCCCCGGGCGCCGACCATGTTGGCCTCGAGTCGCCCTGCCTCGCAGTGGGGGTCTTGGGCCAGATAGCCGCGGTCCACGAACGGCAGCCCGTTGATGTCGGGTGCGAGGTGGTGTGAGTTGCCCGACCCTCCTCCCGCGACCGGCGTTGTCATGATCGGGTCGAGCCACATCACGCCGGGCAGCCCCGCGCGGGCGCGGTCGTCGGTGAGTAGTTCGGCCACCCGGGTTTCGCCTTCACCCAGCACCAGTGCGGCGCAGCGGGAAATGCGCGGGTCGGTCAGGATCTCGGTGGGCATGGCCTTGGCCTGGTGCCCGCCGAGCATGATCTTGATGCCGGGGTCGAGGCTGGTCGCGATGCGGGCGCTGCTCTCGTAGGTCGGGGCCAGCAGGTTGAATCCGGCCCACCGGGGAGCCGCGTCGTTGATGATCCGGGCGGTGCGGTCGATGCCGAGGCCGTGGGCCTCGGCGTCGAGTACGCCGACGTTGAAGCCGCGCGATGCGGCGTAGGTGGCGAGGTAGCCCATGCCGAGCACCGGGAGGGTGAAGTCGTTGACGCGCGGGCGCTGGGCGTAGTCGCGCAGCGGAGCGTTCACGAACAGCGCATCGATCCGACGACCGAGATCGGCCCCGGTGATCAGCGCGGGCCGCGTGTCAGAAGGCAGGTTAGAAAGCGGTGGCTCCGGTGGTGTTGGCATGTCGCACTCCCCAAGCAAGCGTGAGTAGCGTCCAGTCGGACAACTGGCTTCCGGCCAACCGTGCCCAGACACGGGCGAACTCGGGTTCGGTAGCGGGCCAAGGTCGCTCGGGTGCGAGGTGTTTCGCCCAGGTGCGCACGGCGAGGTCGCCGAAGGGATAGAGCGCGTAGTCATTGGTGAGGTCTGCGACGGTCGCGCCAGCCGTCCACGGGCCGACGCGCGGCACGGTCTGCACCTCGTCCACCAACGAGGCCGGGTGCAGTTCGGTCCACTTCGCGCCGAACTCCAGGTAGGCCTCGGCAGCGGCACGCAGCGGGCGGCGCTTGAAGGCCATCCCCAGCCGCGCGAACTCTGCATCTGGCACCGCCAGCAACGATTCCGGTGTCGGGAACAACCACGTCTCACCGAGCGGCGTCATCACCCGTTCGCCGTGGGTCTGGCAGAAGGTGCGATAGAGCTTGCGCGCCTGCCGGGCGCGGCTGACCTGACGCACGATCGAGGTCCCCAGCGCGTCCCACAGATCCGGGTTGCGCCAGCGCACCACCGTTCCGGCTTCCCGCAGTCGCATCACCATGATCGTCGGGCCGGTGACCGAGGTGGCGTCGATTACGTCCGCTACTGGCGGGTGCCCTGCGCCGGACACGGGGTGCGCCGTGGTGCGGTAGGCGTGGGAGCCGACCGGTGTGGTGCTCAGTGCCCACACGGCATCGCCGCAGCGGACGGCGCGGTAGGCATTGCCTGCACCAGTCGACAGCCAGGACGGGTGATCGGTCATCACCGAAGAGATGATCATTGGACTCCTTTCGATCACATGGTGAGCATCCATCATGTCGAGCGTCGAGCCCGCTCGCTCCTTCTCGCTGCCCGATCACCTGAGCACCGCCTTTGTGTGGTGGCGACGGCGTAGCCGAGGCTTCGGCAGCAGCCGCACCAGCGTGGGCGGACCGGCCAGGCGCCCCCAGCCGAGCTACGGGCGGTCTACAGCGCCAACTCGCGACCTGGCCGTCACCGCGGGATCCAGAGGTCGGATGGTGTCGCTCGAGCGAGGGTCGGGGCGCCGGGGGTCCATGGTTCGGGCAGGTCGAGCAGTTCGGCGATGACGTCGGCGGTGGAGCCGGTGCGGTGCCAGACCACGGCGGCGCGGGGTTCGTCGCGGCAGCGGGAGGCCAGCGCATCGTGCTCGTCGTGGATCAGCACGGTTTCGATGTGCCCGGCGCGGACGCGGGTGGCTTGCAGGGTGACGATCTCACCGTGTTCGTCGCGGTGGGCCAGGAAGCCGAAGCCGGCGCGCTTGAGGTCACGGACCCGGTCGAGGGCCTCGCTCATGCTTCGAGCCGGTGGATACGCGGGTGGCGGCGGGCGCCGGGGTGAGGGGCTGCGCCCGCCACCAGTCGCGCGCGGACGGGCTGCGGCGTTCGGGGGTCGCGGCGCAGACCGGCCGGGCCGGGGGTGTGCATGCGGGTGTTGCGCCCGGTCCAGCGTCCGTTGTGGTCGGTGACCGCGCCGCAGGCGCAGTAGCAGACGCCTGAAAGCGCCCCGCCGTCGCGAAACCGCCGCACGGTCTGTGGCCGGCACGAGTGCCACCGGTGCGGCACGCGCACCGCCCACCAGGGCATCCCATATCGGTGCCGAATCGTGCTGTCCACAGCGTCGGGGCTCCAGATTCTCCGCTTCATCACGGCTGACCCTCCACCCGCAGCGGCTCCGAACCCACCCCGCGGCGCTACGATCTGTGTCTGCATGGTGTCCCCGTGGCACGGGGACGTGCTGTCTTGAGGTGGTGGGTGTTGACTGAGCGGGTACGAAGCATCCGGCAGGAGCAGCGCCAGCTGGCGGCATCACTGCGTGAGCAGCAGCGCACGTGGCCCGAGGTCGCGGCGGTTTTCAGCGAGCGGTACGGAGTGAGCTCCCGGGTCGCGCTGCGTCTCGCACACGGGTGGAGTCAGCGCGAGGCCGCCGATCGCTGGAACGCCCGCTGGCCCGCCGACCCCAAGACGTTCAAGAGCTTCTCCTACTGGGAGAACTGGCCGAGCCGAACGGGGTACGCGCCGTCGTTGGAGGTGCTGGCGCGCCTCGCCGAGCTGTACGAGTGCCGGGTCGCGGACCTGCTGGCCGATGGTCCGGACTTTCGGGAACGCGACCCCGCTCACCAGGCTCGGAGCAGGCTGGCGGAACTGCCGGCTGCGCCGTTCGCCCTCGCTGCCGATGGCTGGATCGAGCGGCTCGACGCTCTCGACGTCCCGGAGCTGGCTGGCATCGCCTCGGCATGGGCGGCGCAGTTGGCCCCGGAAACCAGGCAGCGCCGGCTGCTCAAGCTCAGTGCCGGGCTCGCGCTTGCCGGCGCGTCGTCGGTCCAGAGCGGCGAGCCGAATGGCTTCGTGGATGAGCCGTCACACGGGGCCGAGCGCCTCGCCGGAATCTGGCACAGCCGCTACGTCTACTTCAGCTCGGGGCGCGGTCGCGAGTACGAGGGCAGGCACTACCTGGTGCTGCGGTGGCACGATGGCCGGTTGGTGGGCGAGAGCCTGCCGCACACTTCGGAGTCCTCGCTGCGGCTGGACCTGGCGGTCGACCGAGCGGTCGTCACCGGGACGTGGAGCGAACAGACATCACCAACCGGGCACTACCGCGGCGCGACCTATCACGGCTCGCTGCAGCTGATGGCCGATCCGATGGGTCGATCGATGACCGGCAAGTGGCTCGGATTCGGCAAGCGGTTCACGGTCAACTCCGGCGCGTGGGAGCTGACCTGGGTCGATGGGCCGCCCTCGCGGCGGGCGATGCGCCGCTACGCGCTCAAGGAGTAACGCCGTCGCCAGGGCCGGTGACGACGGCGATCACGGTCGTCCCGGGGCTGATGTCGCCGCGTTCTACGAGGGCGAAGACCCCGTAGAGCATCTTGGCCACGTAGATCCAGTCGAGGCGCAGGCCGT
>WHSY01000008.1:0-70621 GCA_009379815.1 Pseudonocardiaceae bacterium
CGGCACCTGGGGCACGCAGCAGCTACTGCACCGGATGCGCGACGGCGGCGTGCTGCCCGATCTGTCACCACGCATCGGCGAGCTCAGCCGCACCAACTCGGAGGCCATCCTCGGGGCCAGCCGTCCCACCGTCGACCCGGACCGCGACTTCACCCGCGGGGTGGCGATCACCTCGTCGTTCCATCCCGACGAGCACACCCATCTCGAGCCGGTGCGCTACGGGCGGGGCAGCAACGCGATGGGCCTGCTGCAGACGCTGGCCACCGACGGGTCGTCGGATACCCCGCGCTGGCGGCAGTTCCTGCGTGCCGCCGCCCGCAACCCGCTGCGGACACTGCGGCTGCTGTCGGTGCGGCGCTGGAGCGAGCGCACGCTGATCCTGCTGGTGATGCAGACCCTCGACAATTCCCTCACGACCTACCGGCGGCGCGGCAGGCTGACGTCCAAGCGCGGCCACGGCGAGCCCAACCCGACCTTCATCCCCATCGGCCACCGGGCCAACGCGCTCGTGGCGCATCGCATCGACGGCACCGCGGGCGGCACGTGGGCCGAGCTGTTCGACATCCCGCTGACCGCGCACTTCATCGGTGGCTGCGTGATCGGGGTGACGCCCGAGGAGGGCGTGATCGACCCGTACCACCGCGTGCACTGCTACCCCGGCCTGTCGGTGGTGGACGGCTCGGCGATCAGCGCCAACCTGGGCGTCAACCCGGCGCTGACGATCACCGCGCAGGCCGAGCGGGCCTTCGCGCAGTGGCCCAACCGCGGCGAGCCGGATCCCCGCCCCGCCCCCGGGGAGGTCTACCGCCGGGTCACCCCCGTCGCGCCTCGCTCCCCGGCGGTGCCTGCGGATGCCCCGGGCGCGCTGCGCCTCACCCCTGTGGACAGGTCGTGAGTGGCAATGAGAGTCCTGACTCGCATCGCCACTCACAGGCCGACGTAGTCTGCACACATGGCACGTCCGGTACTGGTGGTGGATTACGGCGCGCAGTACGCGCAGCTGATCGCCCGTCGCGTCCGCGAGGCGCAGGTGTACTCGGAGATCGTCCCGCATACCGCGAGCGTGACCGAGATACTGGCCCGCGATCCGCTGGCGATCGTGCTCTCCGGTGGGCCGTCGAGCGCGTACGCCCCGAACGCGCCGCGGGTCGATCCGGCGCTGTTCGAGGCCGGGGTGCCGGTGCTGGGTATCTGCTACGGGTTTCAGGCGATGGCCGACGCGCTCGGTGGCACCGTCGAGCGGACCGGCACCCGGGAGTACGGGCGCAGCGAGCTCGAGATCGTCGACGGTGGCGGTGTGCTGCACCGGGAGCTACCGTCGCGCGGGCCGGTGTGGATGAGCCACGGCGACGCGGTCACCGGGGCCCCGGAGGGTTTCACCGTCACGGCCCGCTCGTCGGGCTCTCCGGTCGCCGCGTTCGAGGACACCGGCAGGCGGCTGGCAGGTCTGCAGTACCACCCCGAGGTGGTGCACTCACCGCACGGTCAGCAGGTGCTGCGCAGGTTTCTGCACGAGGTCGCCGGGATCCGGTCGAACTGGACCACGGCCAACGTCGTGCAGGACGCGGTCGATGCCATCCGCAAGCAGGTCGCGGGTGGCAAGGCGATCTGTGGCCTGTCCGGCGGGGTGGACTCCGCGGTCGCGGCCGCGCTCGTGCACCAGGCCATCGGTGACGACCTGACGTGTGTGTTCGTCGACCACGGCCTGCTGCGGGCCGGCGAGCGCGCGCAGGTGGAGCGCGACTATGTGGCCGCTACGGGGGTGCGGCTGGTGACGGTCGACGCCGCCGACCGCTTCGTCGCGGGGCTGGCCGGTGTGATCGACCCCGAGGAGAAGCGCCGGGTCATCGGGCGCGAGTTCGTCCGGGTGTTCGAGGCCGCCGCCCGCGACGTGGCCGCCGAGGCGGGCGAGCACGGCGACCACGTCGGCTTCCTCGTGCAGGGCACGCTCTACCCCGACGTGGTGGAGTCCGGCGGGGGGTCGGGTACCGCGAACATCAAGAGCCACCACAACGTGGGCGGGCTGCCCGAGGACCTGGCCCTCGACCTGGTCGAGCCGCTGCGGACGCTGTTCAAGGACGAGGTCCGGCGGGTCGGGCTCGAGCTCGGGCTGCCCGAGACGATCGTGCACCGCCAGCCGTTCCCGGGCCCCGGTCTGGCCATCCGCATCATCGGGGAGGTCACCGCGACCCGGCTGGCTACGCTGCGGGCCGCGGATGCGATCGCCCGTGAGGAGCTGTCCGTAGCAGGGCTGGACTCCGACATCTGGCAGTGCCCGGTGGTGCTGCTGGCCGAGGTCCGCAGCGTCGGTGTGCAGGGAGACGGGCGCAGCTACGGTCACCCGGTGGTGCTGCGGCCGGTGTCGTCGGAGGACGCGATGACCGCGGACTGGTCGAGGCTGCCGCACGAGGTGCTCGCCCGGATCTCCGGGCGGATCACCAACGAGGTGCCCGAGGTCAACCGGGTGGTGCTGGACGTGACGAGCAAGCCGCCCGGCACCATCGAGTGGGAGTAGTGGCTCGCGCCCCGTGAGTGGCGATACGAGTCATGACTCGTATCGCCACTCACGACTTGTCCACAGGCCACATCGAACCCGCCAGCAGCAGCAGCCCGGCCGTCGCGGCGCCCCCGGCCAGCAGCCAGCGCGCGTCGATCGGGGGCAGCCACGCGGTGCTGCCGACGAGCGCGGTGGTGGCCAGAACCAGCGCCGCGAGACCGCACAGCAGCATGAGCAGGTCCGGTGCCCGGTGCCGGGTCTTGTCCAGATCGCCCTCAGCCACGGGTCACCTCCACGGTCCCGGTCCCGGTGCGGACGTCGAGTACCAGTGTGCCGCCGCCGGGCCCGTCGCGACCGGTGTCGGTGACGTCGACCCGCGATGGGAAGCCCGAGTGCGTCCGGCCCAGGCAGTCGACCTCGCCGGTGGCGGCGCGGCAGACCAGGTTCACATCGGCGTCGGGCGGCAGGAGCACCTCCGCCTCGCCGAACGAGACCGTCACCGCGGTGGTGATTGTCTGCCCGTCGCGGAGCCTGAGATCGGACAGGTCCAGCCGGCCATTGCCGGCCGTGAGGTGGTACTGCGGCGCCACACCGGCGGCAGTGGTCGCCTCCCAGCGCCGTTCCCCGGCCGAGAAGTCGGTCACCGGTATCGCGTACAGCACCCAGGTGAGCAGGGCGAGTGGCACTGCGACGGCGATCAGGCCCCGCCCGCGGTGGCGGATCGAGCCGACGACGAGCCCGAGGCCGATGACGGCGAGCGCCACCCCCGCGACCTGCGCCGGCCCGATCACCGGGACGAAGGCCGCGGCGATCCCGGCGGCCAGCAGTGCGAGACCCACGGTGACGGCCGTGACCCTCGACCGTGGCCGGCGCGACGGGGGCGCCGCGGGCGGGGGTGGTGTACCGGGCTCGGGCAGGTCCCAGGCGAACGGGGCGGCGCCGAGCGGGTCCCAGGCAGGCGGTGAGGACCGTGCCCCGGTGGCGGTCGGATCGGGATCGATAACCCGGGCGGGCTCGGTCGACGACGCGGCGACCTCGCCGGTGGCCGGCGCGGCGACCTCGCCGGTGGCCGGCGCGGCGCCCGGCAGCTCGCCCATGCCGGCGCGGTGGCGGTGCAGCAGGAACAGCGCACCCAGGCACAGCGCCAGCGTGGCGAGGGCGGTCGGGTCGCCGCCGAGCACGGCACCGCCCACGGGGATCAGCGCCAGCCCGAGACAGATCGTCAGGGCTGCCGACACCGAACTGCGACCGCGGCCCAGCAGTGCCTCGGCAGCGGACACCTCCTCGTCCTGGGCCGGCAGCAGCAGCCAGCCCAGCACATACAACAGCACACCGACCCCGCCGTAGATGGTGGCCACCACGAAGGCGATCCGCACCAGCACCGGGTCGACGCTGTACCGGCGTCCGACCCCGGCGGCGACCCCGGCCAGCTTGCGGTCCTCGGACGGTCGCCGCGGCCTGGTCGCCCAGAAGTCCCGTACCGTCTCCTCGACGTTCATCGCGCTCACGGTGTCGAGACTGCCTGCCGGTCGGGGCGGGCACTATCGGGGACCACCCTGAATCGCACCCGGATCCACGCTCCGGGGTTCAACCCTGATGACCCCGGGCGGGGATCGTGTGACCATCTCACTGTGAGCACTCGGCAAGGGCGCGTCGCCGGGGCCGGTCCCGCGGTCACCGGCGAGCTCGCAGCGCCCGAGCACGAGGGTGCTCCGGAGCCGACACCCGAAACCCGACCCGAATCCGTGCCCGAGTCCCCGTCCGAGTCCCCGGCCGAAGCCACCGTCGAAGCCACTGCCGAGTCCCCGGCCGAAGCCACCGTCGAGGTACACCGGCTGCGACGGCCGCGGTCCGGGCGGGTCGTCGCCGGTGTCGCTGTCGGGATCGCCGACCATCTCGGTGTCCCTGCACTGTGGGTCAGGGCCGTCTTCGCCGTGCTGGCCGGGCTCGGCGGCGCGGGTGTGCTCGCCTACGGCCTGATCTGGGCGTTCGTGCCCGCCGTGACGGGTGCCGGCGACCGGCCCAGCACCGCACGCGAGCAGCAGCAGGCACTCGGCCTGGCTGCGGTGGGCGTGGCGCTCGCGCTGGCCTCGGCGGCACTGGGCGGATCGTGGAGCGCGTGGGTCACCGGCCCGCTGGGTGTCGCACTGGTCGGCGCCGCCGTGGTGTGGCGGGAGGCGGACGAGACGCAGCGCAGGCGCTGGCGGACCGGGGCCGGTGCGGTGTTCGGTGGCGGCCGGGTCGCGTTGCTGCGGGTACTGGCGGGCACGGCGCTCGTGGCGGCCGGCATCGCGGTGTTCCTGCTCGGGCAGGTCAACCTCAGCCAGGTGCAGTTCGGGCTGCTTGCGGTACTCGCCACCCTGGTCGGGGTGGGGGTGCTGACAGTGCCGTGGTGGCTACGGCTGATGCACGATCTCGGCGACGAGCGCCGGGCCCGGATCCGGACCCAGGAGCGGGGCGAGATCGCCGCGCACCTGCACGACTCGGTGCTGCAGACGCTGGCGCTGATCCAGCAGCAGGCCGACTCCAGCCGCGAGGTCAAGCGACTGGCGCGGGGTCAGGAGCGGGAGCTGCGCGGCTGGCTCTACGGCCCGCAGGGCTACGGCCGCGCGGAGCCGGACGCGACGCCCGGTGCCCCCGTCGTGCTGTCCGAGGCGCTGTCGAGCGCGGCGGGCGAGGTCGAGGACACCTACGCGGTGAGCGTGGCGCCCGTCATTGTGGGTGACTGCCCCGCCGATGCGACGATGGCGCCGCTGGTGGCGGCCAGCCGGGAGGCGATGGTCAACGCCGCCAAGCATGCAGGCGTCGCCGAGATCAGCGTCTACGTCGAGGTGGAACCGGCGCAGGTGCACGTCTTCGTACGAGATCGCGGTGGCGGCTTCGACCCCGATGCCGTGCCCGCCGACCGTCACGGGCTGGCCGACTCGATCCGCGGCAGAATGGAGCGTTACGGCGGGACGGTGCGGCTGCGCACGGCGCCGGGCGAGGGCACCGAGGTGCAGCTGGCGATGCCGCGCTCGCAGGCGGCTTCTGACGAGGGGTGAAACATCGTGACACGAGACCAGGCCACGGCGCCGCAGCCGATCGGGGTCTTCCTGGTTGACGACCATGCGCTGTTCCGGTCCGGGGTTCGCGCCGAGCTCGACCGGGCCGCGGCGGCGGAGGGCACCGGTCCTGGGGTCACCGTCGTCGGTGAGGCCGGCTCCGTGGAGGAAGCAGTCGCCGGGATCGGGCACCTGCGGCCCGACGTCGTGCTGCTCGACGTCCACATGCCCGACGGGGGCGGCGCCGAGGTGCTCCGCCGGGCGGGGCCCCGAGCCCAGCAGGCGCAGGCGCCCGACATCGTGTTCCTCGCGCTGAGCGTGTCCGACGCCGCCGAGGACGTGATCGCCGTGATCCGGGCGGGCGCCCGTGGCTATGTCACCAAGACGATCTCCGGGCGGGAACTGGTGGACGCCGTGCGGCGGGTGCATGCCGGCGATCCGGTGTTCTCCCCGCGGCTGGCGGGATTCGTGCTCGATGCCTTCACTCAGCGGCCCGGGGCCGGCCCGGTGGGGGACCCGGAGCTGGACCTGCTCACCCCGAGGGAGCGTGACGTGCTCCGGTTACTCGCCCGTGGCTATGCCTACAAGGAGATCGCCTCGGAGCTGTTCATCTCGATCAAGACCGTCGAGACCCACGTGTCGAGCGTGCTGCGCAAGACACAGCTGTCCAACCGCTACGAGCTGTCGCGCTGGGCTTCGGACCGCCGGCTCGTCTAGTCCCAGCCGTCCCAGCCGTCCCAGCCGTCCCAGCCGTCTCCGCCCGCCCGTCGTGGCGGCGCCGTGTCGGGGAGCCGGCCGGCGGAGTCAGCCGTCGTCGTCGCGCTCGTCCCCGCCGTTGCCATTGCTATTGCCGTTGCCACCGTTACTGCTGTTGCTGCTGTTGTCGCGATCATCGTCGTCGCGACCACCTCCCTGGCCGGAGCTGCCCCGGTTGCCGCCAGGGTCGTAGGAACCGATGCGTTCAGAGGTCTGGATCACCGCATCGCCGTCCGGGCGGGTGGACATGGTCAACCGGTACCGCTCGTAGCTGCTGCGGCCCCGCTCGGGGTCGAATCGCAGGTCGATCAGCACCACGTTGCGGTCGACCCGTGGCGGACCGTCGATGCGGACGTTGTCGATCCCCGACCAGAACTGCTCGTACCCGGCGCGCCCGTCGGCCTGCCAGCGCACCCCGTCTCCCAGGTACTCCCAGGCCGCGCCGGTGTTGCCGGGCAGCAGCCGGTAGTAGGCCCGGACGGTGCGCTCGAACTGCTGCGGCCGGGGTGGCGGTGCGGTCGTCGTGGGTCCGGGATCGGTGGTCGTCGGTGCCGGTGCGGGGGGAGGCTGCTGGGCAGCGGTGCGCTGTTCGGATGGCGCGGGGGCTGTCGTGGTTCGCTCGTCGTCCCTGCCGCCGAGCGTGGCGAGTGCGATCCAGCCCGCCACCACCAGCAGGACCGCCGCAGCGGCCGGCACCACAGCTCGCCGTTGCCACCACGGCGAGGCGGCGGGCCTGTCCGGGCCGGGTGCCGGTGGCGCCGGCGCGGTGGCCAGCACCGTGGTGGGGTGCTCGTTGCCGCCCGCGGCGACGGCGGCCAGCGACTGCCTCGCCTGCAGCATCGAGGGCCGCTGGGAGGGGTCGCTGTGGAGGAGCTGCATCAGCAATGCCGACAGCGGTCCGGCCTGGCGCGGCGGCTGCACCCGGCCGTCGGCGACCGCGCGCAGCAGCGCCAGCGTGTTCTCGTCGAGACCGAACGGGGGTCCGCCCTCGACGGCGGTGTAGAGGGTGGAACCGAGGGAGAAGACGTCCGACGCCGGCCCCGGCGGCTCGCCGCGGGCCACCTCCGGGGCGAAGTAGGCGGGTGTGCCGGCGAGCACGCCGGTGCGGGTGACCGTGACGTCCCCTGCGGCGCGGGAGATCCCGAAGTCGGTGATCTTGACGGTGCCGTCGGCGGCGAGCAGCACGTTGCCCGGCTTGACGTCCCGGTGGACGATGCCGGCGCGGTGCGCGGCCGTGAGCGCGTCGGCCATGTCCCGCCCGATCCGCGCGACCTCGCGGGCCGGTAGCGGGCCGCGCTCGGCGAGCACCGCCGCCAGGCTGGCCGACGGCAGGTACTCCATCACCAGCCAGGGGTCCCCGTCGTCCCCGGAGTTGCCGTCGTTCCCGTCACCGGTCGAGCCGAGCGCGACGTCGAACACGCTGATCGCGTGCGGGTGCTGCAGCCGGGCCGCGATCCGGCCCTCCCGCATGGCCCTGGCGCGGCTGACCTCCGCCTCCTGCGGGGACAGGCCTGGTGTCAGCAACAGCTGTTTCACGGCGACGATACGGTCGAGCCGCTCGTCGCGTGCCCGCCAGACCACGCCCATGGCGCCGGACCCGATCCGCTCCTCGAGGCGGTAACGCTGGGCGATCAGGCGCTGGCCTGCGTTCACCTGTTGCTCTCCACGGTCACCCGGCCAGCGTAGGTGGTGGGCTGCCCGCCGGTGCACGTCATGACGCTCAGGAGGCCGAGGAGGTCAGCAGCCTCGCGTGCTCGATGCGCGGTGGTCCGGCCGTGCTGACCACCACCCGCTGCAGGTTGCGCAGCACCGCGCCGTCGGCCCGGTGCAGGGTCACCGCCACGATCGCGGCATCGGGCCCGTCCATCCGGATGATGTCGACGCCGACCTGCTCGACATCGCTCCATGACGCCACGAAGTCCTCGTAACCCGAGCCCCGCATCTCGGGTCCGAGCAGCGCATAGGCGTCGGCAGGCGCCGTGAGGACGCTGCGGAAGAAGGTCGTGACGGTGTCGGCGATCAACTCGCTGTCGGCAGCATCGGGTTCCTCGTCGCCTGCGAGGGGCCGGTCGGTGTCCTCGGGCGCGTGCTCGCCGTCGCTGCCAGCAGGTGGCACGGTTCTGCCGCTGGGCGCCGCAGCGGCGTCCCGACCGGAGGGCAGGTCGCCGTGCTGCCCGGCTCGGGGGGCGGGTTCCGGGGTGCCGGACCCGTCGCCGGGTGCTCGGGAGGTGTCCGCGGCGGAGGGTGGCGCGGTCGCCTCGGGGTGCAGCTCGGTCCCGATGAGGCCCGGGCGCACCACACCCGCGCCTGCGACGTGCTGCAAGTCGGTGGTCGTCGGCATCGGGCGGTCCGCCCGGGGACCGGACAGCGCCGTGGCGCCTGCGGTGATGGCGCCCAAGAGCACGATGAGCCCCGCCGTCACGGCGAGCACCCGGTAAGCCATGCTGTTCCGCGGGGCAGCCG
Organism: Pseudonocardiaceae bacterium; assembly: GCA_009379815.1. GTDB lineage: Bacteria > Actinomycetota > Actinomycetes > Mycobacteriales > Pseudonocardiaceae > WHSY01. Next base: position 8,761 of record WHSY01000008.1, read on the forward strand.
ACGCAGGCTCCTCGCCCCGGCCCTCGCGCTGCAGCAGCTCGACGACGGACAGCTGGGCGACCCCCGGACCCGGGGCGTCGCGTGCCCGGTGCCGGTTGAGCGGCTCGGCCGCGCTCGGGTCCGGCCTCACGTCGTTTCTCACCTTCCGCAGGGATGTCAGCAGCGGTGGCGACGGTGTATCGAATCGAGGGACCGAAAGCTAGCCTCGCGGCGCCCGCGGTACGGTCCGTGCGGCGGGTGGCACGATGGCGTCGCCGGGCGGAGGGCACACGGCGGTCGTCGTTGCGTCAGCCGCCGCTACGGTAGCGCTGCCGGGTGCCCTGCAAGGCCTGGTAGGCCACACCGCCGCTGCCTGCGCCCGCGAGGATCGCCAGCACGTCGGCGAAGGCGCCGCCGCTGGTCAGCAGCAGCGCCAGCAGAGCGACGCCGACGGTGACGCCGGCCACCGGCAGCCGGCTCCGCACGTATTCGCTGACCGGTTCGCCGCCCGGCCGCTGCCGGGCGGCGGACCCGAGCATGAGCAGGTACCCGCCGTGGGCAAGCGAGGCGAGTAACCCCGCCAGCACGATGATGACGGCGATCGCGTTGAGCATGGTGACAGTGTGCCCGGCTCGAGCTGCGGGTCAGTACCCGAGCCGGCCACGGCCGAGCCGCAGCAGCAGCATGGCGAGCTCGCGGCCCTCCGGGCCGAGCTCCCGGTACCGGTCGAGCACGGCCATCTCCCGCCCGTGCACCACCCGCGGGCCACCCGCAGCCATTCTGGCGCTGCCGATCGCCTGGGAGACGGTGGTGCGCCGCTGCACGAGCCGCAGGATCTCGGCATCGAGCTCGTCGATCTCGGTCCGCAGCGCGGCCAGCTCGCTCGCGTCGGTGGGGGTGTTGCTCGGGGGCACGGTGTCGGACATCGTCGACTCTGCCATCTCAGTGATCTCCCGGTCCAGGCCCGGCGGTCCACGTCCCCCGGCAGCACGACGCCCCGGGTCCGTGGACTCCGGGGCGTCGTGGTGGTCTGCGTCGCGCGTCACGCCTCCACGGGCACCGGAATCCGGTACCCGTAGAAAAAGCGGCGACGGTTCAACACCTGGCTGAGTCTGCCATGTCCGGGTGGCTACCGTCCAACTCCGCCTGGTCGCCCACCTGATCGGGACCGGCCATGCGGTGCGCGGCCCTGGTCAGCACCACCGCACCGAAGATCGCGGCGGGCCCGGAGACGAGCAGCAGCGCGATGAGCTGGCCGGTCGGGCCCGCCACCGCCACTCCCGCGCTGCCGGCCAGCGACCCGAGTACGGCGTAGGTCCCCGACCACAGCACGCTGCCCGCCGCGGTGAGCCGGACGAAGCGCCAGCGAGGGACCTGCAGCGTCCCGGCCATGAGCGGCACCAGGCAGTTGAGCAGCGGGAGGAACTGGACGGTGAGCAGGGCGCGTGCGCCTGGCCCTCGTAGCAGTCGCTCCGCCTGCCTCCAACGTCTTGCGCCGATCCGGCGCCCCACCCAGCTGCGACGTACCGTGGGCCCGGCCCAGCTGCCCAGCGAGTAGCTGACCGCGTAACCGAGGACGGTGCCGATCAGGCCACCGAGCACCACCACCCAGGCACCATCGATGCCGACCGCGGCTGAGGGCACCAGCAACAGCAGGTCGCCCGGCAGCAGCGCGCCGATCAGCGCGAGGCTGTCGAGGAACACCGCGACCGCGACCGCGAGCAGCAGTACCGGAACAGCAGCGTTCGCCATCCGTTCCAGCAGCTCGACAGGATCCACCGCACCTCCCCGGAATGCCATCACCTCGGCCGCCCCCAACTGTCCCCCGTCGCGGCGCGGTGTACCAGGGAGATCGTCGGGACGGCGCCCTCCGATGCCCGACCGTGACCTCGAGACGTGACGGCGGGTGTGTCGGCGCCCACGAGGTGTGCCCACTGGGCTCGTACGGGTGCGCTCCGGTGTCGGGGCCCGCCGGTACCGTGGTCGCCACGATGAGTGCATCCGCCACCACCCCCTCCCGGCCGGATCTGGCCGACGGCCTCAACCCGCAGCAGCGCGCCGCGGTGGAGCACGCGGGTGGGCCGCTGCTCATCGTGGCCGGGGCAGGATCGGGCAAGACCCGGGTGCTCACCGAACGGATCGCACACCTGCTCGCCGAGCGCGGTACGGCGCCCGCCCAGATACTGGCGATCACATTCACCAACAAGGCTGCCGCGGAGATGCGGGAGCGGGTCACCGCGTTGGTGGGCCGCCGGGCGGCGGCGATGTGGGTCTCGACGTTTCACTCGATGTGCGTACGGGTGCTGCGGCGCGAGGCCCGGCACCTGCGCGACCTGCTCGTCGCCGAAGCACCCGCGGCACGGCTGACGTCGAGCTTCTCGGTCTACGACGCCGACGACACCCGCCGGCTCGTCACACTGGTGGCACGTGACCTCGATCTCGACCCCAAGCGCTACCCGGCGCGGATGCTCGCGGCACAGGTCTCCGATCTCAAGAACGAGCTGCTCGGCCCGACCGATGCCGCCGAGCGCGCGGGCAACGACTTCGAGCGGCGCGTCGCCGAGGTCTACGCCGCCTACCAGGAGCGCCTGAGCCGCTCGAACGCGCTGGACTTCGACGACCTGATCATGCGGACGGTCGAGCTGTTGCAGACCTTCCCCGCGGTGGCCGAGCACTATCGGCGACGCTTCCGCCACGTGCTCGTCGACGAGTACCAGGACACCAACCACGCGCAGTACGTGCTGGTCCGCGAACTGGTGGCGCCCGCAGCCGAGGGTGCGGAGCCCGCCGAGCTGTGCGTGGTGGGAGACGCCGACCAGTCGATCTACGCGTTCCGTGGTGCGACCATCCGAAACATCGAGGAATTCGAGCGTGACTTCCCCGACGCGCGGGCCATCCTGCTCGAGCAGAACTACCGCTCCACCCAGACGATCCTGTCGGCGGCCAACTCGCTGATCGCCCGCAACCCCGACCGGCGGGACAAGCGGCTGTGGTCGGCCGCGGGGGAGGGCGAGCCCATCGTCGGCTATGTCGCCGACAACGAGCACGACGAGGCCGCGTTCGTCGCCACCGAGATCGATCGGCTGGTCGACGAGGGGGAGGCGCGGTTCGGGGACATCGCGGTCTTCTACCGGACGAACAACGCCTCGCGGGTCTTCGAGGAGGTGTTCATCCGGCTCGGCCTGCCCTACAAGGTCGTCGGCGGGGTGCGCTTCTATGAGCGCCGGGAGGTGCGCGACGCGCTGGCCTACCTGCGGGTGCTGGAGAACCCCGACGACACCGTGAGCCTGCGGCGCATCCTCAACACGCCCCGCCGGGGCATCGGTGACCGCGCCGAGGCGGTGATCGCGGCGCACGCCGAGCGGGAACGGATCTCCTTCACCGCGGCGCTGCGGGCCGCCGCGGCCGGTGACGACATCCCACTGCTCAACTCCCGCTCGCGTAACGCGATCACCGGCTTCGTCAGCCTGCTCGACGAGCTGATCGGCACGGTCGACGAGGGCCAGGAGGCGGCCGACGTCCTCGAGACCGCGCTCGGGCGCACCGGTTACCGGGGCGAGCTGGAGGCCTCCGAGGACCCGCAGGACGCCGCCCGGCTGGACAACCTCGACGAGCTGGTCACGGTGGCACGCGAGTTCGGGCAGGCGGCGGCGATGGCGGCCGAGGCGCCGGCCGCCGAGGACGGCGCCCTCGAGCCGGGCTCGCTCGCGGCGTTCCTGGAACGGGTATCGCTGGTCGCCGACGCCGACCAGATACCCGACGACGACGGGGGGTCAGGCGGCGTGGTGACCCTGATGACCTTGCACACCGCCAAGGGCCTGGAGTTCCCGGTCGTGTTCTGCACCGGTTGGGAGGACGGCCTGTTCCCCCACCAGCGGGCACTGGGCGATCCCGGCGAGCTCGCCGAGGAGCGGCGGCTCGCCTACGTCGGGCTGACGAGGGCACGACGGCGGCTCTACCTGTCCCGCGCGATCATGCGGTCGGCCTGGGGCCAGCCGTCGAGCAACCCGGCATCCCGCTTCCTGGCGGACGTGCCGGAAACCCTGCTGACGTGGCGTCGCGTCGAGCCGGAACGCGCCGCGCCGGTCGGTCGCACCGTCTTCGGTGGACGCGGCTCGGACCGTACTGGCGGCGATTCGGCCCAGGCCGCGGTGGCGGCGCGCGGGATGCGCTCCACCGGCTTCCGCGGCTGGGAACGTACCCCGGCCGCGGCGCTGTCACTCGATGTCGGTGACCGCGTCACCCACGACAAATACGGTCTGGGCACGGTTGTCGCCACGGACGGCTCGGGCCCGAAGGCGACCGCCACCATCGACTTCGGCAACGCGGGCACCGTACGGCTGATGCTCATCGGTGGTGTGCCGCTGGCCAAGCTGTAGCCGGCCCGGCTGTCGGACCCGTTCGCTATGCTTCGAACAGATGTTCGATCATAGGGAGGGCGGCGTGGACGAGCGGTTGCGGCGGGTGCTGCGTCAGCGGGTGCTGGAGTACCTGGCAGGTGTCGAGCGCATGCTCGAAGCGACGGAGCCACCTGTCAGCTGGGCAGCTGTGCAAGAACGGATGCGGCCGCTGCTGGCGGGTTGGTGCGCGTTGCTGGCGATCCACGGCGCCGGCAGGAGGGGCCGTTGCCGGCACTGCGACCGCATCCGGTGGCAGCGGAGGGCACCATGCTCGGTGTGGCGCACCGCGCATGCTCACCTGGTCACCGGCGTGGGAGGCGGTGCCGCACCGTGAGCCTCTCAGAGCTCGATGCTTCGACCCTGCAAGCAGGTCTCAGGATTCATGCTTCGACCCTGCAAGCAGGTCTCAGAACTCGATGCCGTGCTCGTTGAGCCAGGTGAGCGGATTGATCTTCTCCCCGTCCGGGGACCAGACCTCGAAGTGCAGGTGCGGGCCGGTCGACTGGCCGCGGTTCCCCATCTCGGCGATCTCGTCACCTGCCTCGACCTGCTGGCCCTCCTCGACCAGCGAGCGGTGGATGTGGCCGTACACGGTGATCGTGTCGTCGGAGTGCTCGATGCGCACCCACATGCCGAAGCCGCTTGCAGGCCCGCTCGCCACGACCACGCCGTCGGCCGCGGCGACGATCGGGGTACCCAGGGAGTTGGCGATGTCGATGCCCATGTGGGACGTGCCCCACCGCGCACCGAACCCCGAGGTGAAGGCCCCCTCGGCGGGAAGCACGAACAGCGGTCGTCGGGCCTCGGCCTCCCGGGCGGCCCGCTCGGCGACGATGCGCTCGCCTTTGGCGAGGGCCGCTACGGCGACGGTGTCATCGTCGCGGGGCAGGGGCAGGACTTCCAAGGCGGGGCGGGCCCCGCCGACTCCCGTTGCGGCGGCCGCGTCACGATCGGCTGCCAGTGGCGTCAGGCCCTGCGTGGCGGCCAGGACAGCGCCGTGGCCGCCCGCGGCAGTACCCATGTTGGCGGCCTGGCCCGCGGCGACGAACGCACCGGTGGCCACGGCGGCGACGACGATCCGGCCGCGTACCGCGGGCGACGGCGCCGTGAGTCGGTGCGCCGACCCGGCCGGTGGGGAGGTTGCCCTCGCCGACGAGGAAGCGCGACTCAGCGCTTCCTCGAGAACCGGGTTTGGTCGATGGCCGCCTGGGGAGCGGTGTCGGGCCAAGACCTGACCTTCCGTCTCGGGGGTCCGCGGTCGGACACCGGGCGGGGGATCCCGGCGGAGCCGATCGAACGAACCGGCTCCGCAGTCACTTGTAACCGGACCGTGACAACGGACCGTGGGACAGTAGCGAAGCGGCGACCTCGCGGGCAACTCCCTGCCGGGGTGTGTCCGGCTCGTGGGTTGCTAACGTCCGCGCCGATGACGGTCCGTATCCGCAGCGGCGACCTCGCGGGCAACTCCCTGCCGGGGTGTGTCCGGCTCGTGGGTTGCTAACGTCCGCGCCGATGACGGTCCGTATCCGCAGCGGCGACCCCGGCGGCCCGGCCAGCAGGGCTTCTCATTCCGGGGCGTCGGTGCTGGCCGCCGTCGCCCTGCTCGTTGCCGGCGCGTTCGCCCTTGCGGTGGCACCACTGCTGCCCGTGGTCACCGCCGCCGACGGAGCCCCAGCGGGTGCTGGGTTCCCAGCGTGGCCGTTGCTGGTCGTGCTCGCTGCCCTCCCTGCCTGCGCAGCGCTGGTGCTGATGTCCCGGGGCGCAGCCCCCGCCGCGGCGGGGGTCATCGCCGGTGTGGCGGCGCTGGCGCCAGGCAGGGCCTTGCTCGACTCCCAACTGCTCGCCGACGCCGGTCTGGCGGCCCGGCCGGAGCTGCTGGTGCCCACGAGCCTCGCGCCGTTGCAGCCCGGCCCGGCCGTGCCGGTGCTGCTGGCCGGTCACCTGCTCACCATCGTCGCGGGAATCCTGGCGCTGATCGGTGCGCGACATGCGGAGCGTGCCGATGTAGCGGTCCCGGCCGACGCGGGATCGCTCGAGCTGATCCCGGCGGGGGGTGGCGGGACCCGGCAGGGCCTGCTCGTCGGGGTGCTCGTCCTCGGCACTGCCGCCGGAGCGGGGATGCTCGTCGCCCCTTTCGGGTCGGACAACGCCTACCTGCTGGGACGGTCCGCGTTGGACGCGCCGGGCTGGACACTCGCGGGCGGTGTGCTGCTCGCCCTGATGGCGCCGACGGCGGCCTGCCTGCTGGCCAGTGCCGGGGACAACAGCCGGGCAGGCGGTGGGCTGCTCGGGGTGGCGCTGGGGGTGACGGCGGTGACGGCGCCGCCGGTGGCTGCCGGTCTGACCATGCCGGCGCTACGACCGGCGTGGGGCCCGGTGCTGGCGCTGCTCGCGGCCGTCGGCCTGATCGTCTCGGCTGCGGTCCTGCGCCACCGGCCGGACGTCCGGGAGCCGGCGCGCGAGCTCGTGCTGCCCGGCGCGGATCGCCTGCACCGCCTCGCGGCGGTGGCGGCGCTGCTCGCCGGCGCGCTCGCCCTCGGCGCCGCCGTGCTCCCGGCGATCGCGGCCCCGGCGGGTGTCTCGGCTCCGGCGGTCTCCGCCGCGCGGGTCCTGGTCCCGGCAGGTGCGATGCTGCTCGCACTGGGTGCCTCCCTGCTGCTGCTCGCCCGGCGCGCCGGCGTGCTGCGACCGGCGCTGGCGGTGTCCTGGGTCGCGGTGCCGCTGGTGGCGGGCCCGGTGCTCGACACTGTGTTCACCGCCGGTGAGATCGCCGACGTCGGGTTCGGCCCGGGCGCGTGGGTCACCGCTGCCGCGGTTCCGGTCGCCGCGGTCGCCGGTCTGTTGGCGGCGCTGGCGGGTGGCGTCGAGCGTGATGACGTCGACCTGGCCGTGCTGGCCGCCCGCGGCGCCGACCGGCCGGTGCTCGTCGCCGGGCTGGCGGCTGCGGTGCTGGCTGTCCCGGCGTTCGGGTTGCCGGTGGCCACCGGCCCCGACTACCGGGCCACTGCGATCGCCACCGGGTCCGGTATCGCGGCATGGGGTCTCGTGACCGGGATGGTCGCCGTGGTGCTGGCGGCCGTGGTGGCGGCCCGCTGTCGGCCTGTCCGTTCGGCCGCGATGTTCGCCGGCGCCGGGTTCGTCGTGACGGTCCGGCTCGCCGAGCTGCCGCTGGTGGCGAGCCCGATCGCGGGCGCGGGCCCGGCACCCGGTACGTGGGCGAGCCTGGCGTGCCTGGTCGTGCTGGCGGTCGGGGTCGCGGTCTCGGTGCGCCCGGCTGCGATGCCGGCCGGAGCCGATGCCGCGCTCCGTCGCTGATGGCGGGGATTAAGGTGCGAGTCGGGGGCGGCTGGCACGAGGAGGAGTGGTATGAGCAGTCGGATCCGGGTCGTCGTCGCCAAGCCCGGTCTGGACGGGCATGATCGCGGCGCCAAGGTGGTGGCCAGGGCGTTGCGCGACGCCGGTATGGAGGTCATCTACACCGGGCTGCACCAGACCCCGGAGCAGATCGTGGAGACCGCACTGCAGGAAGACGCCGACGCCGTCGGGCTCTCGGTGCTCTCCGGTGCGCACATGACGCTGTTCGCCAAGCTCCTCGAGCTGCTCGAGAGCAAGAGCGCCTCCGACGTGGTGGTCTTCGGCGGCGGGATCATTCCGGAGGAGGACATCCCGAGACTGCTCGACCTCGGCGTCGCGAAGGTGTTCACGCCGGGCGCCACCACCCACGAGATCGTCGACTGGGTGCGTGCCAGCCTGCAACCGGCTCCCGTGGAGCAGTGAGAGTGCTCACCCTTGCCGGTGCCCTGCGGCCGCGACGAGATGGATAGGGTCGCCGGGTCGCGGCCCGGAGGGCTGCACCGGTATCGACGTCGTCCGCGGATGGTGTGACCGGCCGTCCCGTCAGATGGAGACCCGCGTGGATCTGTTCGAGTATCAGGCCAAGGATCTGTTCGGTGCGCATGGTGTGCCGGTGTTGCCGGGTCGGGTGGCGACGACGGCGGCGGAGGCCGAGGCTGCCGCCACCGAGCTCGACGGCACGGTGGTCGTCAAGGCGCAGGTCAAGACCGGTGGCCGCGGTAAGGCAGGTGGTGTGAAGCTGGCCGCGACGCCCGCAGCGGCGGCCGAGAAGGCCGGGGCCATCCTGGGCATGGACATCAAGGGCCACACGGTGCACCGGGTGCTGGTGACCCCGGCCTCGGAGATCGCCGAGGAGTACTACTTCTCGTTCCTGCTCGACCGCACCAACCGCACCTTCCTCGCGATGGCCAGCGTCGAGGGCGGCATGGACATCGAAGAGGTCGCGGCGACCAAGCCCGAGGCGCTGGCCAGGGTGCCGATCGACCCGCTGGACGGCGTCGACGCGGCGAAGGCGCGCGAGATCGTGACGGCGGCGCGGTTCCCGGCCGAGGTCACCGACGCCGCCACCGACGCCGTGGTGGCGTTGTGGGACGCCTTCGTCGGTGAGGACGCCACGCTGGTGGAGGTCAACCCGCTGGTACGCGACGGCGCCGGTGCGATCGTCGCGCTGGACGGGAAGATGACCCTGGACGCCAACGCGGCGTTCCGCCACCCGGGACACGCCGAGCTCGCCGACGTGCAGGCGCAGGACCCGCTGGAGGTGCGGGCGGCCGAGCGGGACCTGAACTACGTCAAGCTCGACGGGCAGGTCGGCATCATCGGCAACGGGGCGGGGCTGGTGATGTCGACCCTGGACGTGGTGGCCTACGCGGGGCAGCGCCACGGCGGCGTGACACCGGCGAACTTCCTCGACATCGGGGGCGGGGCGAATGCGCAGGTGATGGCGGACGGGCTCGACATCATCCTGGGCGACCCGGACGTGCGGTCGGTGTTCGTCAACGTCTTCGGTGGTATCACCGCGTGCGACCAGGTCGCGACCGGCATCGTGCAGGCACTCGAGATCCTGGGCGACGCGGCGAGCAAGCCGCTGGTGGTGCGCCTGGACGGCAACAACGTCGCCGAGGGACGGGCGATCCTGGCGCAGGCGGCGCACCCGCTGGTGACCATGGCCGACACGATGGACGGCGGCGCCGATACGGCCGCCGAGCTCGCAGCGCAAGGAGTGTGAGGTCCATGGCGATCTTCCTCGACCGCAACTCCGCGGTCGTCGTGCAGGGGATGACCGGCTCGGAGGGACGCCGCCACACCCAGCGGATGCTCGACGCCGGTACCCGGATCGTGGGCGGCGTCAACCCGGCCAAGGCAGGCCAGAGCGTCGACTTCACCGGCGAGAGCGTGCCGGTGTTCGGTTCGGTGGCCGACGCCATGGCCGCCACCGGTGCCGACGTCACGGTGGTGTTCGTACCGCCCAAGGCCGCCAAGCCCGCCGTCATCGAGGCGATCGACGCCGGCATCGGGCTCGCGGTCGTGATCACCGAGGGGATCCCGGTCCACGACACCGCCGCGTTCTGGGCACATGCGGTCGCGACCGGCACCGCACGCAACCCGGCCGGGACTCGGATCGTGGGGCCGAACTGCCCCGGAGTGATCAGTCCCGGGCAGTCCAATGCCGGCATCACCCCCGCCGACATCACCGGGCCCGGGCGCATCGGGCTGGTGTCGAAATCCGGGACACTGACGTATCAGATGATGCACGAGCTACGCGATCTCGGTTTCTCGACCTGCGTCGGCATCGGCGGCGACCCCATCGTGGGCACCACCCACGTCGACGCCCTGGCCGCCTTCGAAGCCGACCCCGACACCGCCGCCATCGTGATGATCGGCGAGATCGGCGGTGACGCCGAGGAGCGCGCCGCCGACTACATCACCGCCCACATCACCAAGCCCGTGGTGGGCTACGTCGCCGGTTTCACCGCCCCCGAGGGCAAGACCATGGGCCATGCCGGCGCCATCATCTCCGGCTCGGCCGGCACCGCCGCCGCCAAGAAGAGCGCTCTGGAAGCCGCCGGAGTCCAGGTCGGCAAAACCCCCAGTGAAACCGCCGAACTCATGCGCAAGATCGTCACCTCACTCGACTGACCAGCGGCGCTGCGCAGGGCACCTTCGCGGCAACGGGAGCGCTGCACAGGGCACCTTCGCGGCTCACCTAGGTGGCGGGCGGCCGGTCCTTCGGTGACGGCGCCATCCGCTACCGTCGCACCGGTCCCGCCGTTTCCTTCCAGAAGGGACTCCCGCCATGTCCGCGCCGTACGGCCAGCCACCCCCAGCGCAGCACCCCGGCCCGGCCCGGCCGTCGGTCGGCGGCCTCGATCTCGGCGGGATGCTGGGGCTGGCGGCGGGTGGCCTCGCGCTTGTCATCTACTTCTGCACCTTCGCCGAGTCCGCATCCGGCGTGCAGGGCACCGGCCTGCTGTGGTTCTTCCTCGGCGGCGGGCTGCTCGGGGCCGCCGTCCTGCTGCCGAATGCGCCCAGCGCGCTCGTGCCCGCAGCGGTGCTCTCCGCGCTCGGCAGTCTGACCATGCTGGTCGGCATCGTGACCGGCCGCTATGAACCTGTCGGACCTGGTGCCCTGCCCGGTGCACCGTTCGCGCCGGACACCGCAACCCCGGGCATCCTCATCGTCATCCTGATACTCGGCTTCCTGCAGACCGGTGTCCTGGTGGCGGCCGTGCTCCTCGGCGCCGGCGTGGTCAGTTCGAGAGCCGGCTCGGGGCCACCCCCACCGCAGGCCTGGGGAGCGCAACCCGGGGCTCCCCCGCCGCAGGGCCAGTACCAGCCCGGCCAGTACGGGCAGCCGATGCCGGGGCAATACCCGGGCCAGTACCCGCCGGTCCAGTACGGGCCGCCGGTCCAGTACGGGCAGCAAGCTCCACCTGGCGGCTACGGTTGGCCGGCGCCACATCCCGGTCAGTACGGGCAGCAGTACCAGTACGGCCAGCAGGGTCAACCCGGCCAGTACACGCAGTACGGTCAACCAAGCCAACCAGGCCAATCAGAACAATCAGGACAATCAGGCCAATATGCCCAGTACGGCCAGCAGGCGCCCCAGGGTGGACAGCCCGAACCGGGCGGGGCCACGGCACAGTTCCGCTACGCCGATCTCGACCGGCCGGACGTGAATCAGCAGGACCAGCAGGACCAGCAGGACCAGCAGGACCAGCAGGACCAGGATCGTCCCTACGGGCCATCCGGGGGCAGCGGCTCGTCCGGCCAGAGCTGAGCGCTCGGCACTTCCCTCGATTCGGTCACACCGCGGCGCGTCACTCGCGACCTCACCTGAGAGCCGCAACGTCTTTGCGACGGTGGTGTGCGTGAGCCTGCTGTCCGAGTCGGTCGAACCGAGCCCGGCCGGGCCTGCCGATGGCCGTGGCTGGCCGGATCTGCTCCGGGTGCTGTTGCTGGTCGCGTGCGGCCCTGCCGTCGCCGGGTACGCGCTGGCCGTGGCCGTGCTCGGCCTGCTCGTGGCGAGCTCGGCAGGAGCGGAGATCGCCGTCGCGGGGACCGCGCGGGCAGCGGGTGCCGCATGGTTGGCGGCGCACCGGGTGCCGCTGCTGGTCGACGGTGCTCCGCTCGGGGCGCTGCCACTGCTGCCGACCGTGCTGCTCGGCTTGCTGGTGGCCACCACCGCCGGACGGCTCGCCCGGCGCCACGGCCTCGACCAGCCCCTCGACGCCGCGCGGATCGCCGGCACGGTCGCCGGCGTGCACGCGCTCGTGGGTGTGGGGATCGCGCTGGCGGTGATCGCGTCCGCGGTCGGTGCGGCACCGGTGCGGGCGGCGCTCGGGTGTGGGGCGGTCGCCGGCCTTGCCGCGGTGTGTGGGTTGGCGCAGCCCTGCGGGTTGCTCCCGGCACTGTTGCACCGTGCACCTGGCTGGGCGTGGCACGCGCTCGCCGGGACCGCGGTGGCCCTGGTGGTGCTGCTCACCGGGGGTCTGGCGATCGTGCTCGCGGCTCTGGCGGCCTCGGCCACCACCGTGCACGACCTGTACGGCGCCTGGGGCACCGGCGCCGGTAGCGCTCTCGGGATGACGCTGCTCTCGATCGCCTACCTGCCCAACGCGGCGGTGGCGGCAGTGTCCTGGTCGGCGGGCCCGGGCGTGTCGATCGGTGCGTTCTCGGCCACGCCACTCGGCGTGCTGCCGGGCCCGTTGCCCGCCGTGCCGCTGCTCGCGGCACTGCCCGAGGGGCAAGCAGCAGCGTGGTGGGCCGTGGTTTTCGGGCTCCCGCTGCTGGCAGGCGCGGCCGCGGGCCGGCGCTGCCGCGCCGCCGGGGACGACCCTGTGATGCGGGCGCGTGCGGCGGTCGCCGCTACCGGTGGCGTCGCCGTGGCCTGTTTGGTACTCGCGGCCCTGGCGAGTGGACGCCTGGGCGGGGGCCCCTTCGACCCGGTGCAGGTGCCGGCGTGGTCGTTCGCCGCCGCCGCCGTGGTCTGGATCTTGCCGCCGGCCGCACTCGTGGCCTGGTGGTCGGGTCGCCCGGGCGTGCCGGACGGCCAGCAGCCGGCCGCGAACGGCGAGGCTGCGCAGGGCCGGTGAACTACCTGCCGTCCCGGTAGAGCAGCTCCAGCGCCGCGGAGGTGATCCGGCGCCGTACGGCGCCCGTGACGCCCTGCTCTCCCAGCGCCGCTCTCGCGGCGAGCCACCCGCACACGCCGTGCACCCCGCCACCGGGGTGCGCCGATGCACTGGCGAGGTAGAGACCGCCGATCGGTGTCTCCGGGCGGCCGAGCCCGGGAACGGGGCGAAAGATCAGCTGCTGGTACAGCTGCGCGGTGCCGCCGTTGACGGCACCGGCGACGAGGTTCGCGTCGGCCGCTTGCAGATCCCCCGGACGCTGCAGCTGTCGCGCGACGACCCGGGCGCCGAAACCGGGGGCGTGCTCCTCGACCACCTCGTCCATCCGGGCGGCGAGCTCCGCCGCGGCCTCATCGGAGCGGGTCCCGCGTGGCAGGTGTGTGTAGGCCCAGGCGCTCTCGGTGCCCCGTGGTGAGCGGCTCGGGTCTGCTGTGGTCATTTGGCCGAGCAGCAGGAACGGTGGGGACGGCACCGTGCCCATCTCGATCTCCGCCGTCCACCCCACCAGCCCGGCCGTGTCGCGGCCCAGGTGAACGGTGCCCGCGGTGGCGACGTCAGGTGCCCGCCACGGGATCGGCCCGTCCAGCGCCCAGTTCAGCTTGACCACGGGGGTGTCCCACTGGAAGTGGCGCAGGTCCTCGCGCAGCCGCGGCGGTACCACGTCCGCGTCGAGCAGCTCGCCGTACAGGCTCGGCGCGGAGACGTCGGCGAGCACCGCCCTGCGGGCGCGGACGGTCAGCCCGGCGGCGGTGCGGACCCCGACCGCCCGCCCGGCCTGCACCATGATCCGCTCCACCCGTTGCCCCGTGCGCAGCTGCGCGCCCGCAACCGTGGCACGGCGGGCCAGTGCGGCCGCGAACTGCCCGGCCCCGCCCACCGGGACCGGGAAGCCGCCGTCCTGGCCGAGCATCGCCAGCAGCCAGCCGTACGCCCCGCTGACCGGCGCGTTGCTCGGCACATCCGCGTGTACCGCGTTGCCGGCGAGCAGCAGCCGGGCGGCCTCGCCGCGGAACAGCTCCCGGCCCATCCGGTGCGCCGGTAGCGCGAGTAGGCGAGCCAGCCGCAGCGCCTCGGCCGTCCCCACCCTCCGCAGCAATGCCGCCGGTCCGCGAACCGGGGGAAACGCCGTGAACAGGGTGCGCAGCAACGGCTCCCGCACCCGGTCCCACTGGCGGCACAGTGCCAGCCACGCCTCGCCGTCGGGGGCATCGAGGCCCGCCGCGGTGTCTTCGCAGCGGCGGTGCAGTACGGCTGCGTCGTCGCTGCCGGGGCCGAGCGGGTGTGCGAGCACCGCGGGAGCCTGCGACCAGCGCAGGCCGTGGCTTTCCAGCTCGAACGAGCGCAACACCGGCGAGGCGTGGGCCAGCGGGTAGAACGCGCTGAAGAGGTCGCCGACGTAGCCGGGGTGCAGCTGCGCCGACCGCACCGCACCGCCGACGGTGTCCGCCGCTTCCAGCAGGCACACGTCCCATCCGGCGTCTGCCAGCACCGCCGCGGCCACCAGGCCGTGGTGCCCGCCGCCGACCACGACGGCGTCTGCCGTGACGTCCATGCCGCCACTATCGACGCTCCCGCGGCCCAGCTGCACGCGGGGTCGGGTGGCGCAGCTAGTCTGGCCCGGCGAGCCCGCCCCCTCTGCCAGGAGTTCTGCGCTGACCACCGCGCCCGCTGTGCACCGGCTGCGGCTGCCGGTACCGGCCCGAGTCGTCGTCCTCGTCTCCGGATCCGGGACGCTGCTGCAGGCCTTGCTCGACGCCGCAGCCGAACCCGGCTACCCCGCCGGCGTGGTCGCGGTCGGCGCCGACCGGCACGGCATCGCGGGTCTGCAGCGTGCGGAGCGAGCCCGGTTGCCCGCGTTCGCGGTGACCCTGCCCCAGCACCCGGCTCGCGCCGCCTGGGACCGCGCGCTGACCGACGCGGTCGCCGCGCACGAGCCGGACCTGGTGGTCTCGGCGGGCTTCATGAAGATCCTCGGCCCGGCCTTCCTGGAACGCTTCGGCGGCCGCACCGTCAACACCCACCCCGCGCTGCTGCCCGCCTTCCCTGGCGCTCATGCGGTGCCGGATGCGCTCGCCCACGGCGTGCGGGTCAGCGGGGCTACGGTGCATCTCGTCGACAGCGGGGTGGACACCGGCCCGATCCTGGCCCAGCAGGCCGTCGATGTCCTCCCCGACGACGGTGCGGATGAGCTGCACGAGAGGATCAAGGCCGTGGAACGGCGATTGCTGGTCGACGTGGTCGCCGGCCTCGCCGGCACCGGCGCCACCGTCATAGGACGAAAGGTCTCGTTTCCGTGACTGCTGAGCATCGCCGTCCCGTGCGCAGGGCACTGGTGAGCGTGTCGGACAAGGGTGGCCTACTGGAGCTCGCTACCGGGCTGCACGGGGCCGGGGTCCAGATCGTCTCCACCGGGTCGACCGCGACCCGGATCCGCGACGCCGGAGTGCCGGTCACGACCGTGGAGGAGCTCACCGGGTTCCCCGAATACCTCGACGGACGGGTCAAGACACTGCACCCGCGCGTGCACGCCGGGTTGCTGGCCGACACCCGCAAGCCCGAGCACCTCGAGGCGCTCGGCTCGCTCGACGTGGCGCCGTTCGACCTGCTGGTGGCCAACCTCTACCCGTTCGCCGAGACCGTTGCCTCCGGTGCCGGCCCCGAGGACTGTGTCGAGCAGGTCGATATCGGCGGGCCGGCGATGGTGCGCGCGGCCGCCAAGAACCACGCCTCGGTCGCCGTCGTCGTCGATCCCGCGGCCTACGGCGAGCTGCTCGACGCCGTCCGTTCGGGGGGCTTCACGCTGGCGCAGCGGCGCGCGCTGGCCGTCGCCGCGTTCCGGCACACCGCCAACTACGACATCGCGGTGGCCACCTGGATGGGCTCGGCATTCTCGGGCGGCGACGGCACCGACGGATTCCCCGGCTGGATGGGCGCGTCCTGGCGGCGCGGCGCGGTGCTGCGCTACGGCGAGAACCCGCACCAGCGCGCCGCGCTGTACCTGTCGGGGAACGGCTCGACCGGGCTGGCCGGCGCGGAGCAGCTGCACGGCAAGGAGATGTCCTACAACAACTACATCGACGCCGACGCCGCCTGGCGCGCCGCGCACGACCACGACGGGGCCTGTGTCGCGATCATCAAGCACGCCAACCCGTGCGGCATCGCCGTGTCGGACGGGGTGGCGGAGGCGCACCGCAAAGCGCACGCGTGCGACCCCGTCAGTGCGTTCGGCGGTGTGATCGCCGCCAACCGCGAGGTCACCGTCGAGATGGCCCAGCAGGTGGCCGAGGTGTTCACCGAGGTCGTGGTGGCGCCGTCCTACGCCGACAGGGCGGTGGACGTACTGGCCCGCAAGCGCAACGTCCGGCTGCTGGTCGCGCAGCCCCCGGCCCGTGGCGGGGTGGAGTTCCGAGGGATCTCGGGCGGACTGCTGCTGCAGAGCCGCGACGTGCTCGACGCCTCCGGCGATGACCCGACGAGCTGGACGCTGGCCTGCGGCTCGCCGGTCGATGACGGCACGCTCGCCGACTTGGCGTTCGCGTGGCGGACCTGCCGGGCGGTGAGGTCCAACGCGATCGTGCTCGCCTCGAGCGGGACGACCGTCGGGGTGGGCATGGGCCAGGTGAACCGGGTGGACGCCGCGCGGCTGGCGGTGAGCCGGTCGGGGGAGCGGGCGGCCGGTTCGGTCGCCGCCTCGGACGCGTTCTTCCCGTTCCCCGACGGGCTTGCCGTGCTGCTCGACGCCGGGGTCTGTGCCGTCGTGTCGCCGGGAGGGTCGGTGCGCGACGCCGAGGTCGCGGCCGCCGCGGAGGCTGCAGGCGTGCCGCTCTACCTCACCGGCACCCGCCACTTCGCACACTGAGGTCCGGGCACACTGAGGTCCGGGCACACTGAGGTCCGGGCACACTGAGGTCCGGGCACACTGAGGTCCGGCGCGCCCCCTCAGCCGGGTAGCTCGAACTCCCCGGCCAGCACCTGGTCGTACACCAGCTTGCCGAGCAGGCAATAGCAGGCTGTCGGCTCGTCGTCGAGCACGACGTGGGAGTAGGTGGTGCCCTGGCTGAGCCAGTAGACCTCCCAGCTTCCGCTGTCGGCGGGCACCACGCACCACGCCGAATCGACCCCGCTGCCCAGGGACACCAGCGTCGTCGGGATACCGAGACGTCGCAGGGTCTCGTCGAGGACGTGGAGGTTCACCAGTCCGCCTTCCAGCCGTCGTACGGCGCCGGTGTGGCACCGCTGGTCGTCCGGTCCCCGAGCCGGCGACATGGTCAGCGCTGCCCGATCGTAGTCAGGACGTTACCCGGAGCCGACCTCCGATCGGGTTGGTGTCACCGGTTCGTCCGGTTGACGGCGGCCGCGGCGGCAGGTTCACTGGAGTCAGTCGAACATACGTTCGATCAACGTCGCCTTCCCCGCGGCGGAATCCGGATGCGCGGAGCCCGCGCACTCCACCGTCAGGAGGGAGGTTGCCAGATGTCTGGCTCGGCCATCGCCTTGGCGTTGCAGCGGTCGGATCGTCCCGATCGGCGCCCATCGGTGGATACCGCCGCAGCGGTGGTCCCGGCGTCATCGATGCAAGAGCGGCCCGACACCCCCGGCGGCAGGCCACCGCTCCCGGTGGCTGCTCCGCTGCTCCCGTTGCTGCCCGGCGGTGGACTCCGCCCGGGGTCGGTGATCGCGGTACGAGGTTCGGTGGCGTTGCTGCTGGCGCTGCTGGCGACGGCTACGGCCCGAGGGGCGTGGGCAGCGGTGATCGGCATGCCGGACCTCGGGGTACTCGCTGCGGCGGAGGCAGGTATCGCCGTGCACCGGCTGGCGCTGGTGCCCGCTCCCGGGCAAGAACCCGCCCCTGTCGCTGCGGCCCTGCTGGACGGGATGAGCCTGGTCGCGCTGTCCGGGGTGGAGCAGTTGCCTGCCGGGGCCCGGCGCTCGCTGGTCGCCAGGGCACGGCAGCGCGGCGCAGTGCTGCTTCCGCTGGGCCGGTGGCCGGGCACCGACGTCGAGCTGGAATGCCGCACCGAGACCTGGCACGGGGCGCAGGCGGGGCACGGCCGGCTGTGCAGCCGCGAGGTGTCGGTGCGTGCGACGGGACGCGGTGCGGCGGCTCGTCCGAGCACCGCCCGGTTGCTGCTGCCCGGGCCCGACGGTCCGGTGGCGGAGATTCCCGGTCCGCAGGCCTGCCGGGGACGTGGGTTGAGGAGGTCCGCGTGATCGAGCAGGCGACCCGCACAGTCGCGGTGTGGTGCCCGGACTGGCCGATGGTCGCGGCGGCGGCAGCCGAGGGTGTCGGGGCGCACCACCCGGTTGCCGTGGTGGCGGCCAACCGGGTGGTGGCTTGCTCGGCGACCGCCCGCGCGCACGGGGTGCGACGGGGGCTGCGCCGCCGCGAGGCCCAGGGCCACTGCCCCGAACTGACCGTGCTGGCCGACGACCCGGACCGCGACGCCCGCGCCTTCGAGCCGGTGACGGCCGCGGTGGAGGCGCTGGCTCCCGGTGTGGAGGTGGTGCGTCCCGGGCTGGTCGCGGTGCCCGCCCGCGGCCCGGCCCGCTACTTCGGCAGCGAACCCGTGGTAGCCGAGCGCTTCGTCGACCTGGTCGCCGCCGAGGCGGGAGTGGAGTGCCAGGTCGGCATCGCCGATGGCTTGTTCGCCGCGACGCTGGCTGCACACCGCGGGCTGCTGGTGGGCGGGGGCTCGACGGTCGGCTTCCTCGCCCCGCTGGGCATCGCCGAGCTGCACGAACCGTCCGAGCTGATCGACCTGCTGCATCGTCTCGGGCTGCGCACCCTGGGTGCGTTCGCCGCGCTTCCGCTCGACGACGTGGCCTCCCGGTTCGGGCCCGACGGGGTACGGGCGCACCGGCTGGCGCGTGGGCTCGACGAGCGCCCGCTGGCCCGACGCGGCCCACCGGCCGACCTCGCCGTCACCCGCACGCTCGACCCGCCGGTGGAGCGGGTCGACGCCGCCGCGTTCGCCTCCCGGGAGCCCGCCGAGCGGCTGCACGCCGCGCTGGCGGCACGCGGCCTGGCCTGCATCCGGCTCGGTGTGAGCGCGCGCACCGAGTCCGGCGAGGAGCTGCACCGGGTGTGGCGGTGTGCCGAGCCGCTGTCCGCCTCCGGTATCGCCGACCGGGTGCGGTGGCAGCTCGACGGCTGGCTCACTTCCCGGACCGGTCGGCCGAGCTCGGGCATCACCGCGCTGGCGCTGACACCCGAGGAGGTGGTCGGCGGTCGCGCGCTGCAGCGCGGCCTGTGGGGCGAGACCGGTGAGGACGACGAGCGCGCAGGCCGGGCGTTGGTCCGGGTGCAGGGGATGCTCGGACCCGAGGCGGTGCTCACCGGCGTCCCCGGTGGTGGCCGTGGGCCCGCCGACCGGGTCCGGCTGGTGCCATGGGGGGACGAACGCACCCCGGCACGGGCGGCGGACGCGCCCTGGCCGGGCCACCTGCCCGCCCCGTCACCGTCGCGGGTGTATGCCTGCCCGCTGCCCGCCGAGGTGCTCGACGACATCGGGCGGGTCGTGGGGGTGAGCGGCCGGGGAGTGCTCGGTGGTGTCCCGCACCGGGTTGCGGTGGACGGGCGCCCGCCACGCCGGGTGCTGTCCTGGGCCGGGGCGTGGCCCGTCGACGAGCGCTGGTGGGAACCCGGTGGAGGGCTGCGCTGCGCCCGGCTGCAAGCCGTGCTCGACGTCGAGCACGGCGACGGTTCCGGAGGGCCGCTCGCGGTGCTGCTGGCTCGTACCGCCGGCCGCTGGCAGGTCGAGGGGGTCTACGAGTAGGGGCTGAAAGGAAGGTCCGCGGCGCGGGCGGGGCAGCGGGCCCCACACTCGAGGCATGACCGACTCCCAGGGCGAGGCGCCGCTGACCGTGGTCCTCGGGCACGAGGAATTGCTGATCAGGCAGCGCTACGAGGTGCTCAGCATCGTCAACGACATCCTCATCGGTGTCTGGTTCACCGTGGGGAGCATCTTGTTCTTCTTCGAGTCGACCGTCACGGTCGGCACGTGGCTGTTCCTGCTGGGCAGTATCGAGCTGCTGATCCGTCCCGTGATCCGGCTCGGCCGCCGGGTGCACGTGCGACGGTTGCCTGCTCGCCGCGCCGGGGCACCGTTGGAGTCCGCACAGGACTTCTGATGCGGATCGTTGGCTACCCCGATGTCGGGTGTCTCTGCTATGATCGAACATGTGTTCGAACAGCTTGTCGGTAGCGGACCCCTGGAGGAGGCGCCGTTCGACGAGGCTGCGTTCGAGGGTGTGGTGCCGGATCCGGAGCCGTGGTCGCGGTGCCAGCCGTCGGGTTGGTTGGGTCTGGATCTGGACGGCCGCACGGCCGAGCCGGGCCGGCTGGACGATGCGGAGCTGATCGAGGCGATCGCAGGTTTCGACCACCTGTCGTCGTGGGCGGCGGCGCGGCAGGCGCGGTTGCTGGCCGAGTTCGCGCGGCGCCGTCCGGCCATCGACGACCAGTCCGGGCCGCGCCGCTCAGAGACTCCCTCGCGGTACAGCGAGTTCGCCGCCGACGAGGTGGGGTTGGCGCTGTGCCTCTCGCGCACGATCGCGGCCGATCGGCTCTACACCGGGGCCATGCTGACGGCCGAGTTGCCCGCGACCCTGGCGGCGTGGGAGCAGGGCACGATCGACACGGCGAAGGTGCGGGCGATCGTCGAAGCTGCCGTACTGCTGACCGGTGCGGAGCAGCGAGCCGCACTGGAGCGGCGGGTGCTGCCTCGGGCGGGTGAGCAGACGCTGTCTCAGCTGCGGGCGGCACTACGGCGCGGGGTGCTGGTATTGGACCCGCACGGCGCCGAGGCCCGGCACCGCGAAGCCCGCAAGGACCGGCGGGTGGTGGTCGGCCCGGATGCCGAGGGGATGGCGTCACTGTGGGCGCTGCTGTCGGCGCCGGATGCCACCGCCTCCTACCAGCGGCTGTGCCAGCTGGCCCGCGCGCTGGGGGCCGAGGACCCCCGCGGGATGGACGCCCGCCGCGCCGACCTGCTCGTCGACCTGCTCACCGGCCGCCGCTGCGCTGCCGCAGCAACCCCCGACCAGGACGCACCGGTCGATGCCTGCTGCCCCAGCGACGACTGTGACTGCCCGCCCCCCGGTGACTGCCCGCCCCCCGGTGACTGCCCACCCCCCGGTGACTGCCCGGGCGGCGACGGCACCAGCGACCCGGTGGGCGACGATGGCCCACCCGGCGAGGGCAGCCCGCCCGACGAGGGCAGCCCGCCCGACGAGGGCAGCCCGCCCGACGAGGGCAGCCTGCCCGACGAGGGCAGCCGTGGGACCGGCGGGCGCCGCTGCAGCTCCGGGCCGGGGGCCGGCAAGCCGCTGGTGCACGTGATCGTGCCCATCACCATGCTGATGGGCCTCGACGACCAGCCCGGCGAGCTGGTCGGCCACGGCCCGATCCCGGCTGCGCTGGCCAGAGAGATCGCCTCCGGCGGCACCTGGCGCCGGCTTCTGACCGACCCGCAGTCGGGCACCCTGCTCGACTACGGGCGCACCACCTACACCCCACCCGCCGCGCTGGCCGACCACGTGCGTGCCCGCGACCTGTACTGCCGGTCCCCGATCTGTAACCAGCGCGCGGCCACCGCCGACCTCGACCACACCATCCCCTACCCCGACGGGCCCACCAGCGACGACAACCTCTACGCCGGTTGCCGCCACGACCACCGAGCCAAGACCCACGCCCCCGGCTGGCACGTCGACCAACACCCCGACGGCACCATCACCTGGACCACCCCCACCGGCCACACCTACACCAGCCGCCCCCACGACTACCGACTCGAGCCGGGGCCCGATCCACCGGACCCACCGGACCCACCGGGCCACAACTCCGGGCCCGGATCGGGCACCGACCCCGATCCACCACCGCCGTTCTAGGAGCGCGCGATGGGCTGGAACAACCCACCGGTGCGGTGGGCCGATCTGGAGCGGGCCCTGTCCGGGCGGCCCTCTCCGTCCAGGACGCAGCGTCGCGACGAGCAGCACCCCGGCGACGGTGGTGACAGCCCGGCCTGGACACGCCACCGGAGTCGCTACGAACCGCCTTCACCGCCGGCGCCGGCCGAACCGCGCGTGCCCTACGCCGAGTTGCACTGCCACACCAACTTCAGCTTCCTCGACGGCGCCAGCCACCCCGAGGAGCTCGTGGAGGAAGCCGTCCGGCTGGGTCTGGACGCGGTCGCGATCACCGACCACGACGGCATGTACGGGGTGGTGCGCTTCGCGGAGGCGGCCGCGGAGCTCGGCATCAAGACGATCTTCGGTGCCGAGTTGAGCCTCGGCCTGTCCGCTCCGCAGAACGGTGCCCCCGACCCCGAGGGTGAGCACCTGCTGGTGCTGGCCCGTGGCCCGGAAGGCTACCGCCGGCTGTCCCGGACGATCAGCGATGCGCAGCTGACGGGGAGGGAGAAGGGTAAGCCGATCTACGACCTGCACGAGGTGGCCGCGGCGGCGGGTGGGCACTGGCTGGTGCTCACCGGATGCCGCAAGGGCGCCGTGCGCCGGGCGCTGGAGCACGGCGGTCCGACGGCGGCAGCGACGCAGCTGCGCGGGCTGGTGGAGCTGTTCGGCGCCGCGAACGTCGTCGTCGAGCTCACCGACAACGGTCTGCCCGACGACACCGAGCGCAACGACGCGCTCGCCGCGCTCGCGACCGAACACGGCCTGGGCGCCGTGGCCACCACCGCCGCGCACTACGCCGCCCCGTCGCGGCACCGGCTGGCCACCGCGCTGGCTGCGGTGCGCGCCCGGCGCACCCTCGACGAGATGGACGGCTGGCTGCCGCCCGCCGGGACGGGCCATCTGCGCTCGGGTGCGGAGATGGCCCAGCGGTTCGCCCGCTACCCGGGAGCCGTCGAGCGCGCCGCCGCGCTGGGCCGCGAGTGCGCCTTCCCGCTGCACCTGGTGGCCCCGGACCTGCCCCCGTTCGACGTCCCCGACGGGCACACCGAGGCCGGCTGGTTGCGCGAGCTCACCTGGCTCGGCACGGCGAAACGCTACGGCTGCTACGACGAGCGCCCCGGAGCCCACCACCAGGTCGACCACGAGCTCGCCGTGATCGAGGACAAGGGCTTCCCCGGCTACTTCCTCATCGTCTGCGACATCGTGGAGTTCTGCCGCCGCCAGGGCATCCTGTGCCAGGGCCGGGGCTCGGCGGCCAACTCCGCGGTCTGCTACGCGCTGGGCATCACCAACGTCGACGCGGTCGGGATGGACCTGCTCTTCGAGCGCTTCCTCGCCCCGGACCGTGACGGCTACCCCGACATCGACCTCGACATCGAGTCCGACCGGCGCGAGGAGGTCATCCAGTACGTCTACGGTCGCTACGAGCGGGACCGGGCGGCCCAGGTCGCGAACGTGATCACCTACCGGGCCCGCTCCGCGGTGCGCGACGTCGCCAAGGCGCTGGGCTACGCACCCGGCACCCAGGACGCCTGGAGCAAGCAGATCGACCGCTGGGGACCACTGAGATCTGCTTGCAGGGTCGAAGCATCAGCACAGCAGCGCACGACCGAGGACACCGACATCCCGGAATCAGTGGTGGCGCTGGCGGGCGAGCTGGAGGGCTTCCCCCGCCACCTGGGCATCCACTCCGGCGGCATGGTGATCTGCTCACGCCCGGTGGCCGAGGTGGTGCCGGTGGAGTGGGCGCGGATGGCCGATCGCACGGTGGTGCAGTGGGACAAGGACGACGCCGCGACTGCGGGTTTGGTGAAGTTCGATCTGCTCGGGCTCGGGATGCTCTCCGCGCTGCAGTACGTCATCGGCTTGGTGCAGCGCCATCACGGTCACCGCGTCGACCTCGCCGAGCTGCATCCCACCGACCCTGCGGTGTACGAGATGCTCTCGCGGGCCGACTCGATCGGGGTGTTCCAGGTCGAGTCCCGCGCTCAGATGGCGACGCTGCCGCGCCTGCGGCCTCGCTGCTTCTATGACCTGGTGGTCGAGGTGGCGCTGATCCGGCCCGGCCCGATCCAGGGCGGCTCGGTGCACCCCTACATCAAGCGCCGCAACGAGGAGCGCCGTAGCTGGGACTACGACCACCCGCTGCTTGCCAACGCACTGCGCAAGACGCTGGGCGTGCCGCTGTTCCAGGAGCAACTGATGCAGATGGCGATCGACGTCGCCGACTTCACCCCCGCCGAGGCCGACGAGCTGCGCCGCGCGATGGGCGCCAAGCGGTCCACCGAGCGGATGGAGCGGCTCCGCGAGCGCTTCTACGAGGGCGCGGCCGGCCACGAGATCACCGGTGAGCTCGCCGACCGGATCTTCGACAAGCTGCTCGCCTTCGCCAACTTCGGCTTCCCGGAGAGCCACTCGATCAGCTTCGCCTCGCTGGTCTACTACAGCGCCTGGTTCAAGCACTACTATCCCGCGGCGTTCTGCGCGGCGCTGCTGCGGGCGCAGCCGATGGGCTTCTACTCCCCGCAGTCGCTGGTCGCCGACGCCCGCCGGCACGGCGTGACGGTCCGCGGCCCCGACATCAACGCCAGCGGCGTGTACGCCGACCTGGAGCCCGCTGCCGAGGGGGCGCCGGAGCGGGCCGTGCGGATCGGGCTGGCCGCGGTGCGCTCGATCGGGGGGGACCTCGCGCGGCGGCTGGTGACCGAGCGGGACGCGCACGGCCCCTACCGCAGCATCGGCGATGTCGCGCACCGGGTGGGCCTGACCGGGCAGCAGGCCGAGGCGCTGGCCACCGCAGGCGCGTTCGGGCAACTGACGCCACCCGGCCGAGACGATGGCACCCGGCGCAGGCAGGCGTTGTGGGCGGCGGGGGCGATCGCGTCGCAGCGGCCCGACCGACTGCCCGGCACGGCGGTGGGCGTCGCAGCCCCGGCGCTGCCCGGGATGAGCGAACTCGAACTGGCTGCGGCCGACGTGTGGGCCACCGGGATGTCACCGGGCAGCTTCCCCACCCAGTTCCTCCGGCAGCACCTCGACGCCCTGGGCGCGGTGACCGCCGCCGGCCTGCACGCGATCGAGGACGGCACCCGGGTGCTGGTCGGCGGGGCGGTGACGCACCGGCAGCGTCCGGCGACCGCCGCCGGTGTCACCTTCCTGAACCTCGAGGACGAGACCGGCATGGCCAACGTGATCTGCTCGCCGGGGTTCTGGACCCGCTACCGGCTGGTGGTGCGCTCCTGCCCGGCGCTGCTGGTCCGCGGCCGGCTGCAGAACGCCGAGGGCGTGGTCAACGTGATGGCCGAGCGCGCCGAGCCGCTGGACCTGCGGGCGGCATCGGCCTCCCGCGACTTCCGGTGACCTCAGACCTTCCCCGAGGAGTCCTGCTCCAGCGCCGACCTCATCCGCTCGAGGGTCCGGCGCATCCCGTCGATCATCATCTGCTCCCGGTCACGCCCCAGCAGGCCGCTGGCCGCGAGGGCTCGCGCGTACCAGGCAACCGCCGGTGTTCTCCGGGCTCCACTCGCCCATCCGCGTGATGTCACTGACCAGCTCCCAGACCCGTTCCGGGGCAGCGGCGAGCTGTACCGTGACCTCGTCGCGCGTCGGCATGCCATCCCTCCTGGTCGGCGTGCTGCCGGCTACGAATCTCTCCGGCGGCCACCACGCGGCGTCGAGCACCATTACGCTCCCGCCCACGGACCAGGAACGGAGTACGAGATGGCTCTGAGGTCAGAGTGACACAGCGCAGCGAGGTGGCCTTCCCCTCCGGCGGGGTCGACTGCGCCGCCTACCTCTACCGCCCCGCGGACGCGATCGACGACGTGCCGTGCGTCGTGATGGCACACGGGTTCACCGCCACCCGCGACGACCTGCTGCCGGCCTACGCCGAGCGGTTCGTCGACGCCGGGTGCGCCGTGCTGGTGTTCGACTACCGGCACTTCGGGGCCAGCGGCGGTCAGCCGCGCCAGCTGCTCGACGTGGGCCGGCAGCACGCCGACTACCACGCCGCGATCGGCTACGCGCGGTCGATCGACGGGGTGGACCCGAGCCGGATCGTGCTGTGGGGCTCGTCGTTCTCCGGCGGTCATGTCATCGCGGTCGCCGCGGACGACCCGCGGATCGCGGCGGTGATCTCGCAAGTTCCCTTCACCGACGGCCTGTCCACCGCCACGAAGATCCCTCCGGTCACCCTGCTGCGGCTGGCTGCCGCCGGTGTCCGGGACGCCGCGGGTGCCGCGCTGGGGCGCCCCCCTCACCTGCTGCCGGCCGTCGGGAGCCCTGGCCAGCTCGCCGCGATGACCGACCCCGAGGCCGCGCCGGGGTTCCGCGCGATCGTCGGCGCGGAGTCGTTGTGGCGCAACGAGTTCGCGGCACGACTGATGCTCACGCTGGCCACCTACCGGCCGGGCATCCGATCGGAGCGGCTGGGGATGCCGCTGCTGGTCTGCGTCGCCGACGGTGACCGCACGACACCTCCGGAGCCTGCCGTGCGCACCGCGCAGCGCGCACCGCGCGGGGAGCTGCGCCGCTACCCGGTGGGTCACTTCGGGGTGTATGTCGGGGACACCTTCGAGCAGGTCGTCGCCGACCAGGTCGACTTCCTGGGCCGCCACGTCGTCGCCCAGCCTCGCTGAGGCTCCGCAGCCACCGGGACCACCGGGACCACCGGCCACCCGGGACGATGACATCGGTCGCCGCTCGTGGCGCCAGGCGTAGATTCGGTTCCCGTAGCGGCAGGCTGGCGGAGGGAGCGCGGTGGCACGGACGGTCTCCGCGTCGTTGCGGTCGTGGATGGCTGCGGTCAGTGAGATCTCACGCGCGGTGAACGCAGCCGAGCCGCTGGAATCCCTGCTGACCAGGGTCGCCGAACAGGCCTGCCTGCTGATCGGTTTCGAGTTCTGTGCCGTGATGCTCGTCGACGAGACGGGCGAGCGGTTGCTGGTCAAGGGCTGGCACGGCCTGTCCGCCGAGTACGTGCGGCGGATCAACACCGACCGGCCGCTGCTGGTGAACCCGCCGGCTCCCGGGCTGGACCTGCCGGCGGCACGGGCGTTCCGGGAAGGCTGCACGGTTGTGGTGCCCGACGTCGGTTCGACCGAGCAGTACGCGCAGTTGCGGGGTCTGGCACCCGACCAGGGATACCGCGCACTGCTGGCGGCTCCGCTGCGCACCGCGGACAATCCGGCCGGGGTCGTGGTCGCCTATTCGGTCATGGCTCACGAGTTCACTCGCACCGAATCGGAGCTCGTCGAGCTGCTGGCCGAGCAGGCGGCCCTGGCGATCGAGACCGCGCGGCTGCGCTCCGTCCAGCAGAGCGTGATCACCGAGCTGTCCGAGACGAACACCCAGCTGCGCCACCAGCGCGGTGTCCTGGACTGGGCCGAACAGCAGCACCACCGGCTGATGCAACTGGTGCTCGACGACGTCGGCCTCACCGGTCTTGTCGAGTCGCTGGCGGCCACACTGCAGGCCTCGATCACCGTGGAGGACGCCGACGGCCGGGTGTTGGCCAGTGGCTCGCTCGGCACCTACGTGCCGCCACCCGACCGGTCGACCAGGCGGCGGGGACCGCCACGCCGGGCGTTGGAGGCACTGCACGAGCGCTACGAGGTCGTCCACGTCCGGTTTCCCGATCCTGCTTCGCCGGGCCGGCGCCGGGGGACCGGGATGGGAGTCGACGCCTGGGTGGCCCCGGTGGTGCTCGGCGGCGACCTCGTGGGCAGGCTGTGGCTGACCGGCCCACGGGCGGCACCGGACGCCGTGCAGCGACGGGTGATCGAACGTTTCGCGCTGGTCGTCGCGCTGGAACTGCTCAAGCAGCGTCATGCCGTGGAGGTCGAAGGCCGCCTCTCCCGTGATCTGCTGACCGACCTGATCCGCAGTGAGGGCCTGGCCGTCCACCAGGGTCTGACGCAACGCGCCTCGGCGCTCGGCCACGACCTGACGGTGCCGCACACCGTTGTCCTGCTCACGATCGACCCCGGACCGGCGACCGACCACCCGGGCACCGACGATCCGCGCCGGGCCTCCCGACTCGCGGAAGCCGTGCTCGGCGGTGTCTCGATCGGTCGGGTCCGCCCACTGGTGGGCGTCCAGGAGGGCGCGGTGGTCCTGCTCATCCCGGCGGGAGCCGACGAGGGCGGCGATCCGGCGGTGCGGCAGGTCGCCCGGCGGATCCAGCAGCAGGTGCAGCACCTGGTCGAGCCCCGGACCGTCTCCGTCGTCCTCGGTGCGACCGCCACCCGGCTGGAGGAGTACGCCACCGCCTACCGCGTCGCCCGGTGCGCGGCAGGGCTGTTGCGTGACGGCAGGCCCGGCCGGATCGTCGACGTCCGTGACCTCGGTGTGCACGGCCTGCTGCTCGAGGGCGGGCTGACCGCCGGCCTGCAGGGCTTCGCCGGTCGGCTGCTGGCGCCGATCGAGGACCACGACGCGCGGCGCAGCGCTGGTCTCGTGCGGACGTTGCGGACCTGGCTCGACCACGAGTGCTCGACCCCCGCGACGGCGGCGACGCTGGTGGTCCACCCCAACACGGTGATCTACCGGCTCGGGCGGATCGAGAGCTTGCTTGGATGCCGGCTGCGCCAGCCCCAGACCCAGCTGCAGCTGCAGCTTGCGCTGACGGTCCGCGACATCGAGAGCAGCCTCGGCGCCGACGGAGGCGACGCCGGGCCCGCGGCGGACCGCTGACCGGCCGGGAGGGCGGAGCCGGATCGCGATCCGATTGTGTGCGACACCAAGGAGGAGCTCGACTTCATGGCACCCGCCACATGGTCCTCGGTCCGCCTCGGCGGAAGGCTGGGTGCACGACACACGGCCCCAGCGCAGGGAGGCCCGCTGTGAAACCCCCGCCCTTCTACTACGCGGCCCCGGCCACGGTGTCCGAGGCATTGAGCTTGCTGTCCGAGCACCGGGAATCCGAGCCCCGAGTGCTGGCGGGCGGCCAGAGCCTCGTCCCGCTGATGAACTTCCGCCTCGCACACCCGACCCACGTCATCGACCTCAACAAGGTCACCGAGCTGAGCTTCCTCCGGAGCGACGACGGCCGCCTGACGATCGGCGCGATGACCCGTCAGGCGGTCCTGGAGCGCTCGGCGGAGGTGCGCCTCGGCGCGCCGCTGCTCGCCGAGGCGGCCGGCATGATCGCCCATGAGCCGATCCGGCACCGTGGCACGGTGGGCGGCAGCATCGCGCACGCCGACCCGGCCGCCGAGCTGCCCGCCGTGGCGTTGGCCATGGATGCCGAGCTGGTCGCCGCCAGCGGTCGCGGCGAGCGGGTGATCCCGGCGACGGAGTTCTTCCTCGGCCCGTTCACCACCGCGCTCGAACCCGACGAGGTGCTGACCGAGGTCCGGCTGCCGGCGGCGCCGGGCACCGGGTACGCCTTCGTCGAGTTCTCGCGCACCCACGGCAACTTCGCGCTGGTGGGGGTCGCCGCGCTGCTGGAACTCGATGGCGACCGCATCGGCCGGGCGGCGCTGGCACTGTGCGGTGCCGGACCGTGTGCCCTCCGCGTCACCGAGGCGGAGCGGCTGCTCGCCGGCGCCAGCCCGGACGGCGACGCGATCGGTGAGGCCGCCGAGGTCGCGGCAGCCGGACTCACCCCGTCGTCGGACGCCCACGCGAGTGGTGAGTTCAAGCTGAGACTGACCCGTATCTACGTGCAGCGCGCACTCGAGACCGCGCTCGCCCGGGCGCAGGACAGGAGATGACGGCGATGCCCGAGACACCGATGTCACCGACACCGATGAGCCAGCGGCACCGGATCACCGTGACCGTCAACGGGCAGTCTCACGAGCGCGAGGTCGAGTCGCGGCGGCTGCTGGTCGACTTCCTGCGCGACGACCTGCACCTCAAGGGCGCCCACATCGGCTGCGAGCACGGCGTGTGCGGGACCTGCACGGTGTTGTGCAACGGCGAGAGCATCCGCTCGTGTATCACCTTCGCCGTGCAGGCCGACGGGGCGGAGATCACGACGGTGGAAGCCCTCGCCTCCGGCGCCGTCCTGCATCCGCTGCAGGAGGCGTTCTGGGAGAAGCAGGGTCTGCAGTGCGGTTTCTGCACGCCCGGCATGCTGCTGCGTGCCTACGAGATGTTGCAGCGCGACCCGGACCCCGACGCGGCAACGGTTCGTGAGGGGATCGCGAGCAACCTGTGCCGGTGTACCGGCTACCAGTTCATCGTCGATGCCGTGCTCGACGGCGCCGAGCGGATGCGGGCGGGCGCCTCCGCTGCGGCGGCGTCCGGATCCGCTGAGACCGTCGACTCCTGAGGAGGTCGCGCCATGTCGGTGACCGAGACCCCGAAGGTGGCCTCGCCGGAGCGTAAGTGGGTGGGCAAGTCGGTCCGCCGGGTCGAGGATCCGAAGTTCCTGCGTGGCCGCGGCGGCTACGTCGGCGACTTCACCCTGCCCGGCATGCTGCACGTCGCGGTGCTGCGAAGCCCGCACGCGCACGCCCGGATCGTCAGCATCGACGTCGGACAGGCTCGCAGCCTGCGGGGCGTGGCAGCCGTGCTGACCGGTGCCGACGCCGCGCAGCTGTGCGACCCGATGCCCGACTTCGGTCCCGATCCGGCCAGCCACACCTGGCGCTGCCTGGCGCACGAGAAGGTCCGCTATGTCGGGGAGGGCGTGGCGGTGGTGGTCGCCGAGAGCCGCTACGTCGCAGAGGACGCCGTCGAGCTGATCGACGTGGAGTACGAGCCGCTGCCGGTGCTCGTCGACCCGGCGGAGGCGCTCGTGCCCGGCGCACCGCTGGTACACGAGCCGCTCGGATCCAACGTCGCCTACGACCGGACGTTCGACTTCGGCGAGGTGGAACGCGACTTCGCCGAGGCCGATCTCGTGGTCCGCGACCGGCTGCGGTGGCGACGGTCGGGTGGGCAGCCGCTGGAGACCGTGGGCTCGGTGGCCGACTACGACCCGGCGAGCGGGATGATGACGGTGCACACCAACTCGGTGAGCTTCACCAGCTACCTGTTCATGGTCGCCGGAACCCTCAAGATCCCGGCCAACAAGCTCGACATCAACCCGCTTCCCGCGGGCGGTAGCTTCGGGTCGAAACTGTTCGCCACGAAGCCGACCGTCATCGCCGGGATGTGCTCGAAGGTGACCGGCCGACCGGTCAGCTACATCGAGGACCGGGTCGACAACATCAGCAACTGCGACCACCACGGTTCCGACCGCCTCTACGACGTCGAGCTCGCCGTGATGCGGGACGGAACGCTGCGCGGAATCAAGATCGACACAATCGACGACTACGGCGCCTACATCCAGTTCGGCGTGGGCCACCACGGCAACGCGCTGGCCCAGGTCGTGGGGCCGTACCGGATCGGCAGCGTGCAGTACCGGGTGCGGGCGGTACTCACCAACAAGAACCAGCAGGGCGCCTACCGTGGGTTCGGCTCCGAGGTCAACAACTGGATGCTCGAGTGCGTGGTCGACAAGGCTGCCCGGGAGATCGGCATGGACCCGGTCGAGCTGCGGCGCAAGAACTTCATCCAGCCCGACCAGTTCCCCTACTTCATCCCGACCGGCAACGTCTACGACAGCGGGGACTACGACGCGGTACTGGACAAGGCATTGGAGCTCGGCGAGTACCGGCACTGGCGCTCGGAGCAGCAGCGGCTGGCGGCACAGGGCCGTCACATCGGCATCGGGCTCATCACCTGCCAGGAGCGCAGCGTGTTCAGCGCGACCGAGTTCTGGTTCTGGTTCGACGAGCCGGGCGCACCGGTCACCAGTATGCCCGAGAGCGTGACGCTCAAGATCGACGCCACCGGCGGCGTGACCGCCACCCTGTACTCCTGTGCCTTCTGGGGCAACAGCCCGGAGACGATGGTGGCGCAGCTGGCCGCCGAGGAGTTCGACGTCGACCCGCACGACGTGACCGTGGCCTACCAGGGCACCAACCAGGGTCTGCCCGCTACGGGTCCGGGCGGCAGCCGCACGACGGTGATGCTCGCGGGTGCGGTCAAGGGCGCCTCCGGCAAGATCAAGGACAAGGCACGGCAGGCAGCCGCCCACATGCTGGAGATCTCGCCCGACGATCTGGAGTGGGTCGGCGGCGGCTACCAGGTCAAGGGGCTGCCCGATCGCCGCAAGAGCCTGGCCGAGATCGCCGTCGCGCTGCACCTGTTCAAGCACGGCTTCCCCGACGAGGTCGAGAGCGGCCTGGAGGAGAGCAAGGTCTACGACCACCCGTACACCACGATGCCCTCCGACGACCGCAGCGACCTCGGTGTCTTCTACCCGTTCATGGGCCACGCCTGCCACGTGGCGGTCGTCGAGGTGGATGTGCAGACCGGCCAGGTGACGTTCCCGCACTACGCCGCGGTGCACGACTGCGGGACGCTGGTCAACCCACGGTCGCTGGCCGGTCACATCGTCGGCGGCACCGCACAGGGCATCGGTACCGCGCTGTACGAGGAGCTCGTCTACGACGCCGAGGGGCAGCTGGTGACCAGCAGCTTCATGGACTACCTCATGCCGTCCGCGATGGAGGTACCCGAGATCGCCATCGGGCATCACGAGACGCCGTCGCCGTACACCTCGCACGGCATCAAGGGTGGCGGCGAGGGGGGCCGGATGATGGCGCCCGCCGCGATCAACGTCGCGGTCAACGACGCCCTCGCCCCGCTCGGCGCGCGGATCACGACGCTGCCGATGACGCCGGAGCGGATCCTGGCCGCGATCGACGCGGCGAATGCCCGCCCGGCGGGGTGACGATGGCGGGCGGGGCGCAGACCGGCCGGCTGGCAGGCCAGGTCGTCGTGGTGACCGGGGCGAATCGTGGCATCGGTGCGGCGATCGCCGTCGGGATGGCGGCCGAGGGCGCGGCCGTCGTGCTGTCCGCCCGATCGGCGCAGACCCTGGCGGAGACCGCGGCGGAGGTCGAGCGTTGCGGGGTGGCGTACCTGACCGCACCCTGCGACGTGACCGACGAGGCGTCGGTGCAGCGCATGGGGTCGCAGGTGCTCGACCACTTCGGTCGGGTCGACGTGGTCGTGGCCAACGCCGGGATCGCCGGGCCCACCAAGCCGATGCACGAGATGGAGCTCGCCGAATGGCGGGAGTGCCTGGTCACCGACGTCGACGGGGTCTTTTTGACCTTCCGCCGGTTCGTGCCGACCATGATCGAGCAGGGCTCGGGCAGCCTGGTGGCGATCTCCTCGATGACCGGGAAGCGGCCGCTGGCCGGCCGCACGCCCTACGCCGCGGCGAAGATGGGCGTGATCGGGCTGGTCCGCACGCTGGCGCTCGAGCTCGGCCCGAGCGGCATCCGGTGCAACGCCATGTGCCCGGGCGCGGTGGCCGGGCCCCGGATCGAGGACGTGATCCGCCGGCAGGCGCAGGCGAAGGGGATCGCCGAGGACGACGCCAGGCGGGCCCTGACCGACGCGTCGCCGCTGCAACGGATGGTCGACGCGCGGGAGGTCGCCGACGCCTGCGTCTTCCTGGCGGCACCGCAGTCGTCGTCGATCACGGGCGAGGATCTGAACGTGTGCGCCGGTGTCGTGATGTATTGATGACTGTCCAGCCGGAGCGCGGAGCGACGACATGACGATGATCGATCTTTCGCAGGACATCTACCAGGGGATGAAGGTCTACCCCGGCCACCTGAAGACGGTCGTGTTCGAGCACGCCACTCACGAGGAAACCGCCCCCCGGTTCGAGGGCGGCTTCTCGTTCCAGACCACCGGCTTCATCCTCAACGACAACGGCCCGACCCACGTCGACTCGTTCTCCCACCTCGATCCCGACCCCGGCGCGCAGACGATCGACCAGATGTCGCTGGACCTGTTCTACGGTAACGCGGTCTGCCTGGACGTCACGGGCTTCCCGGGGAGGACGGACATCACCGCCGAGCATCTCGACGAGGTGGAGGCGGCCGCACCGGTCAGCGTGAACCCGGGCGACATCGTGTTGTTCCACACCGCGACCTGGAACCGCTACCGGGGGCAGAGCCGCTATCTCACCGACTTCCCGGGCCTCGGCGAGTCCGGCAGTGAATGGATCCGGCGTAAGGGGGTGAAGACGTTCGGCGTCGACAGTCCCACCCCGGACAACCCGGCGAGCCGCTCCTACCCGTGTCACATGATGTGTCGTGCCGCCCACATCACCCATTACGAGAACCTGGCCAACCTGGATCAGGTGGTCGACCAACGCTTCCTGTTCGTCGGGTTCCCGCTCAAGCTGCAGGGATCGCACGGTGGCCCCACCCGCGCGGTAGCGATCATCGAGTAGGTGACCACCGCGGGGGTGCTGCCTCCTCGTCGGCGAGGCCCGCCGAGCGGCGGGCGCAGCAGCGCGGGTGAAGATGGTCGACCGTGACAACCAATCCCGGGTCGACCAACGCCGGGTCGACCGATACCGGGGCTCCCCGGTCCGGTGTCAGCACCGGTCGCGCCGCTGCAGCGGCCACCGCCTCCGTGGCGATCGGAACCGCGCTCGCGGTCCAGGCGCGCATCAACGGCACGCTCGGCCGCGAGCTCGGTGACGGCACACTGGCCGCGCTGATCTCGTTCGGTGGGAGTCTGGTCCTGCTGGTCGTGATGGCCGCCCTGCTACCGACCATGCGCGCCGGGGGGGCTCGCCTGGTCGCGGCACTGCGCCGCGGACGGCTGCGGCCGTGGCATTTCGTCGGCGGGTTGGGCGGAGCGTCCCTGATACTCAGCCAGAGCCTGACGGTGGCCTCCATCGGCGTTGCCGTCTTCACCGTCGCAGTGGTGGCCGGTCAGGCAGCGAGCAGCCTGATCGTCGACCGCCTCGGTGTCGGCCCCGGCGGCCCCAGGTCGATCACGATCGGGCGTGTCGGCGGCGCCGTACTGGCACTCGGTGCGGTCGCGCTGGCGCTGTCCGACCGGTTGGGTGTTTCCGGCGTCGTCGTACTCACCGTGCTGCCCGCGCTCGCCGGTGCGGCGATCGCGTGGCAGCAGGCGCTGAACGGTCGCCTCGGCGTCACCGGCGGGCCGCTGTCCGCGGCGCTGGTGAACTTCGTGGTCGGGACCGCCGCGCTCGGCGCGGGGGCCCTGGTCGACGTCGCTGTCCGGGGCCTGCCCGACTCCCTGCCGGCGAACCCGCTGCTCTACCTCGGGGGGCCCCTCGGCGTGGTGTTCGTCAGTGCGGCCGCGGTGATCGTGCGGGTCACCGGCGTGCTGCTGTTCGGGCTGTGCACGGTAGCCGGACAGCTCGTCGGCTCCGTCCTGCTGGACCTGTTCGCGCCGACAGCCGGGCAGCCGCTGTCGGTCGCGACGATCGCCGGCACGGCATTGGCATTCGTGGCCGTCGCCATCACCGCGCTGCCCGGCCGCCGGACGCCTGCGAACCAGGGTCGTAGCACCGATAGGTGACGGCGGTGCGAGGATGGCGGCCGTGAGCGCGACGCTGCTGGACGGCAAGGCCGTCCGGGATGAGATCTTCGACGACCTGCGCGTGCGGGTCGATGCGCTGCGCGAGCGCGGCGTGGTTCCCGGACTGGGCACGGTGATCGTCGGGGGCGACCCCGGGTCGCACGCCTACGTGCGCGGCAAGCGCAACGACTGCGCCAAGATCGGCATCGAGGCGCTCCACCGCGACCTGCCGGAGACCACCACCCAGGCCGAGCTGCTCGACGTCGTCGACGCGCTGAACGCCGACCCGGCGTGCACCGGCTACATCGTGCAGCTCCCGGTCCCGAAGCACATCGACACCGGCGCCGTGCTCGAGCGGATCGACCCGGTCAAGGATGCCGACGGACTGCACCCGGTCAACCTGGGCAGGCTGGTGCTCGGCGAGCCGGGGCCGCTGCCGTGCACCCCGCGCGGCATCGTCGAGCTGCTGCGCCGCTACGACGTGCTGCTGGCGGGCACCAACGTCACGGTGATCGGGCGCGGCGTCACCGTCGGCCGCCCGCTGGGGCTGCTGCTCACCCGGCGCAGCGAGAACGCCACCGTCACGCTGTGCCACACCGGTACCAAGGACCTCGCCGCCGAGATCGCCCGAGCCGATGTCGTGGTCGCCGCCGCCGGTCGCCCAGGGCTGGTCACCCCGGAGGTGGTCAAACCCGGCGCGACGGTGCTCGACGTCGGCATCACCCGCACCGATGTCGGCCTGGTCGGCGACGTCGATCCCGGGGTGCGCGAGGTGGCGGGGTTCCTGGCGCCGATGCCCGGCGGGGCCGGGCCCATGACCCGCGCGATGCTGCTGGCCAACGTCGTCGATGCGGCGGAGCGCCCGAGGACATGACCACCGCCCCCGGCTGGCGCCGGCACCTGGCCTTCGCGCTGGTGCTGGCCGTGGTGGGGCTGGGTCTGCTGCGCATCGTGCAGTACCACTGGCGGGAGGGCACCGCGATCATCGGCGGCGCGCTGCTGATCGCCGCGGGGCTGCGCGCGCTGCTGTCGCCGGACCGAGCCGGGCTGCTGGTCATCCGCGCCCGCAGCCTCGACGTGCTCGCCTACGGTGGCTTCGGGACACTGATGCTCTACGTGTCGTTGACCATCGTGGGCGGGCCGCTGGCCGGCGGCTGAGGCCCGCGCCGCCGGTGGCGGGCTGCCGACCTAGGCTCTGACCCCATCGTCACCCATCCGATCGGAAAGGGCAGCACCACATGGCACGCTCCGGCAAGGTAGCCGTCATCGGCGCCGGCTTCTACGGCTCGACCACCGCCCAGCGCCTCGCCGAGTACGACATCTTCGACACTGTCGTGCTCACCGACATCGTCGAGGGCAAGCCGGAGGGCCTGGCGCTGGACATGAACCAGTCCCGGCCGGTCGAGGGCTTCGAGACCCGGGTCGTCGGGCAGACCACCGGCGAGCAGGGTGAAGGCTACGAGACCATCGCCGGGTCGGGCATCGTGATCATCACCGCCGGCCTGCCACGCAAGCCGGGCATGAGCCGGATGGACCTCATCGAGACCAACGCCACGATCGTCCGGCAGATCGCGGAGAACGTCACGCGCCATGCCCCCGACGCCGTGGTGATCGTCGTGACCAACCCGCTGGACGAGATGACCGCGCTGGCGCAGCTCGCCACCGGGTTCCCCCGCACGCGGGTGCTCGGCCAGGCCGGGATGCTCGACACCGCGCGGTTCACCAACTTCGTCGCCGAGGAGCTCGCCGTGGCGGTGGCCTCGGTGCGCACGCTGACGCTGGGCTCGCACGGCGACACCATGGTCCCGGTGCCCAGCGCCTGCACCGTCGACGGCAACGCGCTGACCGACCTGATGCCCGCGGACCGGATCGAGGAGCTCGTCACCCGCACCCGTAACGGTGGCGCGGAGGTCGTCGCGCTGCTCA
Organism: Pseudonocardiaceae bacterium; assembly: GCA_009379815.1. Taxonomy (GTDB): domain Bacteria; phylum Actinomycetota; class Actinomycetes; order Mycobacteriales; family Pseudonocardiaceae; genus WHSY01. The sequence goes on from WHSY01000008.1 coordinate 45,821, forward strand.
AGACCGGGTCGGCCTACTACGCGCCGTCGGCCGCGGCGGCCCGGATGGCGCGCGCGGTGGCCGAGGACTCCGGTGCGGTCCTGCCGGTGTGCGCCTGGGTGGACGGGGAGTACGGCATCTCCGGGGTCTACCTCGGGGTCACCGCCGAGTTGGGCGCATCCGGGGTGCGCAAGGTCGTCGAGACCGACCTCACCGCCGGGGAGAAGGCGGCGCTGACCGAGGCGGCGGAAGCCGTCCGAGCCAAGCAGGCCGACGTGCAGAATCTGTGAGTGGTTGCCCGCGCGCGCACCTCGTGCCAGGGTCGCAAGCCTCCGGGGCGGCGAACGTGGAGGTGCCGGGTGGCTACGCATGAGGTCCGGGTCGACTACGGCAAGACGCTCGGCGAGCAGCCCGAGACCGGGCACAACCGCTGGCACCCGGACATCGCGCCGGTGGTGCGCTGCGCCCCGGGCGACGAGGTGGTGCTAGCGACCCGGGACGCCTTCGACGGGCAGCTGGGGCCCGATGCCACGCTCGCCACCGTCGCCGCGGCCGACCTGTCGGTGGTGCACCCGCTGACCGGTCCGGTGTACGTGGCGGGCGCCGAGCCGGGGGACCTGCTCGAGGTCCGGATCCGCGACGTCGTCCCGGACAGCTACGGCTACACCGTCGAGGTCCCCGGCTTCGGCTTCCTGCGCGACGTGTTCACCGAGCCGTTCCTGGTTCGGTGGGCGATGGCCGACGGGTTCGCCACGTCCGACGAGCTGCCGGGCGTGCGTATCCCCGGGGCCTCGTTCATGGGAACCATCGGGCTCGCGCCGGACCGGGAGCTGTTGTCGCGCATCAACGCGCGCGAGCGGGCAGACCTCGACCGCGGCGCCATGGTGCTGCCCCCGGATCCCACCGGGGCGGTACCGACCGACCCGGCGATCGCTGCCGAGGCGGTCCGCACCATCGGGCCGCACGAGGTCGGCGGCAACGTCGACATCAAGCAGCTCTGTGCCGGAACCCGGCTCTACCTCCCGGTCTACGCCGAGGGCGGGCTCTTCTCGGCCGGCGACGCACACTACGCGCAGGGCGACTGCGAGACCTGCGGCACCGCGATCGAGATGCGGGCGACGCTCTACGCCGAGTTCGACGTGCACAAGGGGCGGGCGGCACAGCGGGGGATCCGCAACCCGCAGTTCGCCCGCGACGACTACGTGGTGGATCCCGAGTATCAGGCGCCGCGGCGGTTCTTCGGCACCACCGGCATGTCGGTGACCGGCGACGGCGAGAGCCGTGCCGAGGACCTGACCGTCGCGGCGCGCAACGCGTTGCTCAGCATGATCGACCACCTGCAGGCCGAGTACGGCTACACCGCGCAGCAGGCCTACGCGCTGTGCAGTGTCGCGGTGGACCTCAAGATCAGCGAGGTGGTCGACGTGCCGAATTTCGTGGTGTCGGCCTTCCTCCCGCTGGCGATCTTCGACTGAAAGCGCCCAAGAAGGCATGATCGGTACATGACTCTGGCTGCCAACCTGCTCACCACCGATCCGGCTGCGCGCCGGCACCGGATCGTGGACACCCTCGTCGACGCGTTCTCCGACCTGATGCACGCGAGCCCGGCGGCGTTCCGGACCAAGTTCCGCAAGATGGCCGCCGACCCGTTCGCCTTCTACCGGGGCAGCGCCTGCCTGTTCTACGCCGACGTGGCCGAGCTCGAGGACCCCTGGGCCGACGACCGCACGAGCCGGGCGTGGATCCAGGGTGACCTGCACGCGGAGAACTTCGGCACCTACATGGACGGCGAAGGCATCCTGATCTTCGATGTGAACGACTTCGACGAGGCCTACCTCGGCCACTTCACCTGGGACCTGCAGCGCTTCGCCGCGAGCCTGGCGCTGCTCGGCTGGCGCAAGGCGCTGTCCGACACCGACATCGACCGGCTGATCGGCACCTACCTGCGCGGCTACCTCGACCAGGTCCGGGTCTTCCTCGACTCCGCCGACGACCGCAGCTTCTCGATCCGGCTCGGCACGGCACACGACGCGGTGCACGACGTGCTGGCCGACGCGAAGCTGCGCACCAGGGTCGGACTGCTCGACAAGATCACCGAGACCGAGGGCCGCGACCGGATCTTCCGTGGCGGCACCGGCGTGCGGCGGTTGGAGTCCGCCGAGCGGGACGCGGTGTGTGCCGCCTACGAGCGCTACCTCGAGACCATCCCGGCCGACAAGAGATTCCACAACGTCGCCTACGCGGTCAAGGACGTCGTCGGGCGCACCGGGTTCGGTATCGGCAGCGCGGGCCTGCCCGCCTACTCGCTGCTCATCGAGGGATTCAACCAGGCACTGGACAACGACATCGTGCTGTCGATGAAGCAGGGCAACGTCGCGGCACCGTCCCGGGTCGTCACGGACGAGCACATCGCCTCCCACTTCGACCACCACGGGCACCGCACCGCGATCTCGCAGCGATCCCTGCAGGCCCACGCCGACCCGCTGCTGGGCTACACCGAGCTCGGCGGGATCGGTTACGTGGTCAGCCAGGTGTCGCCCTACGAGTCCGACCTGGACTGGGAGGAGCTCACCGAGCCGGACGAGATCGCCCCGGTGGTCGAGCAGCTCGGCCGTGCCACCGCCAAGGTGCACTGCGTGTCCGACAGTGATTCCGACCACACCCTGGTGCCGTTCTCGACCGAGGAGGCCATCGCCGCGGTGGTCGACGGCCGTGATGACGAGTTCGTCGAGTGGATCACCGGCTTCGCCCGGGACTACGGCGCGGTGGTCCGTGCCGACCACGGGCACTTCGTCGAGGCGTTCCGCAACGACGAGATCCCGGGCGTGCGCTCGACCGCCTGATCCCACCCTGCCGCCTCTACCTGGCCGCCGGTCCGCTGGTGTGACATGGTCGAGTCCCCGTCCGGCCGCTGTGAGCAGTACGCTCGTACCGTTTGATGCGTCGTCGCCCGCGGGCGTCAGCCGGGAGAGGAGAGGCCCACCGCATGGGCAAGATCAAGGTCGAGGGAACCGTCGTCGAGCTCGACGGCGACGAGATGACCCGGATCATCTGGCAGTTCATCAAGGACAAGCTGATCCACCCCTACCTCGACATCGACCTCGAGTACTACGACCTCGGCATCGAAAGCCGCGACGCCACCGACGACCGGATCACCGTCGACGCGGCGCACGCGATCGCCGAGCACGGAGTGGGGGTCAAGTGCGCCACCATCACCCCCGACGAGGCGCGGGTCGAGGAGTTCGGGCTCAAGCGGATGTGGCGCTCGCCGAACGGGAGTATCCGCAACATCCTCGGTGGGGTGATCTTCCGCGAGCCGATCGTCTGCTCGAACATCCCGCGCTACGTGCCGAGCTGGACCAAGCCGATCATCATCGGCCGCCACGCCCACGGCGACCAGTACCGTGCCACCGACTTCACGGTCCCGGGGCCCGGCACCGTCACCATCACCTACACCCCCGACGACGGTGGCGAACCGCTCGAGTTCGACGTGGCGAAGTTCCCGGACGGTGGCGGCGTCGCGCTCGGCATGTACAACTACCGCCGCTCGATCGAGGACTTCGCCCGTGCGTCGCTGCGCTACGGGGTGGCCCGCGGGTACCCGGTGTACATGTCGACCAAGAACACGATCCTCAAGGCCTACGACGGCATGTTCAAGGACGTGTTCGCCGAGATCTACGAGTCGGAGTTCCAGGCGGCATTCGAGGAGAAGGGGCTGACCTACGAGCACCGGCTCATCGACGACATGGTCGCCGCGGCGCTGAAGTGGGACGGCGGCTACGTCTGGGCCTGCAAGAACTACGACGGTGACGTGCAGTCCGACACCGTCGCACAGGGATTCGGCTCGCTCGGGCTGATGACCAGCGTGCTGATGACCCCGGACGGCAGGACCGTGGAGGCCGAGGCCGCGCACGGCACCGTCACCCGCCACTTCCGCCAGCACCAGGCCGGCAAGCCGACCTCGACCAACCCGATCGCGTCGATCTTCGCCTGGACCCGCGGACTGGCTCACCGGGGCGAGCTCGACTCGACGCCCCAGGTCACCGAGTTCGCCCACACGCTCGAGCGGGTCTGCATCGAGACCGTCGAGAGCGGGAAGATGACCAAGGACCTCGCGCTGTTAGTCGGCCCCGACACCCCGTTCCTGTCCACCGAGGAGTTCCTCGACGCGCTGGACAAGGAACTGGCGCTACGCGCCTCGTGAGTGGCGATGTGAGTCATGACTCGTATCGCCACTCACGAGATAGCAGCACGGTGTGGCGATAGCGTGGGGACGTGCTGACGGTCTCCACCGCCAATGTCAACGGGCTGCGTGCCGCGGCACGCAAGGGGCTGTGCGAGCCGTCCGGGGGGTGGCTGGCGGCCACCGACGCCGACGTCGTCTGCCTGCAGGAGACGCGCGCCGAGCCCGAGCAGCTGCCCGACGCGCTGCGCGAGCCGCCGGGCTGGCACGCGGTGCACGCCCCGGGAGAGGTCAAAGGGCGCGCCGGGGTCGCGATGCTGTCGCGCGCCGAGCCGGACGCGGTGCGGGTCGGCTTCGGCGAGCACGAGTTCGACGATGCCGGCCGCTACCTCGAGGTCGACCTCGAGGGGCTGACGGTGGCGAGCCTGTACCTGCCCAAGGGTGAGGTCGGTACCGAGCGGCAGGCCGCCAAGCAGCGGTTCATGGGCGCATTCCTTCCCTACCTCGCCGAACGCCGCGAGAAGGCGGCTGCGGAAGGCCGCGAGATGCTGGTGTGTGGCGACTTCAACATCGCGCACCGCGAGGCGGACCTGAAGAACTGGAGATCCAACCGATCGAAGTCCGGATTCCTGCCCGAGGAGCGCGACTGGATGGGGCTGCTGTTCGGCGAGACCGGCTACGTCGACGTGGTGCGCGCGCTGCACCCGGACGTCGCCGGGCCCTACTCCTGGTGGTCGTATCGCGGCAGGGCCTTCGACAACGACGCCGGCTGGCGCATCGACTACCACGCGGCCACGCCGGCGCTGGCCGCCACCGCGGTATCCGCGACCGTCGAGCGGGCGCCGAGCTACGATCGGCGCTGGTCGGACCACGCGCCGGTCACCGTGCGGTACGGGCGCTGATAATCCGGTGCCTGCCCGCCGCGGGCGGCTGCAAGAATCGATCCCATGTCGCAACGTCGCCCACGGGTACTGTCCGGGATCCAGCCCACCGCCGACTCGTTTCACCTCGGCAACTACCTGGGTGCGATCCGGCAGTGGGTGGCGTTGCAGCAGACCCACGACACCTTCTACTGCGTGGTCGACCTGCACGCGATCACCCTCGACCAGGATCCCGAGCTGTTGCGCGCCCGCACCCGCAAGGCGGCGGCCCAGCTGCTCGCGCTCGGCGTCGATCCGGAGCACTCCGCGCTGTTCGTGCAGAGCCACGTGCCCGAGCACAGCCAGCTGTGCTGGGTGCTCGAATGCCTGACCGGCTTCGGCGAGGCCGGGAGGATGACCCAGTTCAAGGACAAGTCCGCGCGGGCGGGCGCCGAACGCGTCGGGGTCGGCCTGTTCACCTACCCGATCCTGCAGGCCGCCGACATCCTGATCTACCACGCCGACGAGGTCCCGGTCGGTGAGGACCAGCGACAGCACATCGAGCTGACCCGCAACCTCGCGCAGCGGTTCAACTCCCGCTACGGCCCGACGTTCACCGTGCCCGAGCCGCACATCATCCGCGGCGCGGACAAGATATACGACCTGACCGAACCGACGGCGAAGATGAGCAAGTCGGCGTCCTCGGCTGCCGGGGTGGTCGACCTGCTCGACGAGCCGAAGGCGTCGGCCCGCAAGATCCGGTCCGCGGTCACCGACACCGGACGTGAGATCGTCTACGACCCCGCCGCCAAGCCCGGCATCTCCAACCTCCTGGTGATCTACTCGGCGCTGTCCGACCGCAGCGTCCACGAGCTGGCCGTCGCCTATGAGGGCAAGGGTTACGGCGACCTGAAGAAGGACCTGGCCGAGGTGCTGACCGACGTCGTCACGCCGCTTCGGGATGCGGTCAACACCTACACCGCCGACCCTGCCGAGCTGGACAAGGTGCTGGCGCGCGGGGCCGACCGCGCCCGTGCCGTGGCTGCCGACACCCTGCGGACCGCCTACGACCGGATCGGGTTCCTGGCCCCGGCGGGCTGAACGCGCCGGTAGGCGCTAACCTGCCTGGCTATGTCGGGGACCGGTCCACAGCAGACGGACGAACAGCCGGGGATGCTGCAACGCTACCGGCAGCGCTACCCGTGGCTCGACCATCTGGTGCGCGCCGGGCAGGCCTACACGTCGAACAACGGCGACCACTACGCGGCCGCCATCACGTACTTCAGCGTGCTCGCGCTCGTGCCGCTGCTGATGATCGCCTTCGCGGTCGTCGCGTTCGTCCTGGCCGGAAACCAGGCCCTGCTCGAGCAGCTGAAGGCCCAGGTCGCCGAATCCGCGCCCCCGGGGCTGGGCCAGACGCTGGCGCCCGTCATCGACCAGGCCATCGAGTCCCGCAGCAGCGTCGGCATCATCGGACTGCTCGCCGCGCTGTACTCCGGGCTGGGGTGGATGGGCAACCTCCGGGAGGCGCTGTCCGCGCAGTGGGAGCAGCCGCCCGAGTCGGACGGTTTCGTCCGCAAGAAGGGTTTCGACCTGCTGGCGCTGCTCGGTCTCGGGCTCGCGCTGGTCGCCTCGTTCGCCGTCACGGGCGCGGGTACCGCGTTCGCCGACGTCCTCCTCGACCTGGTCGGTCTCGGGGACTTCTGGTGGGCGCGGTGGCTGTTCTTCCTGCTCGCCCTGGCGCTGTCGGTGGCGGGGATGTGGCTGGTGTTCCTGTGGGTGATAGCACGGTTGCCGCGCCAGCCGGTGAACCTGCGCAGCGCGATGAAGGCCGCGTTGTTCGCCGCGGTCGGCTTCGAGGTGCTCAAGCAGGTCTTCGCCATCTACCTCGGCTCGGTGACGCAGAGCCCGACCGGGCAGCTCTTCGGCCCGATCATCGGTCTCATGGTCTTCGCGTTCTTCGTCTCCCGCTTCCTACTCTTCGTCACGGCCTGGGCCGCGACCGCGCGGGAGAACCTGCAGCCGGCTCCGCCGCCTCCGCCACCGCCCGCGGTCATCCGTCCCCAGGTGACCGTCGGTGCCCGCCCCGACGCCCGGTCCGCCTCGATGCTGGTGGGGTTGGGTGTGCTCACCGGAGGGGTGATGCGCAGGTTGTTCGGCCGGCGCCGCCGCTGACAGTGTTCCGCTGGGAGGGACGGGGAGGTTCCCCTCGGGCGGCTGCGGTGGAAGGCTCGACGCTGTCACCGCGACAGGGTGAGGAGGCAGCATGGGCAGGGCGGTCGCCGCGATCGTCGGTCCCGGCAACATCGGCACCGACCTGTTGGCGAAGTTGCGCCGCAGCGATGCGGTCGAGGTGGACTACATGGTCGGTGTGGTGGAGTCCGAGGGGCTTGCGCGAGCCCGGGAGCTGGGGGCCAAGGCCTCGGCGGACGGCGTGGACTGGCTGCTCGCGCAGGACCCGTTGCCGGACATCGTGTTCGAGGCGACGTCGGCGAAGGCGCACGCGGCGAACGCCCCCCGCTACGCCGAGGCGGGCATCAAGGCGGTTGACCTCACCCCAGCGCACCTGGGTCCGATGGTGTGCCCGGCGGTCAACCTGCCCGAACACCTGGACGCGGCGAACGTCAACATGATCACCTGTGGCGGGCAGGCCACCATCCCTATCGTGGCCGCGGTCTCGCGGGTGGTACCGGTCCCCTACGCCGAGATCGTCGCGTCGGTGGCCTCGCGCTCGGCCGGGCCGGGTACGCGGGCGAACATCGACGAGTTCACCGAGACCACGGCCGGAGCCATCGAGGAGGTCGGGGGAGCGGCCCGCGGCAAGGCGATCATCATCCTCAATCCGGTGGAGCCACCGATGATCATGCGGGACACGATCTTCTGCGCGATCCCCGCCGACGCCGACACCGACGCGATCGCAGGCTCGATCCACGACATGGTCGCCGACGTGCAGCGCTACGTGCCCGGCTACACGCTGCGCGCCGACCCGCAGTTCGACGACCCGCGGGACGGCTGGTCGGGCAACGGCCGGGTCGCGGTGTTCCTCGAGATCCGCGGCAACGGCGACTACCTGCCCGACTACGCCGGCAACCTCGACATCATGACGGCGGCCGCCGCCCGCGTCGGCGAGCTCGTCGCCCGCGCGGAGGTGGTGAGCGCGTGACACACCGCGACCTGCGGATCACCGACACGACGCTGCGCGACGGCAGTCACGCGATGGCCCACCAGTTCACCGAGGAGCAGGTGCGGGCCACGGTGCACGCGCTCGACTCGGCCGGGGTCGAGGTCATCGAGGTCACCCACGGCGACGGGCTGGGCGGCTCGTCGTTCAACTACGGCTTCTCGCTGACCGACGAGATCAAGCTCGTCGCCGCAGGCGTGGATGAAGCCGCCGAGGCGGAGATAGCGGTGCTGCTGCTGCCGGGGCTGGGCACGGTCACCGACCTGCGGCGCGCGCATGAGGTGGGTGCCTCGGTGGCGCGGATCGCCACCCACTGCACCGAGGCCGACGTCTCCGTGCAGCACTTCGGCGCGGCCCGCGACATGGGCATGGAGACCGTCGGGTTCCTCATGATGGCGCACAAGGCCGATCCGGCGGAGCTGGCCCGGCAGGCCCGGATCATGGTCGACGCCGGCGCGCAGTGCGTCTACGTCGTCGACTCGGCGGGGGCGCTGGTGCTCGACGACGCGCAGGCTCGCGTCGAGGCGATGCACCGCGAGATCGGTCACCAGGCCCAAGTCGGGTTCCACGGCCACCAGAACCTGTCCCTGGGTGTGGCGAACTCGGTGCTCGCCTACAACAACGGCGCTCGGCAGATCGACGGGGCGTTGTGCGCGCTGGGCGCCGGTGCCGGCAACTCGCCCACCGAGGTGCTGGCCGCGACCTTCGAGCGGCTACACATCAGCACCGGCCTCGACGTGCAGGGCGTGCTCGCCGCCGCCGAGGACGTCGTCAAGCCCTACATCCCCCGCTGGCCGTCGATGGACCGCAACGCGATCGTGCAGGGCTACGCCGGGGTGTACTCCAGCTTCCTGCTGCATGCTGAGCGGGCGTCGCAGCGTTACGGCGTGCCCGCCTACGAGATCCTGCAGCGCGCCGGCGAGCTCGGTTACGTGGGCGGGCAGGAGGACATGCTCATCGACGTCGCGCTGCGCCTGGCCGAGGAGCGCGACCTGGCCTCGACGGGAGCACGCTGATGCCGCTGATCGAGGTGACCCTGGCCGAGGGGCGCACGCCCGAACAGCTGCGCGCGCTGATCACGAAGGTGACCGAGGCGGTGGAGGACGCCGTCGCCGCCCCGAAGGAGACCATCCGGGTGGTGCTGCGTGAGGTGCCCACGACGCACTTCGCGGCGGGGGACGTCACGATCGCCGAGAAGCATGGGAAGAGCTGAGCGGGTATGGCTGCGGGCATGGAGTTCGTGCCGCACGTCATCGACGGTGCGGAGGTCGCCTCCGCCGCCGGGGCGACGTTCGACTCGGTCGACCCGTGGACGCGGGCGCCGTGGGCGCAGGTCGCGCTCGGCGGTGCCGTGGAGGCGGGCCGGGCGGTGGCCGCCGCGCGGCGGGCCTTCGATGAAGGTCCCTGGCCGCGGATGGGTCACGGCGAGCGGGGTGCGCTGCTGCACCGGCTGGCCGACCTCATCGGTGAGCACGCCGAGGAGCTCGCGCTGGCCGACACCACCGACATGGGCAAGCCGATCAGCGACGCCCGCGGCAAGGACGTGCCGCGCGCCGCCCAGAACTTCCGGTTCTTCGCCGACCACGCGCGGCTGTCGGTCGCCGACGCGCTGCCGATGGACAGCGGCCACCACGCCTACACCCGGTACGAGCCGGCCGGGGTGGTCGCGGCGATCGCACCGTGGAACTTCCCGCTGATGCTCGAGACCTGGAAGGTCGCCCCGGCACTGGCCTGGGGCAACACCGTGGTGCTCAAGCCCGCCGAGGACACCCCGGCCTCAGCGGCCGTGCTGGCGCGGCTCGCGGTGCAGGCCGGCTTCCCGCCCGGGGTGCTCAACGTCGTGCACGGCTACGGTCCCGACTCCGCGGGTGCGGCGCTGACCGGTGACCCGCGGGTGGACCGGATCACGTTCACCGGGGAGTCCGCCACCGGCCGGGCCATATCGGCCGCGGCGGCGGCCAACCTCACCCCGGTCAGCCTCGAGCTCGGCGGCAAGGGTGCCAACCTGGTCTTCGATGACGCCGATCTGGCCACCGCGGTCGACTGGTCGATCAAGGCGATCTTCACCAACGCCGGGCAGGTGTGTCTGGCAGGCAGCCGGCTCTACGTGCAGCGCGGCGTCTACGGCGAGTTCTGCGACCGGTTCGTGGCCGCCGCCGAGGCGATGACGCTGGGCGACCCCAAGGACCCGGCCACCCAGGTCGGCCCGCTGGCTTCCGAGACGCATTACAAGAAGGTGCGCTCCTACCTCGAGGGCATCGAGGGCACGGTACTCACCGGTGGGCTGGGCGAGGGCTGGGCGGTGCGGCCGACCGTCGTCGCCGACGCCCCGCCCGACGCCCGGATCTGCCGCGAGGAGGTCTTCGGCCCGTTGGTCACGGTGGCCCCGTTCGGCACCGAGGAGCAGGGTGTGGCGCTGGCCAACGACACGCCGTACGGGCTCAACGCGATGCTGTTCACCGAGAACCTGTCCCGGGCGCACCGGGTCGCCGCGGCGTTGCGAGCGGGCACGGTGTGGGCGAACTGCTTCTTCATCCGCGACCTGCGTGCCCCGTTCGGCGGAGTCGGTGCCTCCGGCGTGGGCCGCGAGGGGGGCAACTTCAGCCGCGAGTTCTTCACCGAGCCCAAGGCCGTGGTGATGGCCATCGACGGCCAGTCCCGGTAACGGGGCACCTCAGGGTCTTCCCTGATGCGCCGACGGGCACGCCACGGGTGGACTGCAACGTGACACCCGGATGGAGGAGGCAGCTGATGGTGCGGGTGATCGGGATCATCGCGCTGATCTGGATCGGCTTGATGATACTGGGAGCGGTCTTCAAGGCCCTGTTCTGGGCGCTGCTCATCGGAGCCGTGCTGGTCGTGGGCTGGGCGGGCTACGCGGCGCTGACGAGCAAGTCCGACCGGGACGCCATCCGGTAGCGGCCTGCCACTGTGGTTCCCGCGTAGCGTGTCGGATATGGCCAGGGTCGTGACGGGGCGGCGGTTCGGCGCGTTCCGGGCGCTCTGGCGAGCGGTCCGGCGGGGGCGCAGACCCGGCTCTCCGGCGCTGCGCGAGCGGGCCGCAGCGTTGCCTCGGCTGGTGCGTCGTGCCGTGCGGGGACGCTACCCAGGTCTCGGCGGGGGCAGGCTGGCGCTCTTCGCGTTGGGTCTCGTCTACCTCGTCTCGCCGGTCGATGTCGTGCCGGAGATCGCCCTCACGCTGCTGGGTCTGGGCGACGACGCGGTCGTGGCGCTGTGGCTGGCCGGCTCCTTCCTCGACGAGACGGATCGTTACCTGCAGTGGGAGCACACCGGGGGCGATTCCCGGCTCGAGGAGCCCTGAGCTCGGCAGCGCTGGCCGGATCAGCGGGTGCGGCGCACCGACACCGGGGCCGAGCCCGCGAAGACGGCGCACACCTCGTCGCCCGGCTCCAGCGGCACCGCGGCGGTGAGCCCCCCGGTGATGACGAGCTGGCCGGGTTCGAGAGCGTGACCGCGCTGGGCCAGCCGCGCTGCCAGCCAGCCGACCCCCGCGGCCGGATGCCCGCCCGCGGCGGCACCGGTCGCCTCGCCACCGGGCTCGCCGTTGCGCTCGAGGCGCACCGCCAGCGCGTCGAGGCCATCGAGTGGCAGCTCGTCGCCGACGACCACGCCTGCCGCCGACGAGCCGTCCGCGGTGTTGTCCTCCAGTCGGAATCGGTAGCCGGTGAACACCGAGTCGACCACCTCCAGGCAGGCCAGCCCCGTTTCGCAGGCGTCGAGCACCTCCTCGACACCCGCGCTGCCAGCCAGCCGCCGGCGTAGCCGCAGCCCGATCTCGGGCTCGACCCGCGGCTGCAGCAAGCCGAGCGGGACCGCCCCGCCGTCGGGGATCAGCATGGCATCGGTGAGCGGGCCGCAGTTCGGCTCGGTGATGCCCATCTGGGCGCGCATCGCCGCCGAGGTGTAGCCCAGCTTCCACCCCACCATGCGCTGACCGGTCCGCAGCCGCTCGGCCGTCACGGCGTCCTGCACGCGGTAGGCCTGCTCCAGCGTCAGCGCGACCCGGTCGGTCAGCGGGTCGAGGGTGTGGCCGTTTCGGCGTGCCGCCAGCAGCGTCCGGGCGACGTGCTCCGGATTCATCGTGTGTTCAGTCCCGATTCCAACACCTTGACGGGTGTGACCGGCGCTCGGCGGATCGGCGCGGCAGGCTGCGGGCCGCGCTGATCCGCCGAGCTGATCCGTCGAACCGTCCGGCCGGTGCGCTGGAGCTAACTGCTGCTCTTCAGGAAGTCCAGAACGAGCGGACGGACCGCGTCGGGTTGCTCCCACTGCGGGACGTGACCGGCTCCCTCGATGATCTCGACACGGGAGTCGGCGATGCGGTCGGCGAACTCCTGCGCGTACACGGGTGAGATCAGGGCATCCTCCTTGCCCCACACGATGAGTGTCGGAGCGGTGATCCGGTGCATGCGCTTGCTCAAACCCTTGTCCGGGATCGGCCAGACGAACTTCCCGGTCGTGCCCATGGCCCAGACGGAGTCGGCCATCGCCACCGCGCGCTGCTGCGGATCGTCCGGCAGCGTGAGGAACTCCTGCACCTGTTTGGCTTCGAGATTGGCGAACAGTGTCGCGACCAGCTTGTCCTGCGGTAGCAACATGTACGGCGCGACGGGCACGTCTTCTCGCCACAGGCCGATCGGGTCGATGAGCACCAACTTGGCGACCCGCTCGGGCCGGTGGGCCGCCAGCTCGCAGGCCACCATTCCGCCGAAGGAGCTCCCCACGACGTCGGCGGAAGGCAGCCCCAGCCCGTCCAGGATCTCGTCGTAGATCAGGATGAGGTCCCACAGGCTCTCGACGTCGTAGATCGAGTCACGGTTGGTCTCGCCGAGCCCCGGGTGATCAGGGGCGAAGACCGTGTGGTGCTCGGCGAGTGCATCGAGGAAGTCGTCCCAGCGGGGCCCGCCCGCCGTGTGGAGGTAGACGACGGGCGAGCCGCTGCCCTTCACCTTCACCTTGGCTTCGAAATTGCAGTGACGTACCTGGATGGTCTCGACGGTAGGAGCACTCATGTCGCTTCAACCTTTCAGGCCGCGCTGCGGACGGGGGTCTTGGCCAGCTGCTTCGGCCACCAGGGGTTGTCCCAGCCGTCCTCCTGCCAGATGTTCTGCAGGTGCGGCAGGACCTCACGACCGAACAGCTCGATGTTGTTCATCGCCAGCTCGTGCGGCATCGACCCGAACTGCAGGACCGGCATCAGGTGCCCGACGTTGAGCCGCCGCACCATGTGCTCGAGCTTCTCGCGGACGGTGGCGGGGCTGCCGATCACGACGAATCCCTCGTCGATCATGTCCCTGGCCTTCAAGGGTTTCAGGTCCACCGAGAAGTCGAGGTATTTCAGCATGCCCGAGCTGAAGAGGTTGATCAGGCTCTTGTAATCGCTGTATCCGGGGGTGGCGAGGTAGTGCAGCGGCAGATGCAGCGCCTTGTGGTAGAAGTGCTCGATGTGCGGCGCGAACAGTCGCTCCGCCTCCTCGTCGGTCTCGGCGACACCGACCAGCTGCAGGAATGACGCCCGGTACGGGTTGGCGTCCTTGTCCTTCGCGGCCGCTCGCTCCCAGAACCTGTCCATGACTCCCTCTGCTGACTCCCCGCCGAAGTAGCTCAGGAAGGCGTAGGGCAGGTCGCGGTCGTGGCAGTAGTCCCACGTCGAGGAGCTGGCCGCGCCCGGTATCAGCAGCGGGGGATGCGGATCCTGCACCGGCCTCGGCCACAGGTTGACCTTGGGCAGCTGGAAGTACTTCCCGTTCCAGGCGAAGAACTCCTCGGCCGTCCACGCCCTGAGCATGAGGTCGATGGCCTCACGCCAGCGCTCCCGCTGCTCGATGGGGGTGACACCGTAGCTGACGTTGGCGTCACATCCGAGACCCAGCGGCAACCCCGCCACCAGCCGACCGCCGCTGATGCAGTCGAGCACGGCGTATTCCTCGGCGATCCGGATGGGCGGGCTCGTGGACGAGACCGTGGCGCCGAGCTGGACGAGTGCGACGTCGTCCAGGCCCTGATCGCGGGTCATCTTGGCCAGGATGGCGCCGAACAGGTTCGGGTTGCACATGAACCCGTAGGCGTTCTGATGGTGCTCGTTGGTGCCGAGCCCGTCGAAGCCCATCTTGGCCGCGAGCATGAGCTCGTCGAGCGACCAGTTGTAGTAGTCACCGGCCTTCGAGCCGTCGCCCAGCTCCCACCAGGGTGCGTCCACCCAGGCGGAGTCGTACCTCTTGTCGAAGTCGTCGGGTAGGTCCCGATATGGCATGAAGTGGAACGAGGTCACCTTCATTGGTTCACCCTCCTCACCGGCACCGAGTCTCAGTGCTCGGGTTCGTGGCCGACCATCTGGGTCATGGGTGTGATGTCGCCGGTCCAGCGGCAGGCCGCGCACCAGGTGTGGAACACCCGGTTGGTGCCCTCCCAGAATTCCACGGCGATGCCCGTCCCCACCAGGTCGCAGCCGCAGCGCGGGCAGTACCGCGGGGCGTCGCGGCGGTGGTGCTCGGCGTCGGCCGCATACGCCGGGCGGCGGGCGGTGTTCACGACGCCGCCGCCTGCGGCTGCACACGTGCGGCCGCGTCGATGTGCAGTCGCTTGAGCTCCTCGAGCTGCGGGCTGAAGCAGGTCGATCCCATGGACATGAAGTCCAGTGCGAACCCGGCGCCGGCGTGGAACTTGTTCTTCTCGCACGGCAGGTCGATGCGCTCGCGGGGTTCGCGGACGGTGCCCAGCGGGTCGCCGCCGTCGGCGACGATCTTCATCTGCTCCTTGAACATCCGGCGCAACATGGTCACGCCGATGTCGGAGCGCCCGAGGTGCTCGGTGGTGCGGTCCGGGATCGCGCCCTGGCTGACCCAGGTCATGATGTCCTGGCCCTCGACGTAGTTGGTGATGTGGTGGCCGTTGTCGTCGCGCCACGGGATCTCGTAGTCGGGCACCGTGGGCTGGTCGCCGAAGACGCCGCCGTCGGGGGCGTGCGTCGTGTAGAGCATGAACCGGGTGGTGGTGTCGTCGATCGGCACCCGGATCTGCATCTGCTCGATGCCGCCGCCGCCGACCCGCATGTTGTACGGGAACACCAGCGGGTGGCCGATCTTCCAGTCGTCGTCCTCCTCACTGGCGCCCTCCACCACGCGGCGCTTGATGATGCCCCACTCGAAGGCGGTGAAGCCGACCTTCTCGTGCTTCTTGCCGAACGAGGCGGGCGCGGTGAAGCCCTGGTGTCGGCCGATGAATTCGAAGTAGCGGCCGTGCAGCCACTCCACATGGTGCGGGTCGACCGCGTTCTCCATGATCTGCAGCCAGCTGCACGGCAGCTCGGCCCAGCCGACGTCGCGCACGCCGTCCATCACGTAGACGTCGAAGCGGGGCAGCTCGGGGACCGGAGCGGGACCGATGTATGCCCAGACCAGCCCGCCCATCTCCTGCGCCGCTCCGGCGTCGGCACGCACCCGGTCGCGGAAGTTGGTCTCGTCGCGCTCGGCGGGCTGGTCGAGGCAGGTCCCGGAGTGGTCGAACATCCAGCCGTGGTACGAGCAGCGCAGCCCGTCGGGCTCGACCACCCCGTAGGCCAGCGACGCCTTCCGGTGCGGGCAGGCCTCCGGCAGTATCCCGTAGCGCCCGTTCGGGGTCTTGAACAGTGCGAAGTTCTCGCCGAGCAGCCGGGTGCGCGTGACCGGGAAGTCCTCGAGCTCCCGGGTGAACGCCACCGGGTACCAGTACCGCCGCAGCAGCTCGCCCATCGGGGTGCCCGGCCCGACCCGGGTCAGCTCCTCGTTCATCTCCGCCGTGAGCACTTCTACGCTCTCCTTCGCGCCTGAGTCGGGTAACGAGGGCCCGGAGCCGCCACAAGCCGACTCACGGTTGGTTCCGGGTCCTCGCCACCACGACAAGTCGGCTTATGGTGGTGTGGGGGGACGGGGCCTCAGTCGAGGATGGTGACCTCGCCGCTGTTGCCGTCGACCCGCAGCCGCTGACCGGTCTTGATCGTGCGGGTGGCGAACGCGGTTCCGGTCACCGCGGGCAACCCGTACTCGCGGCACACGATCGCGGCGTGGCTCATGATCCCGCCGACGTCGGTGACCGTGGCGGCGATCTTGCCGAAGACCGGTGCCCAGCTCGGCGCGGTCAGCGGGGCGACGAGGATCTCGCCCGGCTCGATCTCGCCGATCCCGTCGGCGCTCTGGATGACCCGCGCCGGGCCCTCGGCGAAGCCGGGGGAGGCGGCGAAGCCGGACAGCCCGCCCCCGCCGTCGGCGCCCGCGGCCAGCCAGGAGTTGACGCTCTCGGTCGTGATGCCCCACAGCATCACGGTGAACGGCTCGGTGATGACCTCCGGTGGCTTGCCCAGCGCCTGCGGTGGCGACCACTGCCGCAGCGCCTCGAGGATGCGCTTGCGGCGAGCGATCTCCGGGGGCCAGTAGTGCGACCCGCGCGGCGTGGTGCCCACGGCCCACGCCGAGTACAGGTCGAACAGCGCCTCGGGGACCTCGTCGCGCTTGAGGCAGAAGATGTCGTCAGCCTCGGTGAAGAAGCCTTCCTTGACCAGCATCCCGCCGAGATCGCGCATCTTGCGGAACAGGATCGCGTGGCTCCAGTGCTCGATGTAGAAGTTGTGGTTCTCCACGTACGGGAACACCGTCCGGGCCAGCCCGAGCTTGGCCTCGAACGCCTGCCGGTCCTCATCGCTGGCCAGCAGGTCGGAGTACTCGGAGACCAGCCGGTCGCGTTCGGCCGTGACCCGCTCGACGGGGCGCTCCAGGCTCTCGCCGCGCCGGATCTTGCCGATGTAGCCGGCGATGAACTCGAACGGCAGCTCCAGGTTCTCGTTCCAGATCTTGTCCGAGCTGTAGAAGCCGCTGCCGCCGGAGAAGTTGAACCAGGGGTCCTTCGACGTCTCGAACTGCTCCATCCAGCGCGCGCCCTGCGGGTGGGCGTTGACGGCGGCGAGCACCGCGTCCGGGGAGCTCTCGGCGAACGCGTCGTCGAGGCCGAGCTCCACGGCGAGCGAGGCGAGCTTCTTGACCTCCTGGTCGGGGCGGAACAGGTCCACCTCGATGCCCGCGACCATCTTGGCGATCGCCTGGTCGGGGATGTTGGGGAAGGCCTGCTTGCAGAACCCGAAGTAGTCCAGGTAGGCGGCGTAGCCGAGGTTGAGGAACTCGAAGTGGTAGTTCCACAGCTTGAGCGCGTGGTCGAGCAGCCGGTGGTAGTTCTCGATGAGCCGATAGCCGCTGCCCAGCCCCTTGCCCGAGGTGATGACCTCGAGCGGTTCCAGCTCGGGCAGCGGCTCGAAGTGCAGCGCCTCCATCTCGCCGATCAGCTCTCTGATCTTGACCATCCACTGGTCGTAGAGCTCGTTCCAGTGCTCGTAGTAGTAACCGGCACGCTCCATGAAGTGAGGTACCCGGGCCTCGATCTCCGCCGGATCGTCGACCCCGACCGGTGAGAGGAAGGCGTAGCCGTTCAGGGTCCGGAAATCGACGCCCCTCGCCGGGGGGATGACGTAGTGCCGGGTGTTGTTCTGACCCAGCCCGGCGAAGGCGTACTCGTAGAACGTGGCGTCCCACGGGGGGATCACCGTCGGCAGGTGTACCCCGTCCTGGAACCAGAACTGCGACTCCTCGTACTCCCGGCGGTCCTCGGAGAACAGGACGGAGTACGGGTAGAGCTCCTGCCAGCCCTCGGCACCGGGCGGTGTCTCGATCTCGAACGGGGTGGGGAACCGGTCTGCCATTGTCTTCCTCTCTTCTCCGCCGCGGCTGCGGTCGGGGGCCCCGGGACGCCTCAGCCGTCGGTGCTGGCGGTCCGCCTGGTGTGCAGCGGCGACACGAGGGTGTTGACGATGCTCATGTAGCCGCCGGCCGTGCCGCTACTGACGGATGCGCGGGGGCGGCGGCTCCACACCGTCTCCGGGCGACTCTGCAGGAGCAGGACGTTGTCGGGCGCCGCGAGATGCGCGTCGATCGCCCATTCGACGTCCTGCGGGCAGCCGTAGTGGCGCTCCGCGCGCCGGGCGAGCGCCGCGACGGCCTTGATCTCCTCGTCGGTGAGGCTGGGGGTGGTGCGCCGGTCGTCGCCGACGTCGGCGCGCTCCACCCGGTCCGAACCGGTGAGCCGGTACTCGATCTCCTTGCTCGACACGGTGCGCTTGCTGACCTCGCCGAGCACCTTGTCGACGAGGAAGTTGTCCGGGGTCACCTCGCCTCCGACGACGGCCTCGCCGAATCCCCAGCTCGCGTCGATGGCGACCTGCGAGCGGTCACCGTCGTGCGGGTTGAGGGTGAATGCCACCCCCGAGGTGCGGGGCACCACCATCTGCTGCACGCCCACGCTCATCGCGGCAGTGGCCTCGTCGTAGCCCATCTTCGCCCGGTAACAGATCGCGCGGTCGGTGAACAGGCTGGCCCAGCACCGCCGCATGTGCTCGAGCACGGCGTCCGCGCCGCGCACCCACAGGTAGGTCTCGTGCTCGCCCGCGAAGCTGGCGTCGGGCTGGTCCTCGCATGTCGCCGAGGTGCGCACGGCCACCGGCAGGTCGTCGCGCCCGCACCGCCGGCACAGCTGCGCGTAGGCGGCGCGCACCGCGTCGACCAGTTCCCCCGGCAGCGGGGCGCTCGACACCATCGCGCGGGCGCGGCCGCCCGCGTCCGGATCCGCCGCGGCGACCGCCTCGGCCAGCGGGCCGACCAGGCCGGCCGTGCCGAGCACCTCCTTGTAGGCGTCCGCGCTGACCGCGAACCCGGGCGGCACGGGCAGTCCGGCGGCCACGAGCTCGCCGAGGCTGGCGTTCTTGCCGCCCAGCACGGCGCGGTCGGTGGTGGTGTAGTCCTCGAAGCGGATGACGTGCCCCACGCCGTGGCCTCCTCGGTGGCGGACGGTGATCGCTGTCACAGACGCTAGAGCCGCTGCCGTCCCGCGTACAAGACTGATTTCCCGTATGCGGGAACAATGCTGTACTTTCCTGCTCCATGGCACAGTCGCCGGAGATGCCCGACGGTCGGGAGCCGGGTCTGCTGTCTTCCGTGCGCAACGCGGCGCGGGTGCTCAAGGAGTTCTCCGGCGTCGATCGTGAGCTCGGCGTCACCGAGCTGTCCCGCCGGCTCGGGCTGGGCAAGAGCACGGTGCATCGGCTGCTGGCCACGCTGGCGTCCGAGCGGCTGCTCGAGCGCGGTGGCACCGCCGGCGGCTACCGGCTGGGGCTGGCGATCTACGAGCTGGGCGCGGCGGTGTCCACCCACGTGGACCTGCACGAGGCCGCCTTGCCCGCGCTGGCCGCGCTGCGGCAGCGAACCGGGGAGACCGTTCACGTCGCGGTGCTCGACGGCATGGAGGTGGTCTACGTGGAGCGCCTCGACAGCCCCCACCTGCTGCGGATCTTCAGCCGGGTCGGCCACCGGCTTCCGGCGCCGGCCACCAGCACCGGCAAGGTGCTGCTCGCGGCACTGCCGCCCGACGTGCTGCAGGCGCGGCTGGCGCACTGGCAACCGGTGCGCCTGACCTCGCACACCATCACCGACGCCGACGTGCTGCGTACCGAACTTGCCGCGGTGGCGGCCCGCGGCTGGGCCGAGAACGTCGAGGAGGGTGAGTTCGGGGTGGCTTCCGTCGGCGCACCGGTCCGCGGCGCGGACGGCACCGTGATCGCCGCGGTGAGCGTCGCCGGTCCGATCGCGCGGTTGAAGCGGACATCGCTGCGGCGCTTCTCCGGCGCGGTGCTCGAGGCCGCGGACGTCATCTCGCGCCGCCTCGGCTACCGCGCCCCGCGCCGAGCCCCCTGATCACGCCGCGGCGTCCAGCCCCAGCTGTCGGCGAGCCAGGTCGAAGGCCGCGACCGGACGGGTCAGGTCGACCTGGTGCGCGGTCATCCCGACCGAGCGCGCGCCTGCCACGTTCCAGGGCATGTCGTCGAGGAACAGGATCCGGTCGCACGGGGTGCCCAGCGCCTCGGCGGCCAGCCGGTATGCCCGCGGATCGGGTTTGAGGACTCCCGTAGCGGAGCCGTCCACGATCGCATCCATCTCACGCAGGATGTCCATCTGCTCGATCCACTCCGGGCCGTGGAAGGCGGCGAGGTCGTTGGTGAGCACCCCGAGGCGTACGCCGGTCGGCCGCACATCGGCGACGAGGTCGAGCGCGTCGGGATGCAACACCCCCGACGGCGGTCCGGCGTAGAGCTCGGCCATGAAGTCGCGGGTGTCCCAGTCGCGCCCCAGCATGTCGCCGACCTCCCGTGCCCGCAACGACCAGTAGTCGCGCTCGGAGATCTCCTCACGCAGCATGCGCTCCCATAGCTCGTCGGGCTCGGAGCCGAAGTCGCCCCGGCGCTCGACCACCGGCGTGGTCGCCGGGTGCCGTGCGGGCAGCCGGCCCATCAGGTCGTGGCCCGAGCGCAGCACCACCCCGCCGAAGTCCAGCAGCAGCGCCTCCGGCACTCGCTCGGCCTGCTCCGTCACGTGACCTCCTCGCCTTCGTGACACGGCCTTCGTGACACGGCCTTCGTGACACGGACTTCGTGACACCGACGCTACGGAGCGCGGCGTCCGGCCCGGGAGGCGGGCGTTCGCCGGCGCGTAACGTTCGCGACGGCGGAACATGGGCATTGCCACGACGTCATTGCGCTGCGACCTTCCACGCAACCGCACGCCCCATGACCGCACTGCGCTGCCCGCAGGCAGCCCGGCGAGCGAAGGAGCATCCCCATGGCCACAGTCGTCCCCGTCGACGAGTTCACCGGGGAGTGGTACCCGGGCTTCAAGCCGGAGTTTCTCGAGATGCCGTACATCGTCGACCCGGTGTCGCCGTTCAAGAAGGAGGACGAGGGGCAGTTCTGGTTCCTCGACTTCCACTGGCCGCGCGGGCTGACCCCGCTCGGCGTGTTCACCTGGGGCGGCGACGGCTACTGCTGGGGTACGCAGCACGCGGCCGAGAACCTGCCGCTGCCGCCGGGCCGTGGTTGCAGCTGCCGTTTCGCCGGCACGCACCTGTACGGCACGGCGGTCCCGGAGACCGACCCGCAGCAGCTGGCCGCCCGAGCGAAGCGGATCGGTCACAACCTGCCGGCGTTCCTGCAGGATTACCCCGGGTTCTGGGAGCGGGGCCGCGACGAGCTCGAGGACTGGTGGAGCTACTTCCGCGGCATCGACTTCGGCACCCGGTCGCTGGCCGATCTCGGTGCCCTGCTGCACCACGCGCGGCACTACCACAAGCGGGGCATGGAGATCCACTTCGGGGTGATGTACCCGCTGCTGGCCAACTTCGTCGGCTTCTACGGGCAGTGCGTGGACTTCGGGATCGAGCCCGGTGAGATCGGGAAGTTCCTGCAAGGCTGGGACACCAAGATCCTGGAGACCGACCGGGAGCTGGGCAAGCTGTCCGCCTCGGCCCGCGCCAAGGGGCTTCGCGACGTGTTCGCCGCGCACGAGGCGGAGGGCATACGCACCGCGCTGGCCGGCAACGGCGGGGCGGCCTCGACCTGGCTGTCCGAGTTCGACGCCTTCCTGGGCTACTACGGCTGGCGTGCGGAGGGCACCACCGACCCGGCGTTGCCGAGCTGGATCGAGGATCCGACCCCACCGCTGGGGATGATCAAGACCTACCTGCAGCGGCCCGAGGACCATGACTTCGAGGCCGCATCCCGCAACGCCATCGAGGAGCGCGAGGCCGCGATCGAGGTCGCCAGAGCCAAGCTGACCAAGGAAGAGCAGGCCGTCTTCGACGCCGGGCTGGAAAGCAACCAGCAGGCCAACTTTCCGTTCTGGCAGGACGACCACAACTTCTACATGGATCTGAAGATCATGCTCCCGCTGCGCTGGACCTGCCAGGAGCTCGCCAAGCGGGTCGACGCCGACACGTCGCAGGACATGCTCTACCTGTTCTGGCCGGAACTGGTCGGCGTGGCGGGCGGCAGGCCCTACAACGGTGAGCTGCGCAGCCTGGTCGACGCCCGCAGGCAGTACTTCGACCACTGGCAGGCGCGCCGGTCGGAGATGCCCAAGGTGCTGGGCACCGTGCCGGAGACCGTGGAGGATCCCATCCTGATCGAGATCTTCGGGCTCAACGCGCACTCGCTGCAGGCCATGCAGAACACCGATGCCGCGTCGGCGGCCAGCGTGTCCGGGATCGCGGCGTCGAAGGGCACCGCCCGCGGCATCGCCCGGGTGCTGGCCAACGCCGACGAGCTGCACCGGATCTCACCCGGCGACATCCTGGTCTGCGAGTCCACTTCGCCGAACTGGACCCCGGCGTTCGCCAAGATCGCGGCCTGCGTGTGTGACGGTGGTGGCACGCTGTCGCACGCCGCGATCGTGGGGCGGGAGTACGGCATCCCGGCGGTGACCGCGGCCGGCGTCGCGACGAGGGTCATCAGCGACGGCGACGAGATCGAGGTCAACGGCACCACGGGAACCGTCACCATTCTGCGCAAGGCCGCCGACGTGAGGATGGCCGACGGCGCGGGGGTGTCGAGTTGACCGACAGCATCGTCTGGATCGACGAGGTCGAGCCGGCCACTGCTGTCGCGGTGGCCGGAGCGAAGATGGGGCGGCTGGCGGAGCTGCTGCGGGCGGAGGTGACGGTGCCGCTGGGCTTCGCCGTCACGGTGGCGGCCTACCGGCGGCACTGCGCCGAGTCCGGCCTCGACGAGCGGATCGACGAGGTGATCTCGGGCCTGCCCGCCGACGCCGGCATGGATTCCGTCGAGCAGGCGTCGGCCACCATCCGGGAGGCCTTCGAGCAGCGCGAGATCTCCACCGAACTCGCAGCGGAGATCACCGAGTCCTACGAGCAACTGTGCGTACGCTGCGTCGACGTCAACGTGCCGACGGCCGTACGCAGCTCGGCGACCGGGGAGGACTCCGCGCAGGCCAGCTTCGCCGGCATCTTCGACACCTACCTCGGCGTCTCCGGGTCACAGCGGGTGCTCGACGCGGTGCGCTCCTGCTGGGGCAGCCTGTTCACCGCGAGGGCACTGGCCTACCGGCTGCGCAACGGCATCTCGCACCACGACATGCCCATCGCCGTCGGTGTGATCGAGCTGGTCCACGCCCGTGCCTCGGGGGTCGCCTTCTCGGTCCACCCCGTCACCGGCAAGCGCGACCGGGTCGTGATCGAAGGTAGCTGGGGGTGGGGCGAGGCCGTGGTGCAAGGCTTGGTCACCCCCGACCACGCCGAGGTCGGCAAGGCCGACAACCGGCTGCTGCGCTACGACGTCGCGCGCAAGACCGTCGTCTCGGCGTTCGACTACGCCGCGGGGCGGGTGGTCGAGATCGACATGCCGGGCCGGCTGGTGGATCGCCAGGTGCTCGACGAGGAGCAGGTCGCGGCGGTCACGTCAGCGGTGACGGCGATCGAGGAGCACTACGGCTACCCGGTCGACGTGGAGTGGGTGGTCTCTCGCCACCGCCGCGCCGGTGACCCGGTGTGCATCGTGCAGGCCCGGCCGGTGACCGTCACCGTGCCCGAGGAGCCTGCCGCTGCCGGTTGGGACCCGGTCGCAATGGCCGGCAAGTACGCCTTCGGAACCTCGGGGAAGGGCTGAAAACCCGTGCAACGCAGCACCGAACGCATCCTGACCACCCATGTCGGCAGCCTCGCCCGGCCCGAAAGCCTGCTGGACACCATGCGGGACAAGGAACACGGTCGCGACTACGACCCCGCGGCGTTCGCCGTGCAGGTGCGTGCCGCGGTCGCCGATGCGGTGCGCCTGCAGGCCGACACCGGCCTGGACGTGCTCACCGACGGGGAGCAAGGCAAGGTCAGCTTCGCGACCTACGTGGTCGACCGGCTGGCCGGGTTCTCCGCCCGGGAGGGGGAGAAGCTGGTCCCGGCGTCGTGGCAGGTCGAGATCGACGCCTTCCCCGACTACTACGCGGGCTACCTGGGCAAGTACGCGGACACCGTCACCCCGATGCGGGTGACGGAGTGCGTCGGCCCGGTCAGCTACACCGGCCACGACGCGGTCGGGGCCGATATCGACAACCTGCGCGCGGCGCTGGGCGACGTGCGGTCGGTGGAGGCGTTCCTGCCCTCGACCAGCCCGCGCGGCTTCGGTCGCAACGCCTACTACGACTCCGACCACGACTACTACGCGGCCGTGGCCGAGGCGTTGCGCGAGGAGTATCTCACGATCATCGATGCGGGATTCCTGCTGCAGATCGACGATCCCTGGCTGATCGAGATCCTGTCCGACCCGTCGCAGACTCCCGGGCAGCGCCGGCGCACCGCCGCGGCGCACGTCGAGATCGTCAACCACTCGCTGCGCGACATCCCGACCGACCGAATCCGGCTGCACACCTGCTACGGGCTCAACCACGGGCCGAGGGTGCACGACGTGCCGCTGGCGGACATCGCTCCGTTCATGCTGGGCATCGAGGCCGCGGCGTACTCGTTCGAGGTCGCCAACCCTCGTCACCAGCACGAGTGGCGGATCTGGCAGGACCTCACGCTGCCCGAGGGAAAGGTGCTCATCCCCGGGCTGCTCGGGCACGCGACGAACTACGTCGAGCACCCCGAGCTGATCGCCGAGACGATCGTCACCTACGCGGGCCTCGTCGGGCGGGAGAACGTCATCGCCGGTGCCGACTGCGGGT